>NZ_CAXBAE010000002.1:0-484796 GCF_963973825.1 uncultured Haliea sp.
GTGCCCATCACCGTTTCCTTGCCGTCGCGGGTGGCGGCGCCGGTGCGCAGCTCCTTGCCAATGGCCACGTCAGCTACATCGGCTACCCGGACTGGCGCACCATCCCGGTTGGCAATCACCACCTGTTCAATATCGCCAATGGTGGCCAGCTGCCCGGGCGAGCGCACCAACAGCTGTTGGCCGTTGCGTTCGATATAGCCGGCGCCGCGATTGGTGTTATTGTCCCGCAGGGCGCTGACCAGTTCATCCACCGTGATGCCGAACTCCAGCAACCGTTGGGGCGACGGCGTGACGTGGTACTGCTTGTCGTAGCCGCCTATGGTGTTGACCTCGATGACACCGGGCACCTGGGCCAGCTGCGGCTTGATGATCCAATCCTGGATCTCCCGCAGCGCCGTAGCGTCCAGCGGACTGCCATCCGCTTGAGTGGCGCCGGGCAGGGCTTCTACGGTGTACATGAAGATCTCGCCAAGGCCGGTGGCGATGGGACCCATCTCCGGCTCCAGCCCGGGGGGCAGCGCGCCCTTGATGGCGCCCAGTCGCTCATTGATCAGATTGCGGGCGAAGTAGATATCCGTGCCTTCTTCGAACACCACCGTCACCTGGGACAGGCCGTAGCGGGACAGGGACCGGGTATAGGACAGGTTGGGCAGGCCGTACAAAGCCGTTTCCACCGGGAAGGTGATGCGTTGCTCTGCCTCCAGAGGCGAATAGCCCGGTGCCTCGGTGTTGATCTGCACCTGGACATTGGTGATATCCGGCACCGCGTCGATGGGCAGGCGCTGAAAACTCCACACGCCCACGCCGACCAGCACCAGAATAAGGGATAACGTTAAAAACCGCCGCTCTACCGAGAAGCGTAAGATGGCATTTATCATCATAGCCTCCTGGGTTAGTGGTCGTGGGATGCGCCGGATTTTTCGATATCGGCCTTGATCAAATAACTGTTTTCCACCACATAGCGATCGCCTGCCTGTAGGCCTCCCAGCACCTCAGTCAGGTTGCCGTCGCTGCGGCCCAGCTCCAGTGGGCGGATCTCGTAGGTGTCATCCACCTGAATAAACACCACGGTCCAGTCCCGGAAGGATTGCAGGGCGCGGTTGTCAACCACCAACGGGGCCTCCACCGTTTCCACCACGATCTCTCCGGCCACCAGCAAACCCGGGATCAACAGGCCTTTGGCGTTGTCGACTTCGACCCGGGCCAGGGTGTAGGGCGCGTTGCCGGGTGCCGGCAGCAGGTGGCGGATGGCGCCTTCCCGCGCGATGCCGTCAGCCTTCAGGCGGGCTTTCTGGCCAATGGCAACCTCGGCCCGCTGGCCAGGGAAGACCTTGAGTTCGGCCCACAGAGTGGTCAAATCGGCAATGGCGAATAGGGGTTGCTCCCCGGCCATTTCCCCGTTACTGATCCGGCGCTCAATGACGATCCCATCGATGGGCGCTCGCAGTGCGTAGGTTTGCAGGCTTTCGTTGGACTCGACTTGAGCGAGTACGTCACCACGTTCGACTCGATCGCCCAGATTGACCTTCACCTGACTGACCACGCCCGGGAAACGGGCGCGGATCCGGGCAATCTGCTGCGGTGCCGTGGCCAGGCTGCCGTAGGTGGTGAGGCTACGCTCGATGGCACCCGGCCCGGCTGCGGCCGTTGTGATACCCGCTTTTTGGGCGATAGCCGGGGCAATCCGGGTGCGACCTTCATGGGATTCCCAGAGCCAGCTGTAGTTCTTGCCGTCCATCGCGAGGGTCACTTCCACGTCGAAGGAGTGGGGCTCGATCACCACGCCATCTCCCAGCCAGTAGTCCCCCCGGTAGGCGAAGTCGAATGTGTCCACTTGCCCGCCCAGGCGGGTGAGCTGGACATTGAGGTCAATAGCATCGGTAACGGCGCGGCCATCCCTGGTGACCCAGGCCCGGTATTCCGGGGGAACGCCCTGCTCAAAGATTTGCAGTTCGACGGTGGCGTCGTTCTGTTGCAGCAGTATGCCGCCGTGAGGCCCTTTAGCCTCGGCCTGCGATTCGCCCTGTTGTTCCTCGGCAGCGTGCAAGGGACTGACGGCAAGGCAGCTGGCCACCAGAATCAGACAGAGTTGTTTTATCAGTTGCATGGTGTGAGTCCTGAATTCGTGGGTTAGCGCGCCGGGGCGCTCGGAGTAGTCGCGAGTGGCTGCGCCGTAAGTTGTTCGATCAACGCCTGGTTGAGTAGCGCCGTGGTCGCGGCGTCGACCAGTACCTCCCGTGCTGAGAGCAGCTCACGCTGTGCGGCGGTCCACTCCACATAGCTGTAGCGGCCGTTTTCATAGGCTTGGCGGGTCTGAGTGAGTGCATCGGTCAGGTCGGGAAGCATTTGGCTGCGAATCTGCTCAACAGCCTCAATACTTTGTTGTCGCAAATGGTAGGCATCGAAGAGGCGCGAATGGAGGCGCAGCAGGGTATCCTCCCGGCGGAATCGGACCTCATCCCGCGCCGCCAGGGCGGCCTGCACCTCGCCGCGATTGCGCCGTCCGGAAAAGAGCGGTACCGAAAGCCCAGCGGTCAAGGCCGTATCATCCGTCTCTTCGAAGCGCCGGATGCCGACCTGCCAACGGATGTCGCTCTCGGACTGGCTGCGCGCCAGCTGAATCTCCGCTTCGCGGATACGCTGTTCGCTGGCGTAGATTTGAATGGCTGGGCTGGCGCTGACCCGCTGGTACAGGGCATCGAAGTTGTCGGAGGAACCGAACTGGAACAGATCGCCTTCCAGCATTTGGAAGTCCGGGCTGGTATCGCCCCACAGGGAAGCCAAAGCCATTTTCCGGCTCGCGAATTCGGTTTGCCGACGGGCCTGCTCAATACGACTCTGGGTGAGCGCGGCCCTGGCGCGCAGGACTTCGGCCTGCGGCGCTGCGCCGCGGTCGGCACGTCGGGTGACGATCTCGTGGGTGGCCTCGGCCAGCGCCACGGCTTCAGCGGCTAGTTGGAGTTTTTCCTGCAGGGCCAGGGTGGCGACAAAACGCTGGGTCGCCTGTCCCAAGAGATTCAGGGTCTCGGCCCGGCGCTCGACCTCGACCCGCCCGTATCGTGAGTTAACCACGCTCACGCGGGCCTGACGCTTGCCGCCAAGTTCGAGAGCCGATGACAAGGACAGGGTGTACTCCGCCCCGTCGACCCCTTCCAGATTGTCGCTGCCGAGGAAGTTTTCCACTTCCAGGCCGGCCTCCAGGGCAGGATTTTGATCTGCCGTAACGCGGCGACCCTCAAGGCCCTGAAGGCGAAAATCGAAGACCTGGAGGCCGGGGTTTGCCGCCATGGCCCGCGAGAGGGCCTCGGACAGAGTGAGCGGTTTGTCACCGGCATGGGCCAGGGCAGAACCGAATGCCAGCGCTAAGAGGCAAAAAGCATGGACAATAAAGTGGCACGGCATTGCGCGCCGCCCGTTTTTTACGGGCATTCTGAAAAGCATAAGACTGCTCCTACGAAAGTCTAGATGACAGTTCCCCGGGTGGGGAAGGTATTCGCAGGATCAGACGATAGGAGGGCGGAAAAGGGAGGATTGAACCCCGGTGGTGAAGTTGACTTGGTAGTCGGACAGTACTATTCCCGCAGTCAAGCCGGAAGTGTTGGTGAGGGTTCCCAGCAACACCATGTGGAAGCAGCTATGGCTGTGATGGCAATGGTCCGCTGAATGATTGGGGCTGTCGGGAGACGACTTGGTTGCCTGATTTTCGCTGAAAAAATCCGCTGATTCGTGTGAATGCTCATCATGATGTGGCATTGCAGGGTTGTGCGGCTGTGCCTCATAGGCAATAGATGCCATCGACTGCAAAGCAATCAACAGCGTCATTGCGACTATGAAACAGCGTTTAATCATGCAGGCGGTCCAATAATGTGAGCAAGAGCCTAGCAGAAAGGCAACCGCATAGAAAGGACTGGACTCCCATGGCGTTAGGTGAGTCCGTCGTGGGGTGGCCTGAGCAAATCAAGTGGAGGCGATAATTAAATTGCGTCATCAATATCCCCATAGATAGATTGATACCGCTATAGCGGATAGCCACAGACCGATAATGACGCCTGCCGCGACTTCCACAGCCGCCAGATGATCTGGAAGGCAGTGTAGGTTTTGCCGGTGCCGGTGGCCATGACCAACAGGATACGGTCCTGCCCGCGGGCCACGGCCTCCACGGTGCGATTGATGGCCACCGCCTGGTAGTAGCGGGGCGCCCGGCCGCTGCCGTCGTCGTAGTAGGGCTGCTCGACCACCGCGCGTGCCGCGCCGGCGACGCCCTTGTATTGGCAGTAACGCTCCCACAGGTACACCGGGGAGGGAAACTCGTCCAGGCTAAGGGTGGTTTCGGTGACAGGCCCCAGGCCGGTGCGGTCGTGGAAGAGGAAGCCGTCGCCGTTGCTGCTGAAGACGAAGGGCACATCCAGGGCATCGCTGTAGGCCAGGGCCTGCTGCATCCCATCGCCTAGGCTGTGGCTATTGTCCTTGGCCTCTATCACCGCGATGGGCTGGTTCTGCTGGTAGTTCAGCACATAGTCGGCACGCCGCTGCTTGCCTCGGGAGTGCAGGCGACCGCGGACGATAACGCGGCCGGCGGTAAAAGTGACCTCTTCGCGGATCTGGGTCTGGAGGTTCCAGCCCGCCTGGATCAGCGAGGGTGTGATGAACTTGGTGCAGATGTCCCTCTCGCTGAATTGCTTCTTATCCATGCCTGAGACAGCCTGCTCGTCCATTCATCGGGGCTTTTCGTTGTTGGCTGGACTATAACACCCACGACGAATGGGTCCAAAACATGCCGTGTGGTGATCGTGATCCAGGTACGCTCCACGACTTGCAGGAAAATCACCGGCTCGGAATCAGATTGGCTACACTCAGGGACATAGTCCTGCCGGAGACAGGCTCGATGTGTGGCCGTTTCAACGTTACCGAGATGCCCGGCCTCCAGAACCTGCTGGATTCTCTGGGCATCGATGTACGCTTACCACCGCCCCGCTACAACGTCGCGCCCACCGAAGATGTGCTGCTGCTTCACGACGGGCAGGGGGAATTGGCCCGCTGGTGGCTCACCCCCTCATGGGCAAGAGAGGTCAGCACGAAATACAGCATGTTCAATGCCCGCGCCGAGTCGCTGGCCCAAAGCCCGGCATTCCGCGGTCCTTTCAAGAGTCAGCGCGGCATCGTCCCCATGAGTAGCTTTATTGAGTGGCGTACAGATCAAGGCCACAAGCAGCCGTGGTTGATCACCAACAAAGACAGCTCCCTGGCCGTGGCGGCACTGTGGGATGTCTGGCGAGGCCAGCCGGCCCCCTTGCTGTCCTGCACCCTGGTCACCACAGAAGCTGCCCCAGAGTTCCAGCCCTGGCATTCGCGCATGCCAGTGATGCTGTCGCTGGAGGAGTGCGTCCGCTGGCTGGACAATGCCGAGGAGATACCACCCGATGATCCGCTAGTTCGTGCGGAACTGAAATTCCCGTTGGCCCTGCAGCCGCTGGCGTCGAGTATTGGCAATTCCCGGAACAAGGATGCGGCACTGCTGGAGCCAGTTGGGGAGGTAGTGTGGCTTGAGAGTAGGTGAGGGGTGTAGTGGACTTGTCGGCCGCTGTGGTCCAGCCGGCGAGCCAGTCTGCGTCTATCGGCTCCGTGGGCTGAGTTTAGGATGAGGGCGGGGACGCGGCTACTGGGAGCGTTGATGCACCACTTTCGCTTAGTGGGGATCTATATAGGGATAGATCACGAATAACGTCTAACTAATTGATTTTATTGATATAGTGGTGCCGGAGATAGGAGTCGAACCTACGACCTTCGCATTACGAATGCGCTGCTCTACCAACTGAGCTACACCGGCGGGGGCCGCGATTATAGCAAAAGGGGCGCGGGCGGCCGCAAGTTTTTTCTCGAACAGCTACCGCCCTGCCATCTCCTTTCGCAGCGCGTTATAGCTGGCGCGGATATGTCCGGGCAGCTCATCAATGGCCGCCTGCCGCGCCGGGCAGCCGGCGATACCGAAACACAGCTTCCCGGCATGGCTCACCACCGTGATGTTCAGGCCCATGCCGTGGGTGATGATCGACAGCGGGTAGAGTGCCTCGAGGCGTGCGCCGTTCAGGTAGAGTGGTGTCCTCGCCCCGGGAACATTGGAAAAGATGGCGTTGATTGCCGGCCGCACGCGCTCGACGTTGCCGCTTAAGGTGAGCAACACCGCAGGTAACATCAGCAGCGCGTAAAAGTCTTCTGCCGCCGTTACTGACATCGCCGCCATCTCCCGTTTGGCAGCGCGGGTCGTGCGGACAACCCGCTGCAGGCGTTTGGCGTCGTTGCTCTCGCTGGTGAAGAACGGGCTCAGGATGTAGCTCAGGCGGTTGCCGTCGGCACCCTGCGCAGACTTCAGCGACACCGGCATGCCCACAATCAGCGAACTCTTCGGTAACGCATTCTGTGCCTTGAGGTACCGGCGCAGGGCGCCACCGCAGATCGCCAGCAACACATCGTTGACGGTGCCGCCACTCTGCTTTGCCAGGCGACGCACGGTGCCCAGTGGCAGATCACAGATGGTCAGGCTACGCCGGGCCTCCAACTCGGTATTGAACAGGGTGCGGGGGGCGGTGAAGGGCAGTCGCATGCCCTCCACGTTGCCACTGAGGATATCTTCCCCCATGTGCAGCAGCAGCCGCGACAGCTGCGGCAGGGCGCGATACTGCTTGATAGTGCTTCTGGCAACGCGGCCCAGCTGTTCGAACAGGCTGTGGTGACTATGCCGGTGGCCCTGTTCACGCCGCACCTGACGGAAGTCGATACGGCCCGCCGGATCCGTGCTGAACAGGCTCTGGATCATGCGCATGGCGCCGATGCCATCAACCAGCGCATGATGGGTCTTGCAGTACATTGCAAAGCGACCGCCGGGAAGCCCCTCGATGATGTGCAGTTCCCACAGCGGGCGGTGACGGTCCAGGCGCCTCTCATGTGCGCGGGTCACCAACTGCAGCAGGTCCTGCATGCGCCCGGGTTGCGGCAGGGCATAGTGGAACACGTGGTTTTCGGGGCAGTAGTGGGTGGCTTCCTCCCAGTGCGCGCCGGAGATGTTCTCAGGGTCCGACAGCTGCCTGTTGAACGCGGGCAGAATCTCGTTGAGCCGACCACAGTCCCGGGCCAGTTTGCGCAGGAAGTTCCCGGCAGCGCCTTCCGGGGGGCGCAGCACCATCAAGGCAGCAACGTGGAAAGGGCAGCGCGGCGTTTCGATGCGAAGAAATCCGGCGTCCTGGGCGCTTAATCGGGTCATTGGCGTGTTCAGCCTCCTTCCAGGTAGCGCGCCTCCAGATGCGCGCGGAACCAGGATGACTGCAACGGGCTGCCGGTCGCTTGCTGCATGAGCGCGTTGTAGTCGAGAAATTTGCCCTGGCTGTGGACCTGTTCACGCAGCCAGCCCAGCAGGGCGCAGAAATTGCCCTCCGCCAGCTGCGCGGGCAGTTCGGGCAGCGACCGGCGCGCTGCGGCAAAGAGCTGCGCTGCACTCATCGCTCCCAGCGTGTAGGTGGGAAAATAGCCGAACAGGCCGGCCGGCCAGTGCACATCCTGCAGGCACCCATCCCTGTAGTTACCGGCTGTGGACAGTCCCAGGTAGGCCTGCATGCGCGTGTCCCATGCATCCGGTATGCCGGCGACATCCAGCGTGCCCTCAATCAGCTCGCGCTCGATCTCATAGCGCAGAATGACGTGCAGCGGATAGCTTACTTCGTCCGCGTACACGCGGATGTAACCGCGGTTTACCCGTGTGAACAGCCGGTACAGATTGTCCTCCTGCCACGTTGTGCTGCCTGCGCTGGCCGTCGAAAAACAGCGTTGCAGGTGGGGTGTGAGAAAGTGCAGGAACTCCCGGCTGCGGCAGGCCTGCATCTCCATCAGCAGCGACTGGCTTTCGTGCATGGCGGTGCTGAGGGCCTGCCCCACGGGTTGGGATCGCCATTGCGCCGGCAGCCCCTGTTCGTACAGGGCGTGCCCCGTTTCGTGGATGACGCCCATCAAGGCCTGGGTGAAGCCCTCGGTTTCGTAACGGGTGGTGATGCGCACATCACTGGGCACGCCGCCACAGAAGGGGTGGTGGCTGACATCCAGCCGCCCGTGCTCGAAGTCGAAGCCCAGCGTGCGCATCATCTCCAGGCCGAGCGCGCGCTGTTCCTCGATCGGGAAGGGGCCTTCGGGCAGCACAGCCGGATGCCGCGCTTGTTTTTCAATTACCGCGTCCAGCAGGCCGGGCAGGAAGGCTTTCAGTTCGGCAAACAGTGGGTCCAGCTGCGCGCAGGTCATACCGGGTTCGTAGCTGTCCACCAGGCTGCCGTAGAGGGACATGCCGTTCACGGCTGAGCGCGCGGCGGCCTCCTCCCGGGCCAGCGCGACAACCTCTTCCAGCAGCGGCGCCATGGCTTGCCAGTTATTTTCCGCGCGATGCACACGCCAGGCCTGCTCGCAGCGGCTGTTGGCCAGTGCCCGGCGTTCCACGAGGCTTTCCGGGACACAGGTGGCATCGCGGTAGCTGCGGTGCATTTCGCGCAGGTTGGCGGCCTGCCAGGGTGCCAGTGTTGCGGTTTCCGCCGCTGCCAGCCATTCGCCCAGTTGCGGGTCAGTGAGCATCTGGTGTGTGATGCCATCCAGCGTCGCCAGCGCCTGTCCGCGCGCGTCGCCGCCACCGGTCGGCATCATGGCGGCTTCATCCCACTGCGCAATCGCGCCCACGTGGTACAGATCATTGAGTCGAGCAAAGTGTTTGTGCAGCTTGTCGTAGGGTGTCATGGCGGTAGTCCTGTTGGTGTCGCAGGCGGTTTTGGTTTCAATTTTTCCGGTTCAAGGTATCATACTGCGTGCGAAACAGCGTGGAGCCCTGTAGTGATAAAAAAAGACGTGTTGACCACTCTCGCCGAACTTCCCAATTTGATCAAGGTGAAGAAATTGCTGCGTCCCCGCCCTGGCGACACGCGCGATTGCCTGGGTGCTCGCGTTGCCGCCAATGCGGCGCGCATACCGCGACGCTCGGCCTTTATCTGTGAAGGGCAGACCCTGGACTGGCAGCAATTCAACGCGGAAGCAAATCGCTATGCTGCTGTGTTTCGCGCCCAGGGCCTGAAGCGCGGCGATGCGGTGAGCGTGCTCATGGAGAATCGCATCGCCTTTATGGTGGTAGTTATCGCGCTCAATAAGCTGGGTGTCATTGCCTCCCTGATCAACACCAGTCTGACCGGGCGCCCCCTGACCCACTGCGCGGAGATCACCAACGCCCGCAAGTTCCTGTTTGGCGAGGAGTGCTTGGACGCCGTGAGCGATGTGCGCGATACGCTTTCGCTGGCAGACGGCGACTACCTGTTCGTGCCGGACGCGGGTACGCGCGCCGCGCCACCCTGGGCGCTGGACATGGCGGCTGCGGCTGCCGAGGCGGACGCGGAGAATCCGCCGGAGACGGCGGATATCGTGATTGATGACACCGCGTTCTATATTTTTACCTCCGGCACCACCGGCCTGCCCAAGGCTGCCGTGTTGTCCAATCGGCGCTACCTCCTCACAGCCAGCGTTGTCCAGGTGGGTGGCCTGCAGCTCACCGAGGATGACCGACTGTACCTGTGTCTGCCGCTGTTTCACGGTACCGGCTTGATGGTGGGTGCGGGGGCTGCGTTTCTGGCCGGAGCCAGCATGTTCATCCGGCGCAAGTTCTCCGCCAGCCAGTTTCTGCCGGAAGTTCGTGAGTATCGCACCACGACGTTCGTTTATATCGGTGAGTTGTGCCGTTATCTGCTTCACGTGCCGGCGCAGGCGGATGATGCGGACAACCCGCTGCGTGCCGTGGTGGGCAACGGTCTGCGTCCGGATATCTGGCACAACTTCAAGCAGCGCTTCGGGATTCGGCGGGTGGCCGAGTTTTACGGGTCTAGCGAGGGCAACGTGGGCTTTTTCAACCTGTTGAACAAGGATTGCACGGTCGGCACCTCGGCGTTGCCTACGGCGCTGATCCAATACGACGTGGACCGCGACGAGGTGGTGCGCGATGCCGCGGGGCGCTGTCAGCCGGTGACCGCAGGCGAGCCCGGCCTGCTGCTGGGAAAAATCACCCCGCACACCAGGTTTGAGGGCTACACCAGTGCTGACGCGACGGAAAAGAAGATACTGCGCGATGTGCTGAAACCGGGCGATGCCTGGTTCAACACGGGGGACCTCATGCGGACGGTGGACGTAGGTTTCGCCCTCGGCTTGCCGCACTACCAGTTTGTGGACCGCATCGGGGACACGTTCCGCTGGAAAGGAGAGAACGTCTCGACCAACGAGGTGGGTGAAATTCTCAACCTGCACCCCCAGGTCGCGTTGAGCAATGTGTACGGGGTTCAGGTGCCCGGCACCGACGGGCGTGCCGGCATGGCATCGCTGCGTCTGGAGGAGGGTGTGGAGAGGCTGGACCTGGATAGTTTTTCGACGCATGTGCAGACTGAGCTGCCGCACTATGCACGGCCGCTGTTCATTCGCATCCAGCGTGAGATTGATACCACCGGCACCTTCAAACTGCTCAAGGGCGAACTGCGCAAGCAGGGCTATGACCCGGCGCTGGTCGCCGATACGCTGTGCGTGCTGAAGCCGGGGTCATCGCGCTACGAGCCGCTGGACGCCGCTTTCCACGCGCAGATTGTCCAGGGCACGGCCGGTTACTGATGGCATTGACCGGGTAAACAGGCTATGTTCGCGTCTATGCAAAACTATGCCCGTGTTGTTACCTGCTGCCTGCTGTCCGCGCTGCTGCTTGCCTGCAGTGCCGGTGAGTCCAATGTGGCTCAGGGTAACCGCGACGGGATCCTCCACTTTGGTAATGGCTCTGAACCCCAGGGTCTGGATCCCCATGTGGTGACCGGCGTGCCCGAGAGCAAGATCATCGACGCGCTCTTTGAGGGGCTCACCCGAAAAAACCCCTGGACGCTGGAGCCCGAGCCCGGCGCGGCCGCGAGTTGGGAGTTCAGTGAGGATCGCCGGGTCATTACGTTCCATATGCAGCCCGAGGGCCGCTGGTCAAACGGCGACCCGGTCACTGCGCACGATTTTGTCTGGTCCTGGCGGCGCGCGCTGGACCCGGCAATGGGCAACCTGTACGCCTACATGCTGTACCCGGTGAAAAACGCCGAGGCCTACGCGACCGGCAAGATTGACGACCCGGAGCTGCTCGGCGTGCGCGCGCTAGATGACATGACGCTGGAGGTGACGCTCAACGCGCCAACACCGTATTTTCTGCAGCTCATGGACCACTATTCGAGCTTTGCCGTGCACCGTGAGACGGTCGAACGCTTTGGCAAGGCGACAGACCGTTTTACCCGCTGGACCCGCGTCGGTAACATCGTGAGCAATGGTCCGTTCCAGCTCAAGGACTGGGAGCTCAACCGGCGCATCGTTGTGGAGCGCAATCCGCACTACTGGGACAATGACACGGTGCGCCTGAACGGCATCGTGTTCTACCCGACAGAGAATGCGGTCAGCGAGGAGCGCATGTTCCGCGTCAACCAGCTGCACTACACGGGCGATGTGCCGCTGAACAAGATTCCCGCCTACCGCAGCCTGCCCAACACCCCGTTTGTCGAAGCGCCCTATCTGGGTACCTATTTTTACCTGCTGAATACCGAGCGACCGCCGCTGGATGACGTGCGGGTGCGCAAGGCCTTGTCGCTGGCGGTTGATCGCGAGGCGATTACCCGCAACGTGCTGTACGGCAGCAATAACCCGGCGTACGCCATCACGCCCCCGGGCACACTGGGCTACCAGCCACCGCAGTTGTTTTCCTACGATCCGGCGGAAGCGCGCCGTCTGCTCGCCGAGGCCGGGTATCCGGACGGTGACGGCTGGCCCGGCCTGGAGCTCATCTACAACACCAGTGAAAGTCACCGCAAGATCGCCGTAGCCCTGCAGCAGATGTGGAAAGATGTGCTCAACATCAAGGTCACGCTCTCCAACCAGGAGTGGAAGGTCTACCTGGATTCAGTGTCCGAAATGAATTTCCAGGTAGCGCGGCGCGGCTGGATTGGTGATTATGTGGACCCCAACAACTTTCTCGACCTGTACATCACCGAGGGTGGCAACAACAACACGGGCATTGCGGACCCGGTCTACGACGACCTGATTCTGCAGCGCGCGCCGCGGGCCGCCACCCAGGAGGAGCGCTTCGCACTGTTCCATGAAGCGGAGACGCGCCTCATGGAGCAGATGCCGATCATTCCCATCTACACCTACGCCAGCAAACACCTGGTGCACCCCTCGGTAAAAGGGCTGCCTGCCAACCTGATGGATTTCATCAACGTAAAGTACATTTATCTCGAGGATGTACCGCTGACCGAGTTCGAACTGGAGTAGCCTATGTGGCGGTTTGTGGTAGGGCGCCTGTTGCAGGCAATACCGGTGATTCTTGCGGTAATCACCGTCACGTTTTTTCTGGTGCGTATCGCACCCGGCGGCCCCTTCGACAGTGAAAAAGCGGTCATACCCGAAGTCAAGGCGGCGCTTGAGGCGCAGTACCGGCTCGACCTCCCCCTGGGCCAGCAGTATCTGGCCTACCTGGGGGATCTCGCGCAAGGTGAGCTGGGCCCCTCCTTCAAATACCCGGGGCGCAGCGTCAATGAATTGATAGCGGCGGGACTGCCGGCGACAGCCGAACTTGGCGCGTATGCCTTGCTGGTTGCGGTTGTGCTGGGTGGGCTGGCGGGTGTGGTTGCTTCGCTGAAGCCGAATAGCGCCCAGGACTACATACCCATGTCCGTGGCCATGATCGGCATCTGCATGCCGACGTTCCTGCTCGGGCCGCTGCTGGTGCTGCTGTTTGGCATCCACCTGGAATGGTTGCCGGTGGCGGGTTGGGGTGACATTCCGGGCGACAAGATTCTGCCAAGCCTTACGCTGGGGGCTGCCTACGCGGCCTATATCGCGCGGCTGAGCCGCGCGGGCATGCTGGAGGTGATGTCACAGGACTATATTCGCACGGCACGCGCCAAGGGGTTGCCCGAGTGGCAGGTGGTGACGCGTCATGCGCTGCGCGGTGGCCTGATTCCCGTCGTCGCCTTTCTCGGCCCCGCCTTCGCCGGCTTGCTGGCCGGATCGTTTGTGGTGGAAACCATTTTCCAGATTCCCGGGCTGGGCCGCTTCTACGTGCAGGCCGCGTTCAACCGTGACTACACCATGATTCTGGGTACCACGGTGTTTCTGTCGACGCTGATCGTGTTGTTCAACCTGTTGTCTGACATCCTCGCGGCGTGGCTGAACCCCCGCTTGCGTGCGCAGTACGGGGAGGCCTGAATGACGGCGGCGAACCTCACCAGCGTGGCACAGGCAGAGCAGGGCACGTCCCTGTGGAAGGATGCCTGGCGCAGGCTGCGCAAGAACCGGCTGGCGTTGTTCGGGCTTGCCGTGCTCACGGCGTTCATCCTGATCGCCCTGTTGACCCCGTGGTTGGCACCCTATGCCTACGATGCGCAGAATCTGGATCTGGGCGCCTCCCCGCCCTCTGCGGAGCACTGGCTGGGCACTGATATCTTCGGCCGCGACCTGCTGACCCAGATCATGTACGGCGGGCGTATTTCCCTGGCCGTGGGTTTCGTCGCCACCGCGGTTGCGCTGGTCATCGGCGTCACCTGGGGCGCGGTCGCCGGGTATGTGGGCGGGCGCGTGGATGCGGTCATGATGCGTCTGGTGGACATCCTGTACGCGCTGCCCTTCATGATTTTCATCGTGCTGTTGATGGTGGTCTTCGGTCGCAACCTGCTCTTGCTGTTTCTGGCCATCGGTGCGGTGGAGTGGCTGACCATGGCGCGCATCATGCGCGGTCAGGTGCAGTCATTGCGGCAGCAGGAGTTTGTGGAGGCTGCGGTGTCCCTGGGGCTGTCGCCCGCCACCATTGTGCGCCGCCACCTGGTGCCTAATGCGCTGGGGCCGATTATCGTCTACACCACCCTGACCATACCCAGCGTCATGCTGCTGGAGGCCTTCCTCAGCTTTCTCGGGCTCGGTGTGCAACCGCCGGCGACCTCCTGGGGCCTGCTGATATCCTACGGCGCCGAGACCATGGAGGAGTACCCATGGTTACTGATATTCCCGGGTGCCGCGCTGACGCTCACCCTGTTTGCTTTGAACTTCCTTGGCGACGGCCTGCGTGATGCGCTGGACGTGCGCGGTTCTGGAGACTGATCGCTTATGCCTTTGCTCAGTGTCCGCGACCTGCAGGTGGATTTCACGACGCGCAACGGGCGTGTCACGGCGGTCAACCGCATCGGCTTTGATGTCGAGGCCGGCAAGATCACCGCCATTATTGGCGAGTCGGGTTCGGGCAAGTCCGTGGCCTGTTACAGCCTGCTGGGTCTCCTGCCAGTGCCCCCCGCCAGTATCGAAAGCGGCAGCGCCGTGTTTGACGGGCGCGATCTGCTGCAGTTGAGTGAGCGGGAATTGCGGCAGATCCGTGGCCGCGATATTGCGATGATCTTCCAGGACCCGATGACCTGCCTCAACCCCTACATGACGGTGGGCAACCAGCTGATGGAGCCGTTGCTGTATCACCGCAAGGTGACGCGGCAGCAGGCGCGCGCGCGAGCGCTGGAACTGCTGGCGGAGGTGGGCCTGCGCGACCCCGAGTCGACGATAGACCAGTACCCCCACCAGTTCTCCGGGGGCATGCGCCAGCGGGTGATGATCGCCATGGCGCTGATCAATGAACCCAAGCTGCTGATAGCTGACGAGCCGACCACCGCACTGGATGTCACCATACAGGCGCAGATCCTGGGGCTGATCGCCGAATTGCAGCGCAAGCGCGACATCGGCGTTATCTTCATCAGCCACGACCTGTCGGTGGTCGCTGACATCGCCGATGAAATTGTGGTGATGGAAAAGGGCCACGTGGTGGAGCGGGGCGACCGGCAGGCGATTTTTGAGGCCGCTGAACATCCCTATACCCGGAAACTGCTGGCGGCGATTCCCGCGGGCAGCAAGGCGCCCGGCGAGTTGCCCCGCGACGACCTGATCCAGGTGCGCAACCTCTGCACCTGGTTTTCCCAGGGGCGCGGGTCGGAGCCCCTACGTGCCGTCGATGATGTCAGCTTCACTGTACAGCGCGGTGAGGTGCTGGGTCTGGTGGGGGAGTCGGGCAGCGGCAAGTCCACCATCGGCCGCTCGCTGCTGCGCCTGGTGCCGGTGACTCGCGGTGAAGTGCTGTTTGACGGCACCGATGTGACCAGTCTGCAGGGTGCCGCCCTGAAGCAGATGCGGCGGCGCATGCAGATGATATTCCAGGACCCGTATGCGTCTCTGAACCCGCGCATGTCGGTCTATGACACCCTGGCCGAACCCCTGCTCCTGCACGGTATTGAATCACGCAAGACGGTGGAGCAGGGTGTCCTGCGCCTGATGGATGATGTCGGCCTCGCCCGCGCTTTCGTGCGCAAGTACCCGCACGAGTTTTCCGGCGGACAGCGGCAGCGCATCGCCATCGGTCGAGCCCTGGCAACCCGCCCCGAGTTCGTGGTGGCCGATGAGCCGGTGTCTGCACTGGATGTGACCATACAGGCGCAGATCCTTGAACTCATGCTGGAGCTGGGTCGTGAGTACGGCCTGACCATGCTGTTTGTTTCGCACGACCTTGCGGTGGTGCGCCACATCGCCGACCGCATACTCGTGCTGTACAAGGGGCGTGTGGTAGAGCAGGGTACCGGTGATGCCCTGTTCAACAGCCCGCGTGAGGAATACACCCGTCAGCTGCTGCAGGCCATTCCCGGGCGTGGACTGCTGTAAGCGATACATCAGCCGGCAGCGCTGCGACGGGTCACCGGCACTGTGACGGCGCCGCAGCCGACGGGCGAGGGCGCCGCAGCGGACTATCCGGCCGCGGGCACCGCCAACTACGCGCTCGTGCTGCTGTTGCTGGCCTATATCCTGTCCTTCATCGATCGCAATGTCATGGCCGTGCTGATCGGGCCGATCCGCGCCGATTTCGCCATCAGCGATTTCCAGTACAGTTTGCTGCACGGCTTTGCGTTTTCCATGTTCTATATCGTCATGGGCCTGCCGATTGCCCGACTTGCCGACCGTCACAGCCGCAAATGGATCATCACCTCGGGCCTGGTCGCCTGGAGCGTGATGACCTGCCTCTGTGGTGCGGCACGCAGCTTTGGAGGCCTCTTCCTCGCGCGCGTGGGCGTGGGCATCGGCGAAGCCACCCTGTCACCTTCGGCCTATTCCATGCTGGGGGATCTCTTTCCCCGGGAAAAACTGGCACGTGCCCTCGCGGTGTACAGCCTGGGGATCACGCTGGGAGGGGGGCTCGCCTACGTCGTCGGCGGCGCGGTGTACGCCTGGTTTGCGCAGAGCGAGCCGGTGACACTCCCGCTGCTGGGCGAGATGCGACCCTGGCAGATGACCTTTATCGCGGTGGGCGCACCGGGCCTGTTGCTCGCCGTGTTGCTGGGTTTTCTGCCGGAGCCGGCGCGCCGCGGTGGGGCTGTTGCCGTTGCAGGCTCGGCGGTGGTGGAGCCCTCTACACCGGGTCTGGGTGCCATCTTCCGCCACCTGCGGGCGCACGCGCGGGGCTATCTTGCGCCCATCGGGGCAGCGTCCGTGCTCAGTATCCTCGGCTACGGCACCATGGCCTGGTATCCGGAATTCCTGATGCGCAGCTTCGCCATGCCCCGGGCCGAGACGGGCAGCCAGTTTGGCCTGATGTTCCTGATTGCGGGGAGTCTGGGTGCGTTGGCCGGGGGGTGGTCCGTGGAGCCGCTGCGGCGCCGGGGGTACGCAGATGCGCCGCTGCGCATTGTGCTGCTGGTCGCCGCACTGTGGATGGTGCCGGCCATCGCGGGGCCGTTGAGCAGCACCCCCGAGCAGGCAATCTGGTGGGCGGCACCCATCGTGTTTTTCCTCAATGCGCACTTTGGCGTCGGCGTGGCCGCCGTCCAGTTCATGACCCCCAATCGCATGCGGGCACAGGTATCGGCACTGATGCTGTTTTTCACCAACCTGTTCGGGCTCGCCTTTGGCCCCAGTGCGGTGGCGATGCTCACCGACTTTCTGTTCGGCAATGACCTCGACCTGCGCTATGCCCTGGCGCTGTTGCCGGTGCTGGTGTGTCCGCTGGCGATAGCGCTGGTGCTGCAGGGCCTGTCCGGCTATCGCCAGGCGATTTCAGAAGAAATGCAAAAACAGGCTTGACGCGATCCATATTTGGGAATAAATTCCCAAATATGGATATGCCAATACATGACATTCTGGCGGCAGCGGTACTGCGTATCTTGCGCCCCCTTGCCCGCGTGCTGCTCTCACACGGCATGGCCTACGGCGCGTTTGCCGAGCTGGCCAGGCGGGCCTTTGCGGATGAGGGCTTCGCGCTCGCCGCCCGCAGCGGCAAACGCGCAACGGTCTCCAGCGTGTCAGCTCTCACGGGTATGACCCGCAAGGAAATCAGCCGGCTGCGTGAAGACGATGCGCCCGTCAGCGCGGGTGCGAGCCAGCGCTACAACCGTGCGATCCGGGTGATCAGCGGCTGGGTCAACGACACCGATTTTCACGATGCCGCCGGTCAGCCCGCGGCGTTGCCGCTGGAGGGTGCCGAGGCGAGCTTCGCCGAACTCACACGCCGTTACAGCGGTGACGTTCCGGCGGCAGCCATGCTCGCTATCCTGGAAGCCAGTGCTAACGTCCAGGTCCACGAGGGCAGGGCACTTCTCGTGGAACGTGCCTACATTCCGATGGCGACGTCGCTGGAAAAGCTCAACATCCTCGGCAGGGATGTGGGTGAACTGGTCTACACCATTGGCCACAACCTGGAAGCCCCCGCGACAGACCGCTTTTTCCAGCGCAAGGTGTCCAACGCCTCCATCGGCGGCGCGGCGGCTGCGGAGTTTCGTGCGCTGTCGAACCGCAAGTCCC
This sequence comes from uncultured Haliea sp., assembly GCF_963973825.1. Classification (NCBI taxonomy): domain Bacteria; kingdom Pseudomonadati; phylum Pseudomonadota; class Gammaproteobacteria; order Cellvibrionales; family Halieaceae; genus Haliea; species uncultured Haliea sp. The sequence continues at coordinate 17,893 of NZ_CAXBAE010000002.1, forward strand.
AGGCGTTGCTCGAAGACTACAACGCCTGGCTGAACCAGCATCAGGTTGACGACACGACAGAGGGCGCAGAGGCACCCCGCTATGTTGCTGTTGGCATCTACTACATTGAACTCCCTGAACAGGAGCAGTTGCCATGAAACACACTTTCGTACCGCGTCCCTTCGTCACGTCCAGCGCTTTGGCTCTGGTGCTCTCTGCCTGCGGTGGAGGTGGCGGTGGCGATCTCCTCAGTGCAGCCGTCAGTGTCCCACCCACATCGGGCGGTGGCATAGGTGGCTCCGGTTCAAGCACAACCAGTAGCGGGTCGATTGATGGCTTCGGCAGTATCTTTGTCAACGGTGTGCGCTTCGAGACCGACGACGCCGAAGTCATCGTCAATGGCGAAGTGCGCGATGACGATGCCCTGCGCCTGGGCATGGTGGTGCTGGTGACCGGGGAAGTGGATGACAGCGGCACCAGCGGCACCGCGGAGCGCGTGATTTATGACAATGAACTGAAGGGGCCGATATCCGGCATTGAAGTCTCTGCCGACGGCGATGCAAAACTGCTGACTATTCTTGGCATCAACGTGATCGTCGAACGCCTGGGTACCGTGTTTGATGATGTCACGTTCGATACGCTGGCGCTCGACGATGTCGTGGAAGTTTCCGGCTTCACGGGCCGCGGCGAGAGTCTGCGGGCAACCCGGGTTGAGCGGGAAGGGCGGTTCGTCGCCGGTCAATCCCAGGTGGAGCTGCGAGGCCGCGTCACGGCGCTCAGCGGAAACCAGTTCATGCTCGGTGATGTGAGCGTGGATGCCAGTGAGGCCGCTCTGGAGGATTTTGGTGGCGCCACATTGAGTGAAGGGCAGTTGGTGGAGGTGCGCGGCACACTCACAGAAGGCGTGCTCACTGCGACGCGCATCGAGTTGGATGAAAGCGTCGGCAACCGCTTCGCGGAGGGTGCGGCTGTGCAGGTACAGGGTGCCATTACGGGATACCAGAGTCCCGCCAGCTTCCGCGTGGGAGGGGTTGACGTCGACGCCAGCGCCGCGACCCTGCAACCCGCGGGTCTGGTGCTGGGCAATGGCGCAGTGGTGCAGATAAACGGGGTCTGGGAGCAGGGCCGGCTGGTGGCAAGCCGTATCGCGTCACGCCGTGGACGCATCAAGGTGGAGGGCCCGCTGGGTGCGGTTGACGTCGAGGCCGGCACCCTCACCCTGCAACTGGTGCCCGGCTCAGTTGCCGTGACCCTGTCGCAGAGCACACGGCTGGACGACGACTCTGATCGTGCCAGTATCCTGCGTATCGGCGACCTCGTGCCGGGTGATTACCTGGAGGTGGAGGCCTATCTCGATGGTGACCGCCTGGTAGCGACAACAGTGGAGCGGGATGATGACGAGAACGAGCAGTCGCTGCAGGGGCCGGTAGACAGCTTTGTGGCGGGCGAGAGCATCACCATTCTGGGCCTGACCTACAGCACTTCAGGTGCCGAGTTTGAAGGCAGGGATGACGTCGATATTGATGCCGACCTGTTTTTTGCCAATGTGCAGCCCGGTGATCTGGTCAAGGTCAGCGATGACCCCGTCGCCGATGGGATCGCGGATGAAGTGGAGTTTGAAGATCTGGTGGCCCTGGCGGGTGAGCGTGAGTTCGCCTGCTTCGGGGATGACGACTCTGAGGATGGCGATTCTACGGATGACTCCAGCGAGGGCTGTGACGATTTCCTGGACGACGACCCCCTCACCTCCGGCGATGACGACAGCGACGAGGATGACCTGACGGACGATGACGATCTGACGGACGACGACGATCTCACGGACGAGGATGATGATCCCGACGACTCCGAAGACGACGACCTCACGCCTGAGGATGAGCTTGAGGAAGACGATCTCACCGAAGAGGACGACTAAGGCGGTGCGGTCTGCGCGAGCGCCTGTTCAGGGCGCCCGCGTCGACCTCAACCCGCGCCGGCGATCTGGCGGATCCGGGCGACCATGGCCCGCAGCCCGTTACCCCGTGTGGGAGACAGGTGACGCAGCAGGTCCAGCTGTTCGAAATAGGCGTCGATATCGAACGCCCGCACTTCCTCGGGCGTCTTGTTGTTGTAGGCCGCCAGCACGACGCCGAGCAGGCCCTTGACGATAAAGGCGTCACTGTCGACTGACAGCTGCAGGCGACCCTGTTCCAGCTGTGCATCAATCCACACCTGGCTCTGACAGCCACGGATCTTGCGTTCCTCGGTGCGCAGTGCCGGCGGCATGTCCGGGAGTTCGCGGCCCAGGTCGATGATGTACTTGTAGCGGTCCTCCCAGTCATCGAAGAACGCGAGGGTGTCTACGATGTCATTGCTGGTGATGCTGTGGCCAAACGGATTGGCGGGCGCCGGGTCTGGCACGGTGAAGTCTCCCTAGTAGAACATGCCGGTTTCGAGTTGGGCTTCCTCAGACATCATGTCGCGGCTCCAGGGCGGATCGAAGACCAGGTCCACATCGACTTTTTTGACATGCGGCACCTGCGACACGCGGTACTTGACGTCCCCCACCAGCACCGGGCCCATACCGCAGCCTGGCGCGGTGAGTGTCATGCTGATTGCGACACGGCCGCTCTCCTGGTCGATCTCGACGCTGTAGATCAGCCCCAGATTGACCAGGTCGACCGGGACCTCCGGGTCATATACGGTACCCAGTGCCTCCCACACCTGTGCCTCGTCGATGCGGCCATCGGCCGGCGGGGTAAAGTCCAGCCGCTGTGGTGTCAGCCCCAGCGCGTCGGCATCGGTGCCGTCGACGCGCACCATATTGCCGTTGTGAATGACCGTGTAATTGCCGCCCAGCGCCTGGGTCAGCGTCACGAAGGTATGCGCCGGGATGGTCACCGGATCGCCAACGGGCACCAGCCTGCCCGGGCAGTCACGCTGGGTGGTCAACAGTGTTCTTTCCTGGGCGCTCATGCAGACTCCGCGGATCAGCTGATGCTGAAGCTTTCGCCGCAGCCGCAGGCAGCAGTGACGTTGGGATTGTGGAACTTGATGGTACGGTTCAGGCCTTCCTTTTCGAAATCCAGCCGGGTGCCCTGCAGAACGGGCAGGGAGGCGCGGTCCACGAAAATCGCCAGCTCCGCATCCGGATGCAGGGCCAGATCGCCCTCCTGGCCGCTGTCCACTTCGTCCATGACGTACATGAAGCCGGTACAGCCGCTCTCCCGGACGCTGATGCGCAGCGCCCGCTTGCCCGACTGGCCGAGCTGTTTCTTCAGGTAGGCAGCCGCTGCCGGCGTAACCTGCAGGGCATCGGTGTTCACGTCAAACGTTTCAACGCTCATAAATAACCTTCTAGCCAAAGAGCCGTTTTGCCTTGTGGATACCGGCGAACAGTCGCTCGACATCATCCACGGTATTGTACAGTGAATAGGAGGCGCGCACGGTGCCCGGCAGCTGATAGTGGGCCATCAGTGGCTGCGTGCAGTGGTGGCCGGTGCGCACGGCGATCCCCTGTTCATCCAGCAGCATCCCGAGGTCGGAGGGATGCACGCCCTCGAGGACAAAGCTGAAGATGCCAACAGCGTGTGCAGGGCAGCCGATGCGGCGCAGGCCGTCGACTTGCGCGGCGAGTGTCAGGGAGTGTTGCAGCAGGTTCACCTCATGCGCCGCAGCGGCTTCGATATCAATGCCCGCGAGATAGTCGATGGCGGCGGCCAGCCCGATCGCGCCGGCAATGTTGGGCGTGCCGGCCTCGAACTTGAAGGGCAGCGTGTTCCAGGTGCTGCCGCTGAAACTGACTGTCTCGATCATCTCGCCACCGCCGAGGAAGGGCGGCATGTCTTCCAGCAGGGCCTCCCGACCCCAGAGCACGCCGATACCGGTGGGTCCAAACAGCTTGTGCGCCGAGAAGACGTAAAAGTCGCAGCCGATGGACTGCACATCCACCGCCATGTGCGCAATCGCCTGGGCGCCATCCACCAGAATTTTCGCGCCGGCGGCGTGCGCCATGCGGCTGATCTCCGCCACCGGGTTGATGGTGCCCAAGGCATTGGAGACGTGGTTGACCGCAACCAGTTTGACGCGTTCATCCAGCAGGCCCGCAAGTGCCTCCAGATCGATATCGCCCGCTTCGGTAATGGGAATCGGGACGACTTCGGCGCCGGTGGCGGCGGCTACCAGCTGCCAGGGTACGATGTTCGAGTGGTGCTCAAGGTAAGAAACCAGAATACGGTCACCAGCGCGCAGCTGGTTGCGACCCCAACTGTAGGCGACCAGATTGATGGCCTCGGTGGCGCCGCGCGTCCAAATGACCTGGTGGCTGCCAGGGCTGTTGATAAAGCGCGCCACTGTTTCACGCGCGCCCTCAAACGCCACCGTGGCCCGGTCGCTCAGGGTGTGTACACCGCGGTGTACATTGGCGTTGTCGCGGCGGTAGTAATTGCCGATCGCCTCAATCACCGCTTCCGGTTTTTGCGTGGTTGCGGCGTTGTCGAGGTAGACCAGCGGGGCAGCATTCACGGACTGCTGCAGGATCGGAAAATCCTGGCGCAGTATCTGGGGGTCAAATTCGACGGCTGTGACCGTGGCAGGAGAGCTCACAGGATATGCCTCGTCAGGCGTGAATCCCGCGCAAAGCGGTGGGCCAGCAGGGGTTTCAGGAAGGCCTGCAGTTCGGCCTGCTCCACGGCTTCCACCAGTTCGTTGATAAAGCCGTAACTGAGCATCACCTCGGCTTCATCACGCGGCACGCCCCGGGTGCGCAGGTAGTGCAGAGTCAAGGGGTCAAGCTGGGCCACCGTGGCACCGTGGGCGCACTGTACATCATCGGCGTAGATTTCCAGCTCCGGCTTGGTGTTGATTTCCGCCTTGTTGCTGGTGAGCAGGTTTTTGTTGCTCAATTCCGCACGGGTTTTCTGCGCCTGCGGATGAATGTGAATGCGCCCGTTGAATACGGCGCTGGCCTCATCAGCGATGATGCCGCGGAAGCGCTCCCGGCTGGTGCAGTGGGGCACGGCGTGTTCGATGCAGGTGTGGTAATCCACCGTTTCGGTGCCGCGCGGCAGGTACAGGCCGTCCACGGCACAGTGCGCTCCGGGCCCCTGCTGGTTGACCACCAGATCTATGCGTTTCAGCGCGCTGCCCAGTGCGAGGTGAAAACCGTTCAGCACGCTGTCCGCCTCCTGACGGGCGTGGACGCCGCCGATGTGCACCACGTCGCCCTGCTCAAGGTGCAGCCGGTAGTGGTTCAGCTGTGCCCCGCGGCCGATCAACAGCTCGGTCAGCCCGTTGGTGAAGGCGGTGCCGCCGGTGGCTGTGTTGGCGAAGGACTCGACAAGCGTGGCGCCGCTGTTTTCCCCAAGGCAGACCAGCAGGCGCTGGGTCACACTGATGGACTCGTGCTGCCCCGTGGTCAGCCAGGCGATGTGCACGGGTGTCTCGATGCGGGTGTTTGCCGGCACGTCCATAAACACGCCGTCAGTCAGCGTGGCGTCATTCAACGGCGCGAACACGTGACGCCCCGGCAGGATGGCGCTGCCCAGGGCCGCAGCAATGCGCTCGGCCTGGTCGCTGGTGGCGTCAGCAAAGCGCACCAGCCTTAAACCGGCAGGGAGCTCCGTGGTGGACAAGTCTGCCCGATAGTGGCCGTCGGTAAACACCAGGGTAGGGCCTGACAGTTCAGGCAGCGGTACATCCCCAAGCGGCGATCCGGCGGACTGTGTGGGCGCTGCGCTGAAGGTTTTCTGCAGCGCCTGCAGGCTGGTGTACTTCCACGCCTCGGTCTTGCGTGTAGGCAATGACGTCTTGCTCCACGCTTCACGACCGCGCGCCTGCAGTGGTTCCAGCCAGGGTGGCGCTGAGCGCGCGGCAGCCGCCAGCGCCTGCTGCATGAAGTCATTCATCAGGCGACATCCTCCAGCCAGGCGTAGCCGCGTTCCTCGAGTTCCAGTGCCAGTGAATGATCGCCGGATTTGACGATACGCCCGCCTGAGAGCACGTGCACCCGATCCGGCTTGATGAAATTGAGCAGGCGCTGGTAATGCGTTACCAGAATAAAGCTGCGGTCCGGGCTGCGCATGGCGTTGATGCCATCGGCGACCACCTGCAGGGCGTCGATATCCAGCCCGCTGTCGGTTTCGTCCATGATGCAGAGCTTTGGTGCCAGCAGCATCATCTGCATCAGTTCGTTGCGTTTCTTCTCGCCGCCGGAAAAGCCCTCGTTGACGCCGCGCTTGAGGAACGCCTGGTCCAGGTTCACGGCCTTGCAGGCCTCGCGGGCCTGCTTCATGAAAGACACACTGTCCAGCGCCGGCTCGTTGCGGTGTTCACGCACGGCATCCACGGAGGCCTTGAGGAATTCCATGTTGCTGACGCCCGGAATCTCCACCGGGTACTGGTAGGCGAGGAACAGGCCGAGGTGTGCCCGCTCCTCAGTGTCGAGTGTCAACAGATCCTGACCCAGCAGCTGTGCGCTGCCCGCCGTAACCGTGTAGCCGGGGCGACCCGCCAGTACGTGGCCCAGCGTGCTCTTGCCCGAACCATTGGGCCCCATGATCGCATGGACCTCGCCAGCGCCGACGGCGAGGTCCAGGCCCTTCAGAATGGCTTTATTTTCTACACTGGCGTGCAGGTTGTCGATCTTCAACATGGTCTTCTTGCTCCGAAGTGCGGCAGCGGCGCCGCACACTAGTCATGGGTTTAACCGACAGAACCTTCCAGGCTCACTTCCAGCAGCTTGCCCGCTTCCATGGCAAACTCCATGGGCAGTTCCCTGAAGACTTCCTTGCAGAAGCCATTGACGATCATGGAGACCGCCTTTTCTGCGTCGAGGCCGCGCTGCTGGCACAGGTACAGCTGGTCATCGCTTACCTTGGAGGTCGTTGCCTCGTGCTCGACGACCGCCGAAGGGTTGCGGCTCTCGATGTAGGGAAACGTATGCGCCGCACAACGGTCACCAATCAGCAGCGAGTCGCACTGGGTATAGTTGCGCGCACCCTCCGCCCGCGGGCTCATGCGCACCAGACCGCGATAGGCGTTGGAACTCTTGCCCGCCGATATGCCCTTGGAGATGATGGTCGAGCGCGTATTTTTGCCCAGGTGAATCATCTTGGTGCCTGTGTCGGCCTGCTGTGCATTGTTGGTCAGGGCGACCGAGTAAAACTCGCCGACGCTGTTGTCACCACGCAGAATGCAGCTGGGGTACTTCCAGGTGATGGCAGAACCGGTTTCCACCTGCGTCCAGGAGATCTTCGAGTCCCTGTGCGCCACGCCGCGTTTGGTCACGAAGTTGTAGATGCCGCCCTTGCCGTCGGCATCCCCCGGGTACCAGTTCTGCACCGTGGAGTATTTGATCTCCGCGCCATCCAGCGCCACCAGCTCAACCACAGCAGCGTGCAGCTGGTTCTCGTCGCGCATGGGAGCGGTGCAACCCTCAAGGTAGCTGACGTGACTACCTTCGTCGGCAACGATCAGCGTGCGCTCAAACTGGCCGGTGTTGGCTTCATTGATGCGGAAGTAGGTGGACAGTTCCATGGGGCAGCGCACACCCTTGGGGATGTAGACGAAGGAACCGTCGCTGAACACCGCACTGTTGAGCGCCGCGTAGAAGTTGTCCTTGCGCGGCACAACGCTGCCCAGATACTTCTTGATCAGTTCGGGGTAGTCGTGAACCGCCTCCGAAATGGAACAGAATATGACGCCTGCCTCCCAGAGCTTTTCGCGGAAGGTCGTCGTGACGGATACCGAGTCGAACACGGCATCGACGGCGACACCGGCGAGGGCGGCTTGCTCGTGCAGCGGAATGCCCAACTTGTTGTAGGTCTCGATGAGCTGGGGGTCGACCTCGTCCAGGCTCTGGGGGCGGTCCTTCATCGCCTTCGGCGAGGAGAAATACGAGATTTCGTTGAACTTGACCGGTGGGTAGTTCACGTGCGCCCAGGCCGGCTCAGCCATCTTCAGCCAGTCGCGATAGGCCTCAAGTCGCCATTCGAGCAACCACTCAGGCTCGTTCTTGCGACCGGAAATGAAGCGGATGGTGTCTTCGTTCAGGCCCGGCGGCAGGGTGTCTGACTCGATGTCGGTGGTGAAGCCCGCCGCATATTCCTTGCGTATGGCGTGTTCGATGTGTTCCTGCGACATAATCAGTGACCTGTGCTGGCGGGCGTGACAGTGGTGGCTCGTGGTTCCGTGTATTTTCGCACGCGCTGCACCCTGATGGCGACACGCTCAGCCAGGATGCCGGTGAATACCCGAGTATTTTAGTCGACTATTGCCCCGGGTGCAACGCGCGCCCTCACGCCCTGTTGCGCTTGCGCCTGCGCTCCCGAACGCTGCGGGGCTCCGGTGGGCTGCTCAGCCGCGGCCGGGCGAGCTCGTCTGCGTAGGCCTGCATCATGGGTGCCAGTTGGTGCCGGAAGCGGTGCGCAAATCCGACCAGCGCGGGGCTTATCTCTCCCACCGAGTCCAGTGAACGGCTGGGGAAAATGCGCCAGGTCCGGGGTGTTCCCGGTGCCTGGTGTTCGGCCCTGCCTGCATCGTCGAGCGCCAGCAGCGCTGTCAGTTCTCGGCGCACCAGGTCGGGCTCACGCACCAGCGTCTCGTACTGCACCTGCAACAGGGGGTTGGGCAGGGCCGCCTGCCAGTGGTCGATGAGTTTCTCCGCGAGGGCCATGGCGCGGCCAATGGTTGCGAGCTGGTAGCTGTAGCGATGGCCGCTCCGAAAATTCTTGAAGAACAGCGCCAGGCCCAGATCGAGCGGAGCCCGCCTGCACAGGATAACCGGCACTTCCGGGTGCAGCAGGCCCAGCCAGCCAAGCCGGCTCAGGTTCGCGGGTGACGTGTCGGTGAGGTAGCGCGCCCCAGCGCCCTCCAGGGGAGGGCAGAGTTGCAGCAGCGGGGACTCGGCCTGTGCCACGAGTCTCCTGGCCTGGGCATGCAGGTTACCCTCTGCCGGTAAAGACGCCGCCAGCTTGCGCACCAGTGCGAGTTCGCCACCGGCGACGACGCCCGGATGGTGTGCCAGCAGTGTCTCGACGAGACTCTTGCCCGAGCGTGGCAGACCCGCCACCACCAGCAGGGGGCAGTGCGGGGCTGGCTGCCCGCGGCGGTACCGGCTGAAAAACGGCCGATCCATACCCGCAGCGCTGGGGGATACCTGGTACTCGCGCGTGCCTTTCAGGTCGGCCGCGGCAAACCGGTTTGCCTGCTCATAAAAGGCGAAGCCCGGATTGTCGAGGCCGGATTCGGTGTAGATCTGCCCCAGCAGGAACAGGGCCCGCGCTCGGGCAGCGTGACTGCGCTCCGTGTCCAGCGCCAGTTTCAGCAGGGTGGCGACTTCCGGACTGTCCAGAGGGATGGCGCGGAAATTGAGCAGCCCGCGGTATGCGTCGGTCAATGTGGCGTCTGCAGCCATCGCCTGTGCAAAACAGTCACAGGCCTCCTCGCCGCGATTCTGTCGGCTCAGCAGGTGTCCGAGCTGGACCAGCAGGCGCGGTGCGCCATTGCACAGCTCCAGGCCGGTGCGGTAGCAGGCCTCCGCCTCCGCCAGTCGACCCAGTCCCTGCAGGGACTGTCCGTGCAGGCTCCAGAGCTCGACAAGCGTCGTGTTCTGCTCGAGCAGCACAGCCGACTCGCGCAGGCTGCGGGCAAAGTCCTTGCTCTGCACCTGCTCGCGTATCACGCTCAGGGCAGTCTTGTAATCCGGCCTTTGGGCCATGAGCCGATGTCCTGCTACGACGCCTTGACGCGCACCGGCGCGACGAGCGTCCACTGCGCGATGGTTGCCCAGGGCGCCCCTGTGGTCAACTGCTTTGCGCCGGCTGCCCGACACCGAGTTCGGGTTGGCGGGCAAGGATGGCGTCGCGAAACCGGGCGGGGATGGCGATGGACCTGCGGGTCTGCTTGTCTGTGAATACCTGGGTGAGGCTGCCGCGGGCGAGGGGTCGACCGCTGCTTTTCTCCTGTAACGTGAACGCCAGTTCGGCACTGCTGCGACCCAGTCGGGTATAGCCCACCTGTACGGCCACAGTCTCATAGGCTCGGCATTCCCCCAGATAGTCGCAGTTGATGTTCACGGTGAAGATGAAGCAGGGTGCGGTTTGCGGGTTCATGGCACCCAGGCCGAGCTCCTCCATGTAGAAGCCGGCTACCTCATCGGCGTAGACCAGGTAGTTTGCGAAGTACAGGTGCCCCTGCGCATCGGTATCACTGAACCGTACGAGGATGTCGCTGGTGTAGGTGAGTGGGTGGTCGTTCACGGGCCGGCCATCTTCAGCAGGTGCTGCAGGTAGTGCAGTTCATGCAGGGATACATCTGCATTTTCGCCCTCGCCGCCGGGCGCATCGTCGGCGCCAAGGGTGAGCAGTGAGGGCGGCTGGCGCGAGCCCGCAAACTCGGGCGCGCTGTAGCGGTAGGGCCGTTGCCAGGGGTCGAGGGGCAGTGTGTCCAGATAGCCGCCTTCCCTGAACCGCCCGGCGCGGCGCAGGCTGCCGATAGGCCGAAGCAGGCTCTCCAGCCCGGGGTCGGTTTGTGGATAGGTGGCGACGTCGTTGTAATAATCGTCCAGCGCCGTCTGCAGCCGACCCAGGTCGTCGGCGATCTTGCGCAGCGCGCTGCCGGGCGCGGGGCGCGTCTGGATGCCGGTCAGCGCGTACAGAGCGGCGGCGGGGTCTTCGCTGCAGAACACGGTGATGTCCTGGGCCGTTGGCAAGACATCGGCCTGGCCGGCCCGGAAAATGAACGGTTTGAAGCCCGGCGTGTCGCCATAGCGCTGGATAGACCGGTAGTCTCCGCAGACAACGGCTCCCGGATAGTCTGTGAGCCCGCGAAATTCGATGGTCTCGACGGCGGGCAGGGCCGCGGTGACGGCCTCCTGCGCACGCTGTCCCTGACTGCCGCAGGCCGTCAATCCGGCGAGGCTGAAGATCAGCAGCAGTCGTTTCATGCCGGGGCGTCCCCATCATCTTCAAGCTTGTGCAGGGCGACTGCGTTCATGCAGTAACGCAGTCCGCTGGGCGGCGGCCCGTCCGGGAATACGTGTCCCAGGTGCGCTCCACAGGTGTTGCAGGTCGTCTCGATGCGCGAGCGACCAAAGCTGTGGTCGTTGTGGTATGCGATGACGTTGGACTTCACCGGCTGGGTAAAGGAGGGCCAGCCACTACCGGATTCAAATTTCTGCTCACCATCGAACAGCAGTGTGCCACAGCACACGCAGGCGTAGTTGCCGGGCTCAAAGCGCGAGCACATGTCATTGCTGAACGCGCGTTCAGTGCCGGCCTGGCGAGTGACATGATACTGTTCAGGGGTCAGCAGCGCGGCCCATTCCGCATCGCTGCGCTGCAGGGTCGTGTCGGGCTCCGGATTGCCTTCGTTGGCGAGACGGCAGATTTCGTTCCAGGTGATCATGACGGCATCCTCTCTGTGATCGGTGGGTCCACCCGCGTCGGCGAGCCCGCTCGGCGCACAGTAGGGGCAAGCCGGGGCAAGATCAAGAGGGACATAGTGCTGCGCGGGTATGTAAAAACTGCGCTTTCCGTGCGGGTGCTTTGCTGCGCGGCGCTACAGTATACTGGCGCCAAAGGCGGCTTCCGACGATGGCCGCGATAAGGGGATTTCATGGTTTTGCGATTCAAAGTCACAGCGCTGGTGATGTGCGGGCTTCTGGCGGGTTGCCAGGCGTTGCCCGAACAGGCTAACCAGGCACCCATCTGCCCGGAAGCCCCGGTTGTCATGTGCCCGATCTGCCCACTGCAGGAGTGCCCCGAGCCTCGGGTGCTGGAGAAAATCGTGTTGCGTCCCGCAGCTCCGGTGCCGGTGCCCGCGCGTCCGTCGACAGCGGGGGAGCTTGAACTGCCGATTATCGGGGTGCTGGAGTTTGTTCGCGTGGAACCTTCGGGCCTGACCTTGGAGGCGGTGATCGACACGGCGAGTGAGCACACCATCATAGCGGCGCGGGATGTACAGCTACTGGAAAAGGATGGCAAGCGTTACGTGAGCTATGTGCTGGTCGATCCTGCCAGTGATGAGCAGCACGCGCTGGAAGCACCCTTGTTGCGGCGCACTTCGGCGGTCGATGCCTACGGCAACAGCAGCCGCAATTACATCGTCAGCATGTGGCTCACCCTGGGCGACAGCCGGGCCCGGGTTGAAGTCAATCTGTCCGAGAATACCGAGATGCCCTACCCGGTTGTGGTGGGGCGCAACCTGCTGACTGACGTGGCGATTGTCGATGTCAGCCGGCGCCACACCCTGGAGCACCCGGCAGCCCCATGATTGCATCCCGCGCAAAGGTCGGCATTGTCGCCGGCGCACTGATTGTTTTTGGTATCGCTGTAGCAGCGTACAAAGTGGTGGGGCTCGACCTGCCCTTGTGGCCGGGCGAGTCGCGAGAGGTCTGGACCATCGAGACCAAGGCCAGTTTCAAGCCGGCAAGTGGTCCGGTCGAAGTGGACCTCGCGCTGCCCTCCGGGCTCGGCGGCTGGGTAACGCTGGAAGAGCATTTCGCCTCCTCCGGCTTCGGCTTCTCTGTGTTCGAGGAGGCGGATGGACGTGTGGCACGCTGGTCGCGCCAACTGCTGGAGCACCCGACAACGTTGTACTTCAAGCAGCAGGTCTACCGTGCGCGGCGTGCCGACTTGCCCGACATGCCCGTGGAAACACCTGATCCACCCCTGCTCGAAGCCGACCAGCAGGCGGCGATGGAGCGTTTCGTGGCAGACCTGCGGGAGCGCTCCAGCAGCCCGGCCACGTTCACCGCGCTGATGATTCAGGAACTGCGCCGGGCAGAGCCCAGCCAGGACGCTGAGTTCCTGCTCGGCACCTACAGCGATGCGCCGCTGCGCGTCATGCTGGATGTGCTGGCCTATGTCGACATTCCCGCCTATCCCGTGCGCGGCATTGCCCTGCAGGACGGTCGCCGTCGGCAGACGTTGAGCACGCTGCTGCAGGTCTACGATGGCAGTGACTGGGAAGTCTTCGACCCGGAGAGCGGGCAAGCGGGCCTGCCGGAGGATTTTTTCGTCTGGCGCCAGGGCAACGGCGCGGCGCTGCGTGTATTGGGCGGCCGCGACTCCAGGCTTGAGTTTGCGCTGGTGCGCAACAGCCTGTCGGCGAAGACCGTAGTCAGCATGGAAGAGCGCAGTGACGAATTTGCCCTGCTGGACTTTTCCATCTACGCCTTGCCCGTGGAGCAGCAGGGGATCTTCAAGGGTATTCTGCTGTTGCCGGTTGCGGCCTTTGTCGTGGTCATGATGCGGGTACTGGTGGGCATCAAAACCTCAGGGACCTTCATGCCGGTGCTGATTGCGCTGGCCTTCCTGCAAACCACGCTGTGGGTGGGGTTGGCGATATTCCTGGTGCTGGTCAGTGTCGGGCTGTGGATACGGTCCTGGCTCAGCCATCTCAACCTGCTGCTGGTGGCCCGCGTCTCTGCGGTGGTGATTGTGGTGGTGCTGCTGATGGCCGCGCTGTCCCTGATCAGTTATAAACTCGGCGTTGACCAGGCACTGACAGTCACCTTCTTTCCCACCATCATTCTGTCCTGGACCATCGAACGTATGTCGATCCTGTGGGAGGAAGAGGGTGGACGTGAGGTCATGATGCAGGGCGGTGGCAGTCTTCTGGTGGCCGTGCTCGCCTACCTCACCATGTCCGTGCCGGTGGTCGAGCACCTGACCTTCAATTTCCCCGAGCTGCTGATCAGTCTTCTCGGCGTGATCCTGCTGATCGGCAAATACACCGGCTACCGGCTTTCCGAGCTGTACCGGTTCCGCGACATGGCGAAGATGCAATGATTCGGCTGGTGAAACCCTCTGTCCTGCGGGAGCGGGGCATCCTCGGCATGAACAAGCGCAATCTCACGTTCATCGGCGCCAATAATCCCCGGCGCAACTACCAGATTGTCGACAACAAGCTGCTGACCAAGAAGGCCGCCCTGGAACGCAATATTGTCGTGCCTGAGCTCTACGGCGTGATTGAGCACCAGTTCCAGATCAACCGCATGCTGGACCTGCTGCAGGGCCGCGACGCGTTTGTGATCAAGCCGGTGCAGGGCAGTGGCGGCAAGGGCATCCTAGTGATCACGTCGCGCGACGGTGAGCATTTCGTCAAGTCCAGCGGTGGTGTGCTGGATGAGCGCGATCTGCGCCGCCATACCTCCAATATTCTCGCCGGTCTGCACAGCCTGGGCGGGCGCAACGATGCCGCGATGATCGAGGCGCTGATCGATTTCAACCCGCTGCTTGCGGAATACAGCTACGAGGGGGTGCCGGATATTCGTGTGATCGTCTTTCGGGGGGTGCCGGTGATGGCGATGATGCGCTGTGCCACCCACGCCTCGGACGGCAAGGCGAACCTGCACCAGGGCGCAGTGGGGGTGGGCCTCGATATCGGCGAAGGCTTCAGCGTTGCGGCCGTGCAGCGCGGCAGCCTGGTAACCCACCATCCGGATACAGGCGCCTGCTTCAAGTCGCTGCGGCTCCCCGACTGGGATGCCATTCTGGACCTCGCCGCGAGCTGCGCTGAAATGACCGGGCTGGGCTATCTGGGTGCAGACATCGTGCTGGACCGCCAGCGAGGCCCGATGCTGCTGGAGCTGAACGCGCGGCCGGGGCTGGCGATTCAGGTGGCCAATCAGGAGGGTCTGATTCATCGTCTGGGTGTTGCGGCGGAAATCGCGCGCACCGCGGTGGATCACGACGACCGAATCCGGCAGGCCAAGCTGCGTTTTCATCGGCCGCAGGCGGTGTTGCAGGCATCCTGAGCCGTGTAAACCGGAGTCGCTGCTGATGACCTTTGACACATTGGGGCTGTCGCCCAGCCTGCTTCGCGCCGTTGCCGAGCAGGGCTATCAAACACCTTCTCCCATCCAGGCCCGGGCGATACCGCTGATTCTTGCGGGCAAGGACGTCATGGCCGCTGCCCAGACCGGAACCGGTAAGACCGCCGCATTCACGCTGCCGTTGCTGCAGCGCCTTGCGGGCGGCCCGCGGGCGCAGCCAAACCGTTGCCGTGCCCTGGTGCTCACGCCCACCCGTGAGCTAGCCGCGCAGGTGCAGGAGAGCGTTCGCGATTACGGAAGCCATGACGGCGTTCGCTCTGCGGTGGTATTTGGCGGTGTGAACATCAACCCACAGATTGCGCAGCTGCGCCGCGGCGTCGATGTGCTGGTCGCCACGCCGGGCCGGCTGCTCGATTTGCACGGACAGGGCTTCGTGGATTTCCGCGATCTGGAAGTGCTGGTTCTGGATGAGGCCGACCGCATGCTGGATATGGGCTTCATCCACGATATCCGCCGCATCGTCACGCTGCTGCCCACCCGCCGCCAGACCCTGATGTTCTCGGCGACGTTCTCCGGGCCGATCACGCAATTGGCGCAGGGGTATATGCGGCAACCGGTCCGTGTAGAAGTCAGTCCGCCCAATGCCACTGCCGAGACGGTGCAGCAGTGGGTGTACCCGGTAGACAAGAAGCGCAAACCGGAACTGCTGAGCCATCTGGTCGAAGTGCACGGTTGGGACCAGGTGCTGGTGTTCACCCGCACCAAGCACGGGGCCAACAAACTCAGCCAGCAGCTGGAACAGAACGGTATCCGTTCAGTCGCCATTCACGGTAATAAAAGCCAGAACGCGCGCACCCGCGCCCTCGCCGACTTCAAGCAGGGGCGTGTACAGGCGCTGGTCGCAACGGATATCGCCGCGCGGGGGCTGGATATCGAGCAGCTGCCCCAGGTGGTGAATTTCGATCTGCCGAATGTCGCGGAAGACTACGTGCACCGAATCGGTCGCACAGGGCGCGCGGGTGCCGCCGGACAGGCCTATTCACTGGTCAGCGCTGACGAGGCCGATTACCTCTATGACATCGAGCGCCTGATTTGCAAAACCCTGCCGCGGGAAGAGATTGAAGGCTTTGAACCCCAGCACGCGGTGCCCCGGGGGCGGTCCGCAAAGGGAGGCCCGGCAAAGGGAGGCCCGGCCAAGGGGCGCCCGGCAAAGGGGCGCCCGGCCGCATCGGCCCGTGTCGGAAAAAATCCTCACAGCGGGCCGCCAGCTGCGCGCGATGGCGCACCCGTACCGGCACGTCGTCAACCTCGCGCGGGACCCCGCAGCAGCGGCGCGCCGGCCCGCGGCAAGGGCAATGGCCGCACCCCATCGCGCGGCGGTCGTGGCCGCTGACGGCCCTTCTGGCGCGCTTGCGCCGGTAACACGATTGCTGTAATTCTGTGTGCTCTGCCGGCCGCACGTCGCGGCGCTGCCAACGGAGCACACCATGACCGATCACCCTCATTTGCGCCGCCGTACTTTGGTGAAAGGCATTGCGGCTGCCTCCCTGTTGCCGCTGCTGGGCGGTAATCTGGTCGGCTGTTCGGACGGCAGCGATGCCCCGCCGCTGCCCGAGGGTGTTGCCGCCGATTTCAATCACGGTGTGGCCTCCGGCGACCCTCTGACGGATCGCGTGATTATCTGGACTCGCGTGACCCCGCGTGAGCCCGGATTCGTCACCGTCGACTGGGAAGTGGCGAGCGACGAGGGCTTTGCCAATCTCGTGGCCAGCGGTCGCGGGAACACGGACGAAACCGTGGATTTCACGCTCAAGGCGGACGTTACCGGGCTGGCGGCAGGCACTACGTATTTCTATCGCTTCCGGGTGCGCGAGGTGCTTTCCAGCGTGGGCCGCACCCGCACGGCACCGGCAGGGGCCACCGCAACGGCGGCGTTTGCCGTGGTGTCCTGCTCCAACTACCCCGCGGGCTACTTCAATGTATACCGTGAAGTGGCTGCGCAGCCGGTGGATGCCGTGCTGCACCTGGGTGACTATATCTACGAGTACGCTCCGGGTGGCTACGCCAGCGCCAATGCCGAAGCCCTGGGGCGCGTGGTACAGCCTGCTGGCGAATTGTTTGAGCTCGCGGATTACCGGACGCGCTACGCGCAGTACCGTACTGACCCCGACCTGCAGGCAGCGCACAGCGCCCACCCCTTCATTGTCGTCTGGGACGATCACGAGATTGCCAATGATGCCTGGCGGGAGGGCGCGGAGAATCATGATCCGGCGACCGAGGGCGAATATTCAGACAGGCGTGCCGCCGCGATACAGGCCTGGTATGAATGGCTACCGGTGCGTCCCCCTGCGAGTCAACAGGAGATCATTTACCGGCGATTGCCTTACGGTGATCTGCTGGACCTGATCATGCTGGACACGCGTGTGATCGGCCGTGACCGGCAGTATGTCTACCCGGACTTTGTCAGTGGTGGTCGCATTGACGTCGAGGCAACGCGGGCTGCCAGCAATGCGTCTGATCGCACGCTTCTCGGTGCCGAGCAACTGGCGTGGCTGGAGACCCAGCTGATCGACTCGACAGCCCGCTGGCAAGTGCTTGGCCAGCAGGTGCTGATGGCGCGCTACCTGTTGCCGGCGCCCATTCTCGAAGCGCTGGAGCCCAGCATCAGCGGTGGCGATGCGCTGGCAGCCGGCACCGCCGCGGTGCTTGCCGCGGTTACGGCGAAGAACAAGGCACCAGAGGAGCGCACGCCTGAGGAACAGGCGCTGCTGGACTCGGCGGTTCCCTACAATCTCGACGCCTGGGATGGGTATGCTTTCGAGCGTGACCGCGTGCTGGAAGTGGCACGCCAGATGAACAGCCGGCTGGTCGCATTGGCGGGTGATACGCATAACGCCTGGGCGTCGCAGCTTTTTACCAGCACGGGCGAAGTGGTGGGCGTGGAACTGGCGACCGCAAGTGTCAGCTCGCCGGGGCTGGAGGAGGTGCTTGGCCGCGATGTGGCCGGGCTGTTTTCGCCCCTCATTGCGACGCTGGTCGATGATCTGGTGTACGCCAACCTGATCGACCGGGGTTATCTCGTCACCCGCTTCACGCCGGAGTCACTCACCGCTGAGTGGCGTTATGTGTCCACGATCAACTTCCGTGAGTACAGCGAAAAGACGGCCGCCTTCCGGCAGGAGGTGGTGCAGCGCAGCAACCTTCTGCTGGGCTGATGTCGACGGGGGAGAGCGGGCGGTCCGTTCGCCGTTTTCCGGCGTATAATGATCCGAAACAAGCCGCCCGAGATCAACGATGACACCTGTAGCCCGCTGTTTAGTGCCCTTCCTGTTGTTGCTGGTTGCGGGCTGTGCCCAGTACGAAAACCGCCGTGGCGTAGAGGCCGGCTGGACCGACGCCTATATGCAGACGCTCCAGCCGGGGGTGACCACGCGCGCCGAGGTGATGGCCGCCCTGGGTCCGCCGTCCCAGGTGATCGCGCTTGAAGGCGAGTCGATTCTCTATTACCTGTTCGAGCGCTCCGACGGCGAAGGTATCGTGCTGGTGCTGTACAACCGCATGCAGATCGATACGCAGTATGATCGCGCGATCTTCTTCTTCGACCAGAACGGCCTGCTGACTGACGCGGCGAGCCGCATCGCGCCAGCCGACAATGGCTGATACACGGCGCGTGCCGCTGCTGGCACTCGCGCTGATGCTCAGCGGCTGCACGCAGTGGCACTACAACCTCGGCGAGAGCCTTGCCCCTGAGGCCGCAGCGCTGGCTGCTGCGCCCGCCACGGACCTTCGTGCCGGCGACATCCTCTCCAGGCTCGGACCCCCACTGCGCGTGTCCGCCATTCCCGGCGGCTATGTGCTGGGCTGGGAGTCCTGGCAGGTGACGGAGAACGTGCTGGGCTTCAGCCTCGGTGCGCTGGGCGTGGACTTCCTGTCCATTGATGTCGGCCGGGCCAGCACCCGCAATGAAGCCCTGTTGCTGACCTTCAGCGCGCAACACCGCCTGGTGGGCGGCAGCTGGCATGGTCGCGACGACAGCGTGGGCGGTGGGCGCTCGGTGCAGCCACTGGTCGGGCTGGTGCCGGTCGTGGATGTGGACGACATCACCGCTCGGCTGCCACAGCACGATTGGGGCCGTGGGGCACTGGAGCCGCTGCCGGTTGGGCTGAACCGGGCCCAGCGTCCCGATATGGGTCAGGCGGGTGTCGCACAGCGGGGAACGCCGACCGGCACAGGGCAGCAGACGCTGGAGCTGCGCTGAGGACGAATTTGCGTGGCAAGCCACGCCGGGTTTTGTACACTGGAACGCACGGGTTTTCCGGCCCCGTTTACCGGCATCCCGAATCACAATAAAAGAGGACACCACTATGCAGGCTGACACACTCGACAAACTGCTGGCTCACTGGGCCGCGGAAACGCCAGACAGAGTCTGGCTGAAGGATCTGCTGCCAGAGGGGTCCCGGGATGTGTCCTGGAAGGAAGCCCACGCAACCGTCAATGCCATGGCCGCCATGCTTGAGCACCACTTCGGCCACGGCGAGCGCATCGGGCTGTTATCGCGCAACTGTGCGCACTGGTTTATGGCGGATCTGGCGATTATCCAGTCCGGTAATGTCACGGTGAGCATGTTCACCACGCTGCCCGCATCCACTGCCCAGTACATTCTGGATTTTACCGAGACCAAGGCACTGATCGTCGGGGAAACCTCGAACTGGAACGCGGTGAGGGGCGTTCTTCCGCAGGGTATCACGCTGATCACACTCCCCGGGGTAGAGCTGGAGGAGCCGCACCTGCGTTGGGAGGATCTGCTGGCGGAATGGCAGGGGCAGCTGCCGAAGTACCGCTGCCAGCCCGATGACGTGATTTCCCTGGTGTTTACATCGGGTACTACCGGCCTGCCCAAGGGCGTCATCCAGACGCACCGCAGTAACCTCGTGCCCATCACGCGCTTCCGCTCTACGTTCGGGACGCGAGACGAGGCCCGCTATTTCTCCTATCTGCCGCTGTCGCACATTGCCGAGCGACAGATTGTCGAGTTCTCCTCGCTGACCTGCTGCGGTGAAGTGAGTTTTAACCAGAGCCTGGAGACGCTGGCAGCAGATCTGCAGCGCACGCGGCCGCACATGTTTTTTGGCCCACCCCGTGTCTGGGAGCAGTTGAAGCAGGCGGTGATCGCCAAGTTCGGCGGTAATGACGTGCTGGAGCAGGCCCTGAGCCAGGACAGCGCGGGCATTGGGAAGCTTGTGCTGGATGGCCTGGGCCTTGATCAGGTGGAATACTGCCTGGTCGCTGCCGCGCCGACACCGCCGTCATTGATCGAGTGGTGGGAGCGTCTGGGGCTGATCCTGATGGAGGGTTTTGGCCAGACCGAGGCCATGGGCGTGATCGTCAGCGGCCACGACTCACGGCGGGTCGGTTCTATCGGCAAGCCCATCGGGGAGGTTGAATACCGGATCACCGATGAGGGCGAACTGGTGGTGCGCGCCGACGGCTGCACGCCGGGTTACTATAACCAACCGGACAAGACGGCAGAGCTGATCCGGGACGGGTGGCTGCACACCGGCGACAAGGCCCGGGTCGATGAGGATGGCTTTATCTATCTCACGGGCCGCGTCAAAGAGTACTTCAAAACCATTCAGGGCAAGTTTGTGGCGCCGCCGCCCATTGAAGGTGAGTTTGCCAAAAATCCGCACACGGAACAGCACTGCCTGCTCGGTCGCGGTTTTTCCAAAACGGTCATGGTGGCCGTGCTGAATGAAGCGGCCCGCCAGCTGGCGGAGTCCTCCCGCGAGCAGGCGGAGGCAGAGATTGCACAGGCCATACACGAGGCGGTGCAGAGCATCAATGACGCGGTGGAAAAGCACGCGCGTATTGGCGCAGTCATCCTCTCACGGCAGGAGTGGACCATCGACAACGAGGTGCTGACGCCGACGCTGAAAATACGCCGTGAGAAGGTAGAAGAGCGCTACGGTGAGCTTGCCGAGGGCCTTGCGCGCAGCGCGGCGGAACAGCGCCAGGTGATTCTGCACTGGGCGGATTGACCGCCGCGCGGATGCTAAACAGCTAGCGAGATTGCTGTTCCGCGTCCGCCTCGGGCTCAGTCTGGAATTCATCGTGGCCCTGCGTGTCGGTGGGTAACAGGTCGCCGATGGCGTCCTCCGGTCCCCGCGGGTCAAGACTGAAGCCGGTCGGCGCAGCCTCGGTAGCGGCGGCGGAGAAGGGCACCTGGTCTTCCGCGGCGACCACCTGGTCCTTGTCCCGCGTTTGAATGGCAAGGTACACGGTAAACACCGCACACAGCGCACCGAAAGACCAGAACAGCGCCGTGGCATCGTACAGGCTCATTAATTGCCCGAGCAGAATGGGGGCGGAAGCTGCCCCCAGGGCATTCAGCAGCAACACCGATGTACCGATCTCCACAAACTCCTCAGCCGACGAATTGTCAGCCGCCGTCGCCAGCGATATCGCATAGAGCGGCATGGTCATAGCGCCGAACACAAACACCGCAGCCAGATGCGCGCTGTGCTGCACGGTGAGCGCAACCGCGGCGGAAGCGGCAATCGCGCCCAGGCTCAGGAAGACAAGCACGTAACGCCGGTCGATGCGGTCGGACAGCCAGCCGATGGGATACTGGAACAGCGCCCCCCCGGCGATGCCCGCGGTAATAAACCAGGTGACATCAGCCATGCTGTCGCCATAGCGCCGGGCAAACACGGCGCCGAGGGCCCAAAAGCTGCCCACCACCAACCCGGAGAGCAGGGTTCCGGCGAACGCAGCGCGGGAGCGGCGATAGAGCAGATTGAAGCGGATGCGCGTGGATTCGATGGGGGCCGGCGCCAGACGGCTGGTGAGCCCCACCGGGACGATGGCCAGTGCCATGAAGATGGCAGCGAGGATAAAGGGCGTCGCGCTGTCGGCAGGGCCAACGTTGATCAGTATCTGGCCCAGGGCCATTGCCGCAAGAATAATGAAGGTGTAGATGGCCAGGACCTGGCCCCGCGACTCTGCGCTGGTCTGGTCGTTGAGCCAGCTTTCGATAACCGTGTACAGGCCGCAGATCATGGCGCCGGTCAGGAAACGGAGCAGCAGCCAGGGCAGCCAGCCGTCAAGCGTTTCCAGGGCGAGAATGGCGCTCATCATGATGGCTGTCAGCACGGCGAAGCTGCGGATATGGCCGACCTTGGCGATGATTCGCGGAATCAGCAGACAGCCGGCGACGAAACCCAGAAAATAGGCGGACGCGCTGACACCGATCAGGAAGTCCGACAGCCCGATACTGCTGGCGCGCAGCGGCAGCAGGGTCAGCTGCATGCCCTGGCCGACCAGCAGCAGCGCTGTCGAAAGCAGCAGTGAGGTGAGGGTTAGCAGTGTTCTCATGGGGTGCCCGGTGTTGATGCGTGGTGCTGTGGTAGAGAGGGCAGGGTACACGCTTTGCGGCAGACGAAAAACCGCAATGCAGGATAAAAAAAAGCCCGGCAGTGCCGGGCGAAAAAGCCGAATTCCCAGGGGGGGATCAGTTCAGGAATTCGGCCCGGGTGCTCGGGTCGGACTTGAATGCACCACCCAGCGAGGTCGTGCGTGTTCTGGAATTGCTGTCCATCACGCCGCGCGACTTGACGCAGTAATGTACAGCATCGATAGTGACGGCAACGTCATCGGTGTCCAGCAAGGTTTGCAGGGCGACCAGAACCTGCTGGGTCAGGCGTTCCTGCACCTGCGGGCGCTGGGCGAAAAAGCGTACGATGCGGTTGATTTTTGAAAGGCCGATCACTTTGTCTTTCGGAATGTAGGCAACCCGTGCGCGGCCATCGATGGTGACAAAGTGGTGCTCGCAGGTGCTGACGACATCGATGTCGTCCACCTGCACCATCTCTTCGACCTGCATCTTGTTGGAGATCACAGAAATCTTTGGAAAGCGTGAGTAATCGAGCCCTGAAAAGATTTCATCAACGTACATTTTCGCGATACGGTGTGGGGTCTCGGCCAGGCTGTCGTCGTTCAGATCCAGGCCCAGCGTGCGGGTGATGTCGGTGAAGGACTGTACAATACGGCGATATTTTTCGTCACGGGAGAGCCCGTTTTGTATCATCGGGGTTTCCAGGCCGCGTTCCAGCAGAGCATTGCGCACAATCGCTGCCTCTGCTGACATCTTGCTTGGGAAGGGAATGTTTCCAGCCAGTGCAGTTTCCATGTCGCATCTCCAGTACGTTTGGGGTAGTTACGGCGGGCTGTACCGGGTGGATTACCAGCCGGTGATCGAAGCCGCAGCGCTGTCGTACATTTGGTGGACAAAACCTGGTCAGGAATCTGGCGCAACGCCTGGAGGAGGGGGACTATGACACACGCACGACCCATCAAGGTGGGCCTGATGGGCTTTGGCCAGATTGGCCGCCAGGTCTACGACCTGGCAGCGCGGGGCACGGATGTCGAGATCGTGGCCATAGCCGACATCGGTGATCCCGCCATCCTGCACTATCTGCTCTGCTCGGAGATGAAAGCGGCAAGCTACCGGCTGGAGGGCAATTTTCTCCACAACAGCCGCTTCCGTACCCGGCTGCTGCGCACTGACACGCCCGCCGAGATGCCCTGGGACGTGTTCGGGGTGGATATCGTCATTGACGCTACCGGCAAGTTCCGCCAGCGTGACGCCATGCTCCAGCACCTACAGGCGGGTGCGCCGCGAGTGCTGTTGCGCACCCTGCCCAGCGATCATATCGATCGGCTCGTGATGCCGGGTATCAACGGTAACAGCATTCGGGCAGCAGATCGCATGATATCCGCGGGGTCGGCCACCACAACGGCGCTGTGCCTTCTGCTGCACGCGCTGTCCGCTGAGTTTGAGATTGAGTGTGGCAGCATGACCACCGTTCACGCCTACACCTCGGACCAGGTATTGCAGGACTACGCGGGCAGCGACTTCCGCCGCAGCCGCTCCGCCGCAGAGAACATCATTCCCAACCAGCACGAGGCCGGGGCGTGGCTGGGGCACGTGCTGCCCGCGCTCGCCGGCAAGGTGCTGACCTCCGCCCTGAATGTGCCGATCCATCAAGGCTGCCTGCTGGACGTCAACCTGGTCTTCGCCGATACGGCGGTCACGGCTGACGCCGTCAACGACTGCATGCGTCGCCGCGTGGCGGACTACGCGGGCATTTTGACCGTCGTGGAGGACCCGGTGGTGTCCTCGGACGTCATTGGCAATCCCCACTCGCTGGTGTTCGACGCTTGCGGCACCATCAAGGCCGGCAAGCATACCATCAAGGCCCTGGGCTGGCATGAGACCCTGGGTCACGCCGCGCGCCTGCTGGATGTGGCGCGCCTGTATGCGGCACTGGACCACACAGAGGAGGCGGTATGATGCGTGTAGCAATCAATGGCTTTGGCCGGATAGGCCGCTCGGTATTCCGCATCCTCGAGAACGACCCCGATATACAGGTTGTGGTGATCAACGACCTGTTTGACCACGCCGCCCTGCGTTATCTGCTGAACTACGACACGGTCATGGGGCCGTTTGGCAAGTCGCTCGTGCTGGAAGGTGACGAATTGGTCACCCCGGGTGGACGCTGCAAGCTGATCAGCGAACGCGATCCCGCAGCCCTGCCCTGGGCGGAGATGGGTATTGATGCTGTGGTGGAGGCGACAGGCGCCTTTCGCAAGCGAAGCCAGCTCGATGGGCATCTGCAGGCGGGTGCGGGCCGGGTGGTGCTCACTGTGCCGGCGTCCGACCCCATCGATTACACCGTCGTACTGGGTGTCAACGATGATGGCCTGCGTCCGGAACATCGCATTGTCTCCAATGCCAGTTGCACGACGAACTGTCTCGCGCCCATGGCCAGCGTACTGGATAGCGCCTTCGGTATCGAAGAGGGCGTGATCAACACCGTGCATGCCTATACCAACGACCAGCGGCTCGCCGATGTGCCGCACTCCGATTGGCGGCGCAGTCGGGCGGCCGCGGAGAACACCATCCCCACCTCGACCGGCGCGGCGAAAGCGGTGGGTGAGGTGCTGCCGCAGCTCAAGGGGCGCCTGCACGGCATCGCCTCGCGGGTGCCGGTTCCCGACGGTTCAGTGGTCGATCTGTTCGTCACACTGGCACGTCCGGTGACCGTGGATGCGGTGCACGAGGCGGTGCGCACGGCCGCCGCCTCCCCGGCCCTGCAGGGCATCCTCGCCTTCAGTGAACGGCCGATTGTTTCCACGGATATCATCGGCAATGCCCACTCGTCCATCTACGACGCGGGCTTCACCGCGGTTGTCAACGAGCGCTATCTGCGCGTGCTTAACTGGTATGACAATGAATGGGGCTACTCGGCCCGTGTGTGTGATCTGTTACGGAGGTTCAGCCAGTGGTAGGCACCCGGGAAGCCGGCAGCGGTGAGCGTTCCGATTACAGTGAGCTGCGCAGCAACGTCAGCTTTCTCGGCCACCTGCTGGGCGACACGATCGCAGCGGCGAACGGCCCCGAGTTTCTGGACCTCGTGGAGAAAATCCGTCGCCTATCGAAGTCGGCGCGGGCGGGCGGCGAGGATGCCGCCCACGCCGAGCTGCTGGCGGTGCTGCGCGCGCTGGACAACCAGCAGCTGGTGCCGGTAGCGCGGGCATTCAGCCAGTTCCTCAATCTCGCCAATATTGCCGACCAGCATCACACGGTATCGCGGCAGATGGATCCGCTGTTCTCGGCTTCGCGCAACCTGAGCGGCAATTTCGAAGCCCTGCTGGAGGAGGGTGTGCCGGCGGAGTCTATCGTCGACGCTGTCGCGGCGCTGCGCATCGACCTGGTGCTCACCGCTCATCCCACGGAAATCATGCGGCGCACCCTGATCCACAAGCAGACCGAGATCGGTCGCTGCCTGTCACAGCTGGAACTGGGCGGCCTCACCCGGCGCGAACAGGAACAGCTGCACACCCGCCTGCGTGAGCTGATTGCCCAGATCTGGTATGGAGATGATTTCCGCACCGAGCGGCCCTCCCCGGTCGATGAGGCGAAATGGGGCTTCGCTGTGGTCGAGGACTCCCTGTGGCGAGCGGTGCCGGAATACATGCGCCGGCTTGATGCGGCGCTGCAGGAATGCTGCGGTAGCCGGCTGCCGCTGGAGGCGGCACCGGTAACCTTTGGGTCCTGGATGGGTAGCGACCGGGACGGCAATCCCAACGTCACCGCTGAAGTGACCTCTGAGGTACTCTGGCTGAGCCGCTGGCAGGCGATTCAGCTCTACCTGCAGGACGTGACGCGACTGGTGGAGGAGCTGTCCATGACTGTCTGCGTTCCGGCGCTCGCCGAGGCGGCCGATGGGTCCCACGAGCCCTACCGCGCCGTTCTGCGGCGCTTGCGCGAGCAGTTGAAAGGCGACCTGCAGACGATAGAGGCGGCTCTGGCCGGCGCGTCCCCCGACAGTGCGTCACTGTTGACCCGGGAGGATCTGTGGCAGCCGCTCTCCCTCTGTTACCACTCGCTTCAGGCCTGTGGTATGCAGGTGATCGCGGACGGTGCCCTGCTGGATCTGCTGCGCAGAGTACGCTGTTTCGGGGTGCATCTGCTGCGCCACGACATCCGCCAGGACAGTGCACGGCACACGGAAGCACTGTCCGAACTGACCACCTGGCTGGGGTTGGGTGATTACGCCGCCTGGGACGAGGATGCGCGCTGCGCATTCCTGCGTCAGGAGCTCGCCAGCAGGCGCCCGCTGGTGCCGCCCCGCTGGACACCCAGCGAGGCGGTGGCTGAAGTGCTGGCCACCTTTGCGGTGGTGGCCCGTCAGCCCCGTGAGGCGCTGGGGGCCTACGTGATCTCCATGGCCCGTCAGGCCTCCGACGTGCTGGCGGTGCACCTGCTGTTGCGCGAGGCCGGTTGCCCCTTCGACCTGCCGGTGGTGCCGCTGTTCGAGACCCTCGATGACCTGTCCCGGGCTCGCGAGGTGGTCACGGCCCTGCTTGCGGATCCCTGGTATCGCGGGCACATCCAGGGGCAGTTGATGGTGATGATTGGCTACTCGGACTCGGCCAAGGATGCCGGTGTGCTGGCGGCGGCCTGGGCACAATACCGGGCGCAGGAAGAGCTGCTGGCGGTGTGCGCCGCCAGTGATGTGCGTCTCACGTTGTTTCACGGCCGCGGCGGCACGATCGGGCGGGGCGGCGCGCCGGCACAGGCGGCTCTGCTGTCCCAGCCCCCGGGTTCACTGGAACAGGGCCTGCGGGTGACCGAACAGGGCGAAATGATACGCACCAAGCTGGGCTGGACCTCGCTTGCGGTGAAAACCCTGGCGCTTTATACCAGCGCAATCTGTCGCGCCAACCTGCAGACCCCGCCGACGCCGCGCCAGGAGTGGCGCGATCTCATGGAACAGCTGGCTGCCGGTTCCTGCACCGAGTATCGACGCGTGATCAGGGAAGAGCCGGATTTCATCGCCTACTTCCGCTATGCAACGCCTGAACAGGAACTCGCAGGCCTGCCGCTGGGCTCACGGCCGGCACGACGGCGTGGCGGCGGTGGTATTGAAAGCCTGCGCGCGATTCCCTGGATTTTTGCCTGGTCCCAGAACCGCCTGATGTTGCCGGCGTGGCTGGGTGCCGGCGCCGCCCTGAGACAGGCGCTGGATGCCGGTCACGCGGCGCGCCTGCGTGAGATGGCGGCTGGCTGGCCCTTTTTTGCCACACGTCTCTCGATGCTGGAAATGGTCTACGCCAAGGCCGATGCCGGGTTGTCGGCGCACTACGACGCCTGTCTGGTGCCGCAGGAACTGCACTGGCTGGGGCAGTCGCTGCGATCCGCCCTGCAGCGCGATGCAGATACGGTACTGGAAATCAGCGGCGGCGAAACCCTGCTTGCGGATTCGCCCTGGATTCGCGAATCCATCCAGTTGCGCAACATCTATACCGACCCCCTCAACGTGCTGCAGGCGGAGTTACTGCAGCGTCAGCGTCGTGAACCCCAGGGTGTGCTTGAGCAGGCGATCATGGTCACCTTCGCCGGTATCGCGGCGGGTATGCGCAATACCGGATAGTGGCCCCCTGGCTGCATGCGCTACGGGAAATTGGCAATCAGTGCTATGGTTGAGGCTGGTTCCCAAAAAATGAAATGTGAGGCAGTCCATGAACAAGACCAACGTAGTGTCCGCCCTGTACCTTCTGCTTGCGCTGGCGCTCTCGCCGCTGGCCAGGGCAGACAATTACGCCGAGGCACTGGCATCATTTCGCAGTGCCGGCGAAAGTGCCGCCTACTTCGACTCAGCCTACGGCTACGCCCTGTTTCCGACCATCGGCAAGGGGGGTATCGGTATCGGTGGCGCACACGGCAAGGGGCAGGTCTACCGGCAGGGTGAAATGATCGGTGAGGCGACCATGACCCAGCTCACGGTGGGCTTCCAGCTGGGTGGACAGGCCTTCAGCCAGATCATTTTCTTTGAGAACGCCACGGCCCTGGAGCAGTTCACCAGCGGTAACTTCGAATTCGGTGCACAGGCCACGGCGGTAGCGATTACCGCAGGGGTGTCAGCGGAAGCGAGCACCGGAGGCGGTGTCAGCGCCGGTGTCAGTGGCGGTCGCAATGATGCCTCCACTGCCAGCCTCGGCTATCGCAAGGGTATGGCTGTGTTCACTATTGCCAAGGGCGGTTTGATGTACGAAGCCACGCTGGGTGGGCAGAAGTTCAACTTCACGCCTAACTAGTCGCCCCTACACCTCCACTGGCTTGCGCCAACACCTCCGCTGGTGTGTCGCCCACCAGGATGACATGCCAGCGTCGGGGGCCGTGTGCGCCCATCACCAGCTGCGCTTCCACGTCGGCAGTGCTGGAAGGGCCGGCGATAAACTGGATGCCGCGGGGCCAACCGCTTGCTGCCGTGTCGTGACGTATTCTCGCCCAGGCATCTTCCAGGGTCGAGACAACGTCTTCCCGGTTGATCAAGACCAGGTGGTCTTCAGGTAACAGGTTGTTGCGCCCGGGGTTGGCGCGGCCCGTGTAGGTGACGATGGCGCCGGTCTCGGCAACCCCCAACCTGGCATAGCTCAGTGCCGCCGAGTCTCCGTTTTCAGCCGCTCCGAATCGCGGCAGCACACCACCATCCCGCCAGGGCATCGCCGCCAGCCGCGGGTCATTACCCGCAACGAGTTTATGGGTGCGGAAGCGTTGGTACAGATAGCGCCCTATGGCCTGCACCGCGGCGCCGCGATCCCGAGCCAGTTCCACGGTCCCCTTGTTGGCCAGCACATTGGCCAGGAAGGCGGTGTGCAGGTCGGTGTGTGTTGCTCGCGCGGGCTGCGCGTGGCCAAGTGCAGCGAGCGCGCGCGCTATCTGCTCGGGCGCAACGGAGGTTTCCTGTTCGCGCAGCCGGGCGAACAACTCAGCCCTGACGGATTCAGCCACGTTTGCCTCCCCTGCGTCGACGCGCCGCATACTGACGCATGAATGTGCCTCCGCCTTCCGGTGCCGGGAAATCGCGCTGGCCGGTCCAGCCGCCCGCAAAGGGCAGGCGGCGGAACGCCCCCCGGCGCTTGCCCAGCAGACCGAGTACGCTCATGGTCCAGCCGGTGAGATTCCGATAGAGCCCCGGATGGCGCAACAGCCACGCGTGCAAGCGCAGCCCGTTGCGCCAGCGAGCCGGTTTCAACTGCTGCACGCTCTCGTCCTGGCGCAGGTCGCGCAGCAGGTCCGGCAGCGGAATATTCGCCGGGCAGACCTCCGCGCAGCGGCCACAGCTGGTGCAGGCGTTGGGCAGATGGTGCGCCTGCTCCAGTGACGTGAGCAGCGGCGTCAACACCGAACCCATGGGGCCGGGGTAGACCCAGCCGTAGGCGTGTCCACCGACGCCGATGTAAATGGGGCAGTGGTTGAGGCAGGCGCCACAGCGAATGCAGTCAAGCATTTCACTGTAGTCGCTGGCGAGGATATCGCTGCGCCTGTTGTCCAGCAGGATGATATGGGTTTCCAGAGGGCCGTCCACATCGTCCTCGCGGCGCGGGCCGGTATAAAAGCTGGTGTAGCAGGTCTGTGGCTGTCCTGTAGCGGAGCGCACCAGCAGGCGCTGCAGTGCCATGGCATCTTCGGCGCGCGGCAGTACGCGCTCGAAGGTAGTGCAGACGATCAACACCGGCGGCAGGTTGGCGCAGAGATCGCCGTTACCCTCGTTGGTGACCAGCATGCTGGTGCCGTGCTCGGCGATCAGTGCGTTGGCCCCGATAATGCCGACGTCCGCAGCGAGGAACTTCTCGCGCAGCACTCCCCGCGCTTCCTCAACGACTTCGCTTACCGTCTCGAGGTCGCGGTCCCCCAACGTGTGCTTGTCGAGGAACAGCTGGCGGATTTCCGCCAGCGACTTGTGCAGTGCCGGCCCGACGATGTGACTGGGCGTCTCGCCCGCCTGCTGGATGATGTATTCACCCAGGTCGGTTTCCAGCACGTCCAGCCCTGCCTTGAGCAGGAGTTCGTTGAGGCCGGTTTCCTCGGTGACCATCGATTTGCCTTTGGCCACGCGTCGCGCGCTGTGCGCCTGGCAGATCGAGAGCACCTTGCTGTTGAGTTGCTCCGCGTCGGCGACAAAGTGCACCTGGTTGCCGTGTTGTACGGCTGCCTCCTCAAATTGCTCCAGATAGTGACTGAGATGCGCCATGGTGTGACGCCGCACCCGTTTCAGGTGTGCGCGCAGGCCGTCGAAATCGCCGTAGGCACTGGCGGCTGCGTCCCGCGCCAGGGGCAGGAACTGACCGATGAGGGAGCGCCGCTGTGCTTTGTCTTCCTCCAACAGGGCAGCGCTTGAGGCCTGCATGAACTCATTGCTGGCGAGCTTCATTCCCGACCCTCTCCGATGCCCGGGCCGCGAGGATCACCGGCGAGCAACTCGGCAACATGCCGGAACTCCAGCTTGAGGCCTCGACGGCGGGCGCGGCCGGAAAGGTGCAGCAGGCAGCCGAGGTCGCCGCCGGCCACCACACTGGCTCCGGAAGCGACCGCATTGTCCAGCTTGTCGTCGGCCATTTTCGCGGAAATATCCGGCATGCGAGCGCAGAAGGTGCCACCAAAACCGCAGCACACCTGGTTCTGCCCAAGCTCGCTCACCTGCACGCCGCACTGTTCCTGCAGCAGTTGCCGCGGTTGCTGATGCACACCAAGCTCGCGCAGACCGGCGCAGCTGTCGTGGTAGGTAACGCCACGCTCCAGCGGTTTGTGCCGGGGCGCGGGGAGCCGCGCCACTTCAGTGAGAAAACGCGTCAGCTCCCAGGTTTTTGCCGACAGTGCCAGGGCGCGCTCGTGCCACTCTCCCTCGAACAACGCCGGGTAATGGTGGCTGAGCATGCCTGCACAGGAGCCGGAGGGCACGACAACGTAGTCAAAAGGCTCGAAGGTTTCGATGGCAGCCCGCGCAACAGGCACCGCCGCATCGACTTCACCGCTGTTATAGGCGGGCTGGCCACAGCAGGTTTGCTGCTCCGGCACGGTGACGCGGCAGCCCGCGCGTTCCAGCAGCCGTATTGCCGAGAAGCCGACCGATGGGCGCATCAGATCCGCAAGGCAGGTGATCATCAGAGCGACGTCCCGTCTCTGCCGGCTGCGCTTGCGTTTCGGGTGTGGCTTGTCCATGCAGGGCGCGTGCTCCTTGTCGCTTTGGGCGGCAGTCATTCCGGGCGTTGGCAGGGGTCGAGTATAACGAATTTGTGCTTCCGGCGCCGCGCTGGATATCGTCTGTTCAGGGCAGGAGCGTCAGCGTGCTCGCCGTCAGCAACACGACCAGCGCGGCGCTGATCGCCAGCGCCAGCGGCTGCCGGGACTCCAGCATTGTGACCAGTACCGCGATCATGTCACTGCGGCTGCTGCCGGAAAGTAGCGCCTCGACCGCTCCCCAGCGCGTGGTATCGAATGCCGGTCGACGGCGGCTGCCGATGTCGACCTGCACCCCCTCGATGCGCAGGAAGCGGGGGTGTCGCTGAATCTGAATGCCGTTGCCCGCATGGTAGACGCCGCGGTGATCAACGAGTACAAGCAGGGGCCCTAGCAGGCCGATGTACCCACGGGTCCGCGCGCGGCGTAGCGTGCCGCGTTGCGCTGCGTCCATGGGTTTCAACCACTCTACCTCGTTGATGCGCGGCCCGAGCAGCGGCGCATGGCGGCCGCGCTCAGCAGCAAATACCCGCTGTCGGCCGTACTGCCAGAGGCCAAAACAGGCCGCCAGTGCGCTGAGCACCAGCAACAGGCCCCGCCCGCTGTGCAGCGCCGTGACTCGCAGCTGCAACGCCCGGCCGCGCTGTGCCGCGCGCTCGGTCAGTGCGTCTGACGCCAGAGCGCTGCCTGCGGCGCCATCGGCAGAAAAGCGCAACAGCGCGTTGTCGCCGGCGCGCAGCAGCAGCATGCGATCTCCCCAGGGCACCAGCGTCATCGACGCAGCCGCCGAGGGCGGGAGGACGGGGGGTAGTGCGTTCCACTGGCTGTCGAAGCGGAACACGCCGCGCTGGCCGCTGCCGGCGTTCTCCAGTACCACCCACCAGAAAGAGCCTGCGCGGGCGAAATCCTGAACCCTGTCGAGCTCTGCTGCCAGCGCGGCTTCCGGCAACAGCAGCAGTTCATCCAATTGCTGGGCGAATGCGCTTGGCTCGTAGCGGAACACGCTCAGCGCGGGGCCGGCGGCGCTACTGCTGAGCAGGAGTCCGTCGTGAATACGCAAGGTCGGGTTTGCCGGCAGCGACGCCTTTCCTTCGGCGATGGTATTGCCGACGCCATCGACCCGCCAAAGCCTGCCGCCGACGCTGTCGGCGAGCACCAGGTGACGGCTGTTGGGCACGCGTACCATGGCATCCGCCCGCCAGTGGCCCTGGTCACCGGCAAAGGCCCGACACTGTTTGTCCGCGATCGTGCAGCGATACAGGTTGCCGCCCTCGGTGGTTGCAACCCGAACCAGCAAGCGTTCGCTGTTCAGCCAAAGCAGTTTTTCAACGGGTGCAGTGAGACCCAGTTCCGTGGCACTGATAACACCCAGCTGTGCACCTGACCGGTCATGGTGCAGTAGCAGCCTGGACGTTGCCAGCATCAGCTCACCGGATTCACTGGTGGCTGCGGCCTGCAGAGTGGGCAGCGCCGGCGGCGGTGGCAGCAGTTGTTCCAGGGCGTCCAGTGCAAACAGCAGGCAGAGCGTAAGCAATGCGACGGCGAGTGCGACGTGTGCGCGCCGCGCCGCCTGCCGGGCACGCTCTGCTGCGGGGGCGGGTGCCCGATAGGGCTTGAGTGTATAGGGATTGGGGCCCCAGCGCGCATGGCCGGGTGAGGCCGGGGTCCGTATCGGCCGACGGTGACCCGGCGCGGCCGCGGTGGCAGCGCGCGCCTGAGGGACCGCTTCGAGGTGTGCCTGCAGGCCGAGACCGCGCATCCGCACGAACCACGCGGCCGCTGCCTTCTGCTCAAGGCTGCGCCGCAGAGTGACCGTGTCACCGCTGAAGAAGCGCTCGACACGCGCCGGGTCGCGTATCTGGAAAAGTTGGCCAAAGTGCCTGCGCGCGGTGGCGGGGTCCGTGCCCGGCAGAATTTCCCCCGAAAAGGTGAGGTTGAAGCGCTTCACACCGGTAGGGGAGCCCTGCGATTGAGGTCTTTCAGGCAATGTCTGGTCTCCAGCCCTGCTACAGGATTCGGGGTGCGCAGGCTAGGCGATCGCCACTTCCTCGAAGGTCAGTCCGGCGCGCGAGGTCAGCCGCTCCAGCAGATGTTCGCCCAGCGCGGAGGCGGGTGTCCAGAACCCTCCCGCACAGGTCAGGGGATCCTCGGCGAGGCTCAGTGCAGATTCGGCAAGCATGCGAGCAGTAGAGCCATAGCCGGGGTCGAGCGTGCCGGCGACGCGAACCCGCAGGTCACAGGCGCTGTCCTCCGGGTGCACGCCGTGGAAGAACAGCTCGTAGTGGCCGGCCTCGCGCTGTGCGCGGTCTGGGCCTTCACCCGGCTTCGGCAGAAACCGTTGCAGCAGTTTACGCCCCGGACCGGTCGACAGGCCGAGCATCACGCCACCCATGGCGAGGGTGTTGCGCAGGGCCTGCGCGCGCGAGCTGCAGAGCTGTGCCTCGTCAAAACGGAAATCGTCGCCCCAGGGTTTGCCCAGCAGGTAGTGGCTGCGGCGCACAACGCGCCCATTGATGGCGGCCATGATGAAAGGGCAGGTCCAGCGCTGGAAGTCGGGGTCATAGCGCGCCACCGTCTGGTCGCGCTCATCAGGGCCCGTGGTGCCGGCAGGGCAGAGAGAGTAGGGGTCGGCCAGCAGGGCGCGCACGTTCTTGTCCCGGCGCGCTTCGTCGAGCACTTCCAGCATGCTGGCCACGGTGCCACCGCTGGCCGTGCCGCGGTTGCGCCCGACACGGGACTTCACGTGGCGTGCAGGCACACCGTGCCGCGCCAGCATCTGGCGCTGCAGGAACCAGGTGCCCATGTCCGAGGGTATCGAGTCGAAGCCGCAACTGTGGACGATGCGCGCCCCACTGGCCGCGGCGGCGGACTGATAGGTGGGAATGACGCGCGCCATCCACTGCACCTCACCGGTGAGGTCACAGTAATGTGTGCCGTTTTCGGCGCAGCTGGCGACCAGCGCTGTCCCGTAACGGGCGTAGGGCCCCACGGTGCTGCAGATGACCCGGCTGCGGGCCGCCATCGCATTCAGGCTTCCCTCATCACCGCTGTCTGCCACAACCAGCGGTATTTCTACGCCGCCAGTGCTGGCCAAGAGGGACTGTTGTACGGCTCGCAGTTTGGTCTCGCTGCGACCACCCAGTGCCCAGCGCAGGGTGCCCTCGCCGGCGAGGTATTCCGCGACCAGCTGCCCGGTAAAACCGGTCGCTCCCCAGAGTATGATGTCGAACTCGCGCGCTGTGTCGGTCATGGGGTCATGTCCTGTAGGGGCTTCAGTGAATGCCGTGCATCATTTTTTTCAGCAGCGGTGCCAGCAGAAACTGCACCACCGCCACGCCGATGCCGACATAGAACAGTGTGGTAAACAGCTCCGTGTAGGTTGCCAGGGCCGTGGCAACGTCACCCACACCCGCCTGCAGATCCAGGGCAGCCAGTTTCGAGAGCTGCGCTGCCACATGCTGTGAGTAGGCGGTGGCGAGGAACCAGGCGCCCATCATGACACCTACAACACCGGGCACCGACAGTTTCGTCACTGCAGACAGGCCCACCGGCGACAGGCAGAGCTCGCCGGCAGTGTGCAGCAGGTAGGCCAACACCATCCAGTAGCCGATGACCAGTCCTGCCTCATTGGGGGACGCCGCGCCCGCCACCAGGGCGCCAAACCCGAGGCCGGCGAAACCCACCCCGAGGCCGAACTTCACCGGCGTTGAGGGTTCAATGCCGCGTCGTCCCATGGCAGTCCACAGCCAGGCGAAAACCGGCGCCAGCATGAAGATAAAGAACGAATTGAAAAAGCCGAACTGGGAAGCGGTGAAGTTGATGCCGAAGACAGTGCGATCCATGACACGGTCAGCGTAGAGCGTCATCGACGCGGCGCTCTGCTCGAACAGTGACCAGAACACGACACTGCAGATGGTCAGGGCAACCAGCACCAGCATGCGGCTGCGCTCCACGGGCTGGCATCGATACGCGATAAACCAGGCCAGACCCAGCAGCACAATGATCGCGAGCACGTTGAGTAGCACACCCACCGCACCGTGGAACTGCAGCATCTGCCAGGCCGCAACGACCCCGCCGCCGGCGCCCAGGTAGATGGCCCACTCCTTGTTCAGGCTGGGCAGAACACGTTCCTGCAGGCGTTCGGGTACCGGAGGCTCAGCGTAACCACGCAGATGTTTCTGCCCGTGCAGGAAGGTGACCAGGCCAAACAGCATGCCGATACCGGCGACACCGAATCCGTAGCCCCAGCCATAGGTCACGCCCAGATAACCGCACACGAGTGTCGCCGTGAGCGCGCCGAGGTTGATGCCCATGTAGAAAATGGTAAAACCCGCATCCCGGCGAGGATCATCAATGGCGTAGAGGCGGCCGACAATGGTTGAAATGTTCGGCTTGAGGAAACCCACCCCGACCACAATCAGCGCCAGTGAAAAGTAAAACACCTGTAGCGCCCGGTCATCGCGAACGACCGTATCACCCACCAGCCGCGCCTGTTCGCCCTCAAAGGCCATGCCCAGATGGCCGAGCACCAGCAGCAGCCCCCCGAAGACCACCGATTTGCGCATGCCCAGATAGCGATCGGCCAGCAGCCCGCCGATCACCGGCATCGCATAGACCAGTGCTGCGTAACCTCCAAGTACTTCAAGGCCATTGGCATCCGAGAACAGGTGGTACTTGGTGAGGTAGAGCAGCAGGAGGTATTTCATGCCGTAGAAAGAGAAACGTTCCCACAGCTCGGTGGCGAAACAGACATACAACCCGCGGGGGTGCCCGAAAAAGGCGGTGTCATCGGCGGGGGCGGGCGTCGCTGTTATTGTCATTCCACGGGTTCCTGCTGGCGAGAGGCATTGGCTTGCGCGTGTGACGGGAGAATACCACTCCTTTCGGGCGATTGCGCAGCCCCTCGCGTGCGGCCCCGAGCCCCCACGCGACGCCGTGCGTGCATGCTGCGAACAAAGCGACTAAGCTTTTCGCTTCCAGTTGCCGTTCACGGAGCTTTCATGACTTCACCCCTCGCTTCTTTGGTCGCCGCCTGTGGCTTGAGCGCCTGCCTGGCCTGGTCGCACAGTACTGCAGCGCTGACCGTTGACGAGCAGGTTCAGAAGGACCTGCATTTCCACATCGCTGAGCTGGCGCAGGATGCCTATGCCGGGCGAGAGCCGGGAACGCCCGGCGAGGAGATGACCATCGACTGGCTGGTCAGGCATTTTGCCGAGCTGGGGGCAAGCCCGGGCAACGGTGACAGCTGGCTGCAGGAGGTCGCCATCACCGCAGTGACGACGGACCCCGCGGCGGTATTGGCGATCCGTGGGGACGGTTTCAGCGCCGACTGGTCCTATGGCGAGCAGATGATGGTGGCAACGCAGCAGCAGGTGGCCACCACGGGTATCGAAGACGCCGAGCTGGTGTTCGTCGGCTACGGGATCAATGCCCCGGAGCGGGGCTGGAACGATTACGCCGGTATCGATGTGCGGGGCAAAACCGTGGTCATCTTGATCAATGACCCCGGATTCGCAACCCAGGACCCGGCGCTGTTCAACGGCAATGCCATGACCTACTACGGGCGCTGGGACTACAAATACGCGGAGGCGGCGCGCCAGGGCGCTGCGGCCGCCCTGATCGTGCACGAAACCGACGCCGCCGCCTACCCCTGGGAGGTGGTGCGCAACAGCTGGTCGGGCGCCAAGATTGGCCTGACGGCGGAGAATCGTCACCGCGACAAGCTGGCGGTGGAGGGCTGGATCCCCCTGCAACAGGCGCAGGCACTGTTCGCGGCGGCGGGTCGCGACTACACGCAAGACAAGGCCGCGGCAGCCAGGGCTGGCTTCCGGGCGCTGCCCCTGGGCGCGCTGACGGCTTCGGTCACGCTGAGCAATACCCTCGCCGATCGTGTGTCCCACAATGTCGCGGCATTGATTCCCGGGACCAGCCACCCCGATGAGGTGATTATCTACACCGCGCACTGGGATCACCTGGGTGTGCGGCCGGCCGATGACGGCGACAATATCTACAACGGCGCCAGTGACAACGCGTCGGGCGTGGCGGGGCTGCTCGCGCTGGCGCGGCAGTTCCTGGAGGACGGGGCGCGGCCTGAACGGTCCCTCCTGTTCCTCGCGGTGACGGCAGAGGAGTCAGGGCTCCTGGGCTCGAAGTATTACGCGCAGAACCCCCTGTTCCCGCCAGAGAAAACCGTGGCCAACTTCAATATGGATAACATCGCCGCCGGTAACCTCGGGCGTACCCGCGATGTCGCCGTAGTCGGGTATGGCAACAGCGAGTTGGAAGACTACCTGCTGCGCGCCGCCCAGCGGCAGGGTCGTGTTGTGGTACAGGAGCCCTATCCGGAAAAGGGTTCCTACTACCGCTCCGATCATTTCTCACTTGCGCAGGTGGGTATCCCGGCGCTCTATCTCACCAATGCCACGGACAGCATTGAGCACGGCAAGGCCTGGGGCGATGCCCGGTTGCGCGATTACGTTGCCAATCACTACCACAAGCCTTCCGACGAGTATGACCCCGCCTGGGATCTGAGCGGCGCCGCCCAGGAAGTCCTGCTGCTGCTGGAGATGGGTCGGGAACTGGCCTCCAACCGCGATTTCCCCGAGTGGCGCGATGGGGTGGAGTTCAAGGCGGCGCGCGAGGCCTCGCTGGCGGAGTAGGTCAGTGTCCGCCGCCGGCTTGCCACAGCAGGTCGGGTTTCGGCGTTTCTGCGGTGCTGGGCGGTAGCAGCGGGTAGCTGACTCGGGGCGGTTCGCCGCTCAGCGACTCCAGGAAGGCCGTT
The DNA here is from genome assembly GCF_963973825.1 of uncultured Haliea sp. NCBI lineage: Bacteria > Pseudomonadati > Pseudomonadota > Gammaproteobacteria > Cellvibrionales > Halieaceae > Haliea > uncultured Haliea sp. Next base: position 55,996 of record NZ_CAXBAE010000002.1, read on the forward strand.
ATCTGACGGATCTCCTGCGCGTTCAACTCCGCCCCCAGTTGCGAGCGACCCATGATCGCCACGGCTTCCTCCAGGCTCCAGACCGCGCCGGAGTGAAAGTAGGGGGCGGTCAGCGCAACGTTGCGCAGCGGTGCCGCGCGGAAGACATATTCATCCGTTGCGGTGCGGGTGACGGCGAAGCGCCCCTTGTCGCCCACCGGCAGAATGTCGGCGCCGGGTTTCGCAATGAGACCGAAGGGGAAATAGTGCTGTCCGCCGAAGTTCACCCCGGTGTGGCAGGCAGCACAGCCCTTGTCCATAAACAGCGCCAGGCCGTTTTTCTGCTCATCGCTCAGTGCCGCATCGTCGCCCAGGAGGTACTGGTCGAACGCCGAGCCGGGTGTGGTCAGCGTGGTTTCGAAGGCCTCGATGGCCAGCGCCATGTTCTCGAAGCTGACCGGGTCCGGTTCGCCGGGAAAGGCCGTGCGGAAGCGCTCAACGTAGGCCGGCATGCTGTTCAGCGTGGCGGTGACCCGCTCGGGTGTGCTGCTCATCTCGACGCTCGCCTGCACCGGGCCCTTGGCCTGTTCTGCAAGGTCGGCAGCGCGGCCGTCCCAGAACTGGGCGGCGTTGAAGACCGCATTGAATACGGTGGGCGAGTTACGTGGCCCACGCTGCCAGCCATGCCCAATGGATGTGGGTAGATAGTCGTGGCCGCCGAACCCCACATTGTGGCAGGTGTTGCAGCTGATCAGGTGACTCGCTGAAAGTCTCGGCTCGAAGAACAGCATCTTGCCCAATTCAGCCTGATCTTCGTTCACCGACCGGGTGGCCGGGTCCCCGGCTACGGGAATCGGATTGAACAGATCATTGGCGCGATCGCGCAGGGGTTCCGCGCCGGCAGAGGGAATCTGCATCAATGCGGCGAGCAGGAGTCCGGTCACAGGGATTGCCCGGCAGGGGGGAACAGGTGGCATGGTCATTCCTCACTGTGTTTTGTATCAGAACCATAGTGGGGGCGCCTGCGGGGGCGAGCAAGTGTATCGTCACCCGCGCTTGATGCAGATCAAATCAGCGGCGCGTGATGGTAAATGGAGACCACGACTGACTCACGGGCATGAGTTCCAGCGCGTTGACATTGAGGTGCGGCGGGAGTGTTGCCAGCCAGAACACGGTGTCGGCAATGTCCTCCGGCTGAATGGGCTCGGCGCCCGCGTACAACGCGTCATAGGCTGCCTGGTCGCCGCCGGTGCGCACCAGTGTGAATTCGCTCTCTGAGAGCCCCGGGGCCAGGCAGCTCACGCGCACGCCGCTGCCCTGCAGGTCGCTGCGCAGCGCCAGTGAAAACTGTTCCACAAAGGCCTTGCTGCCACAGTACACGTTGCCACCGGGGTAGGGCCAGTGACCGGCGACAGAGCCGATATTGATGATGCTGGTGCCCCTGCCGCGGGCTACCAGGCGTGGCAGCAGGGCATGGGTTACCGTAGTCAGCCCCTTGATGTTGGTGTCGATCATCCGGTGCCACTGCTCCAGATCACAGTCCTGGGCCGGCGCAGTGCCCAACGCAAGCCCCGCATTGTTGACCAGGACATGCACGTCGCTGAAGGGCTCGGGCAGCGCGGCCACCGCCGCCTGCACCGCAGGGGTCTCCCGAACATCGAGGCACACGCTGTGCACGGCACACTGCGTTTCGAGTTCAGCCTGCAATGTGTCCAGGCGGTCGACACGGCGGCCGCAGAGAACAAGGTTCCAGCCTGCGGCGGCGAAGCGGCGCGCGCAGGCGCGGCCAAAGCCGGAAGTGGCGCCGGTGATGAAAGCGGTGTTGGGCATAAGCTGAACCTGCTCCTGAATTGGGCCGCCTCAGGCGGCGACGGCACGCGCCTGGACCCGGGCTGGCGTGTGGTTGCGGATGACGGCGCAGATGGTCTGCGGGTCGTTCAGCCGTTTGATGTCGGCAAACAGCGCCGCCGCCTGGGGGTAATAGTGACGCAGGTAACCCAGCCATTGCTTGACCGGCCCCGCAGCGTGCCGTTCCGCACACGCCAGGCGCTTCTGCTGCGCGAAGCCCTGCAGCAGTTCGGCGATATCCAGCCAGTCCAGTGCCGGGGTGTCGACGCCATCGGCGGCGGCACGCACCAGGCGAGGCAGATCGGGTCGACAGAGCACGCCCCGACCCAGCATGAGGTCCTCGCAGCGGCTCGCCGCGCGCGCGCGATGGCTGTCGTCCGGGCTCCAGATTTCGCCGTTGGCGATGACCGGGAAATCCACCAGTTCAACCGCCCGCGCAATTTCGTCCCACCACGCGGGCGGTTTGTAACCATCGCTGCGGGTGCGCGCGTGAACGGCGAGTTCGTCCACCCCCGCGTCGGCCAGCGCGCGAACATTATCGAGAAACGGCGACCGGTCTTCGAAGCCCAACCGAATCTTGGCCGTGACCGGAATGCCGGGGGGTACTGCACGACGCACTGCGGCTGCAATGGAACCCACGCGTAGCGGTTCCCGCAGCAACACGGCGCCGCCGTCGGAGCGATTGACGGTCTTCGCCGGGCAGCCGAAGTTGATGTCTATTCCGGGAGCACCGAGTTCCGCGGCCCGCACGGCGTTGTCTGCCATCGGCTGCGCCTGTCCGCCCAGTAACTGCAGGAACACTGGCACACCAGCCGGCGTCGTGCCGCCCTGCTGTAGTTCCGGGCACAGGCGATAGAAGACCCGGGGCGGCAGCAGGCGGTCGCTGACTCGAACAAATTCAGTGACGCAGCGGTCAAGTCCACCGATTTGGGTCAGCAGGGCGCGCATGCTGGCGTCGATAACGCCTTCCATGGGGGCGAGAATGAGTCGCACATCAAGTCTCCGGTTAACGTGGCAGTATAGCGCTGCAGTCACTGGTGGTTAAGCCCGTTTGCAGGGCATCCCCGTGGATTGCCCGTTGGCGCCCTGGCGGCAAGATGATTTATGATGCGAGCGTGATCTGACGCGGGAAGCGAGTGTGCGCGAAGACGAGCTTTTTATGCAGGGCGTGGAGCTGATGCTGTTTGGTGTCAGCACTGTGGCGATTTTCCTCTCCCTCCTGGTGGTGGTCATTGCGCTCGCTTCGCGGGTGATTCTGCGTTTTTTTCCGGAACCCGCCCCGGCAGTGCCCGACCGGCATGGCGGAACGGCATCCGGCGCACCGCCGGCTAACGCACAGGCACTGGATGCGGAGCGGGTTGCGGTGATCACGGCCGCTGTACATCAACACCGCCAACGCCGCCGCGCCGGCCAGGGTTTACCCAGGAGACACACCGCATGACCGAGAACAAGCGCCCGCTGGGCATCACCGACGTGGTCCTGCGCGATGGCAACCAGTCACTGCTGGCAACACGCGTGCGCCTGGACGATATGTTGCCGATTGCTGCGGAGCTGGATACCGTCGGTTTCTGGTCGGTGGAAACCTGGGGCGGGGCGACCTTCGACGCCTGTATCCGTTACCTGGGAGAAGATCCCTGGGAGCGCATTCGCGAATTCAAAAAAGCCATGCCCAACACGCGCCAGCAAATGCTGCTGCGTGGCCAGAACATTCTCGGCTACCGGCACTACGCCGATGACGTTGTGGAGCGCTTCGTGGAGCGGGCCGCCGCCAATGGTGTGGATGTGTTCCGTGTGTTCGATGCCATGAATGACATGCGTAATATCGAGGTGGCGCTGAAGGCGGTCAAGGCTGTCGAACGCCATGCCCAGGGCACCATTTCCTACACGCTCAGCCCCGTGCACACGCTGGAGGCCTGGGTCGACCAGGGCAAGCGCATCGAGGATATGGGCGCCGACTCCATTGCCATCAAGGACATGGCGGGGCTGTTGCGCCCCTACACCGGCTACGAACTGGTGCGCCGGCTCAAGGAGAGCTGCGCAATCCCCATCCACATGCAGTGTCACGCCACCACTGGTCTGTCGACGGCAACGATCTTGAAGTGTGTGGAGGCGGGCATCGACAACGTGGATACCTCCATCTCGTCGATGTCGATGACCTACGGGCACTCGCCCACGGAGTCGGTTGTCGCGATCCTGCAGGATACCGAGCGGGATACCGGCCTGAACCTGGAGAAGCTGGCGGATATTGCCAACTACTTTCGCGGCGTGCGCAAGAAGTACGCGGCGTTTGAGGGGTCGCTGCGCGGTGTGGATGCGCGCATCCTGGTGGCCCAGGTGCCGGGCGGCATGCTGACCAACATGGAAAACCAGCTGCGGGAACAGGGCGCTCTGGATCGCATGGACGAAGTGCTGGAGGAGATACCCAGAGTGCGCGAGGATCTGGGCTTCATTCCGCTGGTCACCCCCACCTCGCAGATAGTGGGAACCCAGGCCGTGCTCAATGTGCTCACCGGCGAGCGCTACAAATCCATATCGCGCGAAACGGCCGGTGTGCTCAAGGGCGAATACGGCGCGACCCCCGCAGCGGTCAACGCCGAATTGCAGCAGCGGGTTCTTGAGGGCAAGGAAGTGATCACCTGCCGTCCTGCGGACCTGCTGGAGCCGGAACTGGAGGCACTGTCTGCCGAGCTGCGCGCGCTGGCAGAGGAGAAGGGCATCACGCTTGCGAGCGGCGAGCAGGCCGTTGATGACGTCCTCACCTATGCCCTGTTTCCCCAGATTGGCCTGCGCTTTCTCGAGCACCGCGGCGACCCTGCGGCCTTCGAAGCGGCGCCGGGTACTGCGTCCTCGGCGCAGGCGAAGGAGCAGCCCCCGGTCAAGGCGCAGGCTCAGGGGTCCTCAGCCTCCGGTGACGCCGCGGCCGACTCGGGCGTGTACACGGTGCGCGTCAATGGGCAATCCTATGTGGTAGAAGTGAGTGCCGGTGGTGATCTGGAGCATGTGCGCGAGGTCACCGTCGACCGACCCGCTGCCGAACCCGTCGCCGCGGCAGACGGTGTCCCGGTGCCGGCGCCGCTGGCGGGTAACATTTTCAAGGTGAGTGTGCAGGTAGGTGACAGGGTCGCCGCGGGTCAGGTTATCGTGCTGCTGGAAGCCATGAAAATGGAGACCGAAGTGCGCGCACCGCAGGACGGCACGGTCGCCCGTGTTGAGGTCAAGGCCGGCGATGTCGTTGCGGTTGGCGACACACTGATTACCCTGGCCTGACGCCGATGGAAAACCTGTCGCGTCTGTGGGACTCCACCGGACTGGCTCATTTTCAGGCGGGCCAGGTGGTTATGATCGGCATTGGGCTGCTGTTGCTGTTCCTGGCCATTCGCAAGCAATTCGAGCCGCTGTTGCTGGTGCCGATTGGCTTCGGCGGCGTGCTCGCCAACATCCCCGGTGCCGGCCTCGCGTACTCCGCGGCGGAGAATGCGCTGCACAGCACGGACCCGGTTGTGCTCGCGGAGATGGCGCGCCTGTTGGGACAATCGGCGGTCGATGACGCAGAAGCGTTGCTGCGGGCGCTCGGCCTCGCCGCGCCTGCGCTGCAACTCGCTGCCCAGAGTGCGGCGGAAGCGGCGGGTTTCAGTGACGGCATGTTGTACACGTTTTACCGGGTGGCGATTGCCAGCGGCGTGGCGCCTCTGGTGATTTTCATGGGGGTGGGCGCGATGACCGATTTCGGCCCACTGCTGGCCAACCCGCGTACACTGTTTCTCGGCGCTGCCGCGCAATTCGGTATTTTCGCGACCGTGCTCGGGGCCGTCGGCCTGAGTACCCTGGGGGTGATGGATTTCACCCTGGCGGACGCCGCCGCCATCGGCATTATCGGCGGGGCTGATGGCCCCACGGCGATCTATGTCGCCAGCCTGCTGGCCCCGGATCTGCTCGGGCCGATCGCCGTCGCAGCCTATTCCTACATGGCACTGGTGCCCCTGATCCAGCCACCCATCATGCGCGCGCTCACCACCCAGGCGGAACGCGAGATTGTCATGACACAGCTGCGCCAGGTGTCACAGCGAGAGAAAATCGTGTTTCCCCTGATGCTGCTCATCCTGGTGGCGCTGCTGCTGCCGGCCGCGGCGCCGCTGCTTGGCATGTTCTGCTTCGGCAACCTGATGAAAGAGTGTGGTGTGGTCAAGCGCCTGAGCGATGCTGCGCAGAATGCGCTGATCAACATCACGACTATATTTCTCGGTCTATCGGTCGGGTCCAAGCTGGTCGCTGACAAGTTTCTGGACATCGAGACCCTGGGTATCATGTTGCTCGGCGTGCTCGCGTTCGCCATTGGTACGGCCTCCGGCGTGCTGATCGCGAAGCTGATGAACCGGTTTGGCAGTCATCCCCTCAATCCGCTGATCGGTTCCGCCGGCGTGTCCGCGGTGCCGATGGCGGCCCGGGTCAGCAATCGCCTGGGTCTGGAGGCGAACCCCAGCAACTATCTACTGATGCATGCCATGGGTCCCAACGTCGCCGGGGTGATCGGCTCAGCGGTGGCGGCGGGCGTGATGATCAGCCTGGTAGGCGGCTAGGCTGCGCTGATTGACCTGCCATTGTCGAGGCGGCAGGCTGACAATTGGTGCGCGCAGGATTAATTTTGTACACTGCGCGCTTGTGAACTGGTGAGTCTGAGAGCGCATGAACCCCAATTACCTTGATTTTGAACAGCCCATCGCCGAGCTTGAGGTCAAGATTGAAGAACTGCAGCTCGTGGGCACCGATGCCGACATCAACATCAGCGAAGAGATTCGCACCCTGCGCGAGAAAAGCGCCAAGCTCACCGAGAAGATCTACGCCAACCTGAGCCCCTGGGATATCGTCAAGGTGGCGCGCCACCCCAGACGCCCCTACACGCTGGATTACATCTCCCGCCTGTTTACTGACTTCGACGAATTGCACGGCGATCGTCACTTCGGCGACGACCGCGCCATTGTCGGGGGTACTGCGCGTCTCAACGGCCGCCCGGTCATGGTGATCGGGCAGGAAAAGGGCAGGGCGGTGAAAGACAAGGTCCTGCGCAACTTCGGTATGCCCAAGCCCGAAGGCTACCGCAAGGCGCTGCGCCTGATGACCATGGCGGAGCGCTTCAAATTGCCGGTCATCACGCTGATCGACACCCCGGGAGCCTATCCGGGCATTGACTCCGAGGAACGTGGCATCAGCGAGGCGATCGCGCAGAATCTGGCCGTGATGTCGCGGCTCGCCACGCCAATTATCTGTGTGGTGATCGGCGAAGGCAGCTCTGGCGGTGCCCTGGGCATCGGCGTCGGCGATCATCTGGCGATGCTGCAGTATGCGACCTACTTCGTGATCTCTCCCGAGGGTTGTGCCAACATCATCTGGAAAAGCACCGCCAACGCGCCCGAGGCGGCGGCTGCGATGGGTGTCACCTCCAAGGTCCTGCAGGATCTGGGTATTGTCGACGCGACCATTCCCGAGCCCATGGGCGGTGCGCACCGCAACGTCGACCTGATGGCGGAACGCATACAGGCTCACCTCATCAAGGAACTGGATCGCCTCGAGCAGGCCCCGGTGGAAGACATGCTTGAGCGCCGCTACCAACGCCTGATGTCCTACGGCAACTGAGTGCGCTGCAGCCCGGTGTTGTGGCCGCGCCCCTGACCCCACCTGACAGCGACCCACTGGGCGCAGCACTGGGCGCCTGGCACAGCGCCCGCCGCTGGCTGGTAGCGTTCAGCGGCGGGCTGGATTCCACGGTGTTGCTGCACGCGCTGTGTTCCCGACGCGTCCATGGGTCAACACCACCGATTATCGCGGTGCACATCAATCACCAGCTGCATGCGGATGCCGGGCACTGGCAGGCGCGGGCACAAACGCTGTGTGCCACGCTGGGCGTACCGCTGGAGCTGCGCACAGTCAGGGTCCGTCAGTCCGGGTCGGGTCTCGAGGCCGCGGCCCGCGAGGCGCGCTACGCTGCCCTGGAGTCGCTGGTGGGGGAAGGCGATGTCATGTTTTTCGCCCACCACCAGGATGACCAGGTGGAGACGGTCCTGCTGCGCTGGCTGCGCGGTGCCGGTTTGCATGGCCTGCAGGGTATGCCGGCGCAGCGTCCATTGGGTCGCGGGCAGTTGGCCAGGCCGCTGCTCGAACAGCCGCGCAGTGTGCTGGAGGCTTATGCTGCAGAGCACGCCCTGAGCTGGATTGAAGATCCGTCCAACACCGATACCTCGCTGGACCGAAACTACCTGCGGCACGAAATCCTGCCCGCCATTGCGCGGCGCTGGCCTGCCTACCGCGGCAGTATCGCCCGTTCGGCGCGGCAGTTGGGGGCGGCGGAAAGCGTGCTGGACGGCCTGTTGCCGGCGCCACGTCGGCTGCTCAGCCTGCTCGGTGATCCGGGGATCGATATGCAGGAGCTGCTGGCACTGCCGGACGCGACCGCCACCATGGCGCTGCGCGGGTGGCTGGTCAGCCAGGGGTTGCTCCTTCCCCCTGCCACAGCCCTGGCCGAGTTCATGCGTCAGCTGCGTGCAGGGTCCGCCGGTCCGCTACTCGCCTGGCGGGGGCACAGGCTGTGTCGTTTCGGGGCTGGCGTATTTCTGTTGCCCACTGGCGGGGAGCGCAGCCCGGCGGGCGCGCAGCTGTTCCCCGGTGGCACACTGGCACTGGCGGGAGGTGGGCAGCTGCGGCTGCTCCCGGCGGGTCGGCAGTCGGGCCTTCGACTGCCGCCGGGCTCTGCGCTGACCCTGCAGTGGCGCCGTGGCGGTGAGCGTTGCCGGCTGCCGGGCCGTGCCGGCAACCGCCGCGTGAAAACCCTGCTGCAGGATGCCGGCATACCCCCGTGGTGGCGTGAACAGGTCCCGCTGCTCTTCCTCGGGGACGCGCTGGTCGCCGTGGCGGACCTCTGGCTGTGCGACGGTCCCTGGTTTGCCCCGGAGGGTGGCGAAGACGCCTGGCGGGTCTGCTGGACACGAAATACAGCGGCTGGCGCGATTGAGCTCTGAGGGCCTTTCTGGTAACCTGATTTCCCATCTTTTTGCTGGTCTTGCGGGCCCCGGACGCTGCGTTTCGCCTCCGCCTGCCGGCCCCGTGATGCCCTTGTTCACAGCGTACAGATAGGCTTTGCATGACGCGTTATGTCTTCGTCACCGGTGGTGTGGTTTCTTCCTTGGGCAAGGGGATTGCAGCCGCATCCCTCGCGGCGGTGCTCGAGGCGCGCGGCATCAAGGTCACCCTGCTGAAGCTCGACCCCTATATCAACGTCGACCCGGGCACCATGAGTCCCTTTCAGCACGGCGAGGTGTTCGTGACCGAAGACGGCGCCGAGACCGATCTGGATCTGGGCCATTACGAGCGCTTTACCCGCGCGACCATGAAGCGCACCAACAACTTCACCACTGGACGCGTGTACAACACGGTGTTGAAAAAGGAGCGACGGGGCGATTACCTGGGTGGTACCGTGCAGGTGATTCCGCACATCACTGACGAAATCAAGCGGCGCGTCATCCTCGGTGCGGGTGATGCCGATGTCGCCATCGTCGAAATCGGCGGCACGGTCGGCGACATCGAAAGCCTGCCTTTTCTGGAGGCCGCGCGACAGCTGCGGGTGGAGGTCGGTTCCAGCCGGGCGTTGTTGATGCACCTCACCCTGGTGCCCTACATCGCGACCGCCGGGGAAATCAAAACCAAGCCCACCCAGCACTCGGTCAAGGAACTCCGCTCCATCGGCCTGCAGCCGGATATCCTGCTCTGCCGCTGCTCCGTGCCCATTGAGGAGAGTGCCTGCAAGAAGATATCCCTGTTTACCAATGTGGAGGAGCGGGCGGTGATTCCGCTGCTCGACGCCGACTCCATCTATCGTATTCCCGGCATGCTGCACGCCTATGGGCTCGACGAATTCGTGGTGGAGCGTTTCAACCTGGACTGCCCGCCGGCGGATCTCGCCGAATGGGACGATGTGCTGCGCCGAGAGTTCAGCGACACCTGCGGTACGGTGCGCATCGCCATGGTCGGCAAGTACATGGATCTGCTGGACGCCTACAAGTCGCTCAACGAGGCGCTGAAGCACGCGGGTCTGCAGACCCTGGCGGAGGTGAAGATCGACTACATCGATGCCGAGGATATCGAACGCGACGGCACGTCAGTGCTCGCCGGCGCCGATGCCATACTGGTGCCGGGCGGATTTGGCGACCGCGGCGTGGAGGGGAAAATCACCGCGGTACGCTATGCGCGAGAGAACAAGGTGCCGTTCCTGGGTATCTGTCTGGGCATGCACGTGGCGCTGATCGAGTACGCGCGCAACGTGATCGGTCTGGAGGGCGCCAACTCCACAGAGATGCAGGCCTCGACCCCGCACCCGATTGTCGCGCTGATCACCGAGTGGCAGAACGCGGATGGCTCTACCCAGCAGCGCGATGCCAGCTCCGACCTCGGTGGCACCATGCGCCTCGGGGCCCAGACCTGCTACCTTGAGCCGGGCTCTCAGGTGCGAGCGATTTACGGCGAGGACACGGTGCTGGAGCGCCATCGTCACCGCTACGAAATCAACAACAATTACGTGGAGCAGCTGACCGCTGCCGGCGTGCGAATTGGTGGCTGGTCGGCCGATAAGGCGCTGGTGGAGATGATTGAGTTGCCCGATCACCCCTGGTTTATCGCCTGTCAGTTCCACCCCGAGTTCACGTCTCGCCCGCGGGGCGGACACCCGCTGTTCACCAGCTATATCGAGGCCGCGCTGGCTCATGCCAGGGGCTGATCGGGCAGCGGGGCGCAGGCCATGAGCGCGCGCGTGGAGCAACTCGGTGCCATCACCATTGGGAATAGCGAACCCTTTGTCCTGCTGGGTGGCGTGAATGTGCTGGAAGGTCGCGATTTCGCCCTGCAGGTGGCGGAGCACTATGTCCGGGTGTGCGAACGCCTTGCCATTCCCCTGGTGTTCAAGGCCTCCTACGACAAGGCCAACCGCTCATCCATCCATTCCTTTCGCGGTCCGGGGCTCGACGAGGGCCTGGCGATACTGGCGGCGGTGAAAGCGGAGTTCGGCGTCCCGCTGATCACCGATGTGCATGCACCGGAGCAGGCCGCGGCCGCCGCAGAAGTGTGTGACATTATCCAGTTGCCAGCCTTCCTTGCCCGCCAGACCGATCTGGTCGCAGCGATGGCGGCCACTGGCGCGATGATCAATATCAAGAAGCCCCAGTTCCTCAGCCCGTCACAAATGGCGAACGTGGTTGAAAAGTTCGTGGAGTGTGGCAACGAGCGACTGCTGATCTGTGAGCGCGGCAGCAATTTCGGCTATGACAACCTGGTGGTGGACATGCTCGGTTTCGGGGTCATGAAGCGGGTCTGCGGCGATCGCCCGTTGATTTTTGACGTGACCCACGCGCTGCAATGCAGGGATCCCGCAGGTGCCGCCTCCGGTGGGCGCCGATCGCAGGTGCTGGAGCTGGCACGTGCGGGTATGGCGCTCGGGCTGGCGGGACTGTTTCTGGAAGCGCACCCGGACCCGGCACGGGCGCTGTGCGACGGTCCCAGTGCGCTGGCACTGCACCAGCTGGAACCCTTTCTCGAGCAGGTCAAGGCCGTGGACAAGCTGGTCAAGCATCTGCCGAACCTCATTATCGATTGAACTTTGCCTTTTGGAGTTGACGCAATGAGCAAGATTGCCAATGTACAGGCCTTTGAGGTCATGGATTCCCGGGGCAACCCGACGGTCATGGCCGAGGTCACCCTGGACAGCGGTGAGGTCGGGTCTGCCTGTGCACCGTCCGGCGCATCCACCGGCTCGCGCGAGGCGCTTGAGCTGCGCGATGGCGACAAGCAGCGCTACCTGGGGAAGGGCGTGCTGACCGCAGTGGGTCACGTCAACAGTGACATCCGCGCACTGCTGCTGGGCATGGACCCCGGTCGCCAGCGCGATATCGACGCCGCGATGATCGATGCCGATGGCACCGAGAACAAGGCCCGCTTCGGTGCCAATGCGATTCTTGCCGTTTCACTGGCCACGGCCAAGGCGGCGGCGCAGGCGCGCAAGCTGCCACTCTACCAGCATATCGCAGAGCTCAACGGTACCGAGCGTTTGAGCATGCCGGTGCCAATGATGAATATCCTCAATGGGGGAGAGCACGCAGACAACAACGTCGACATCCAGGAGTTCATGGTGCAACCGGTCGCGGCCCCGAGCTTCGCCGAGGCCCTGCGCGCCGGCGCCGAGATATTCCACGCGCTGAAGAAAGTGCTGTCCGAGCGCGGGCTGAGTACGGCGGTGGGTGACGAGGGTGGCTTTGCCCCCAATCTGCCATCCAATGAAGCGGCGCTGGACGTGATTGCGGAAGCGGTCGCTAACGCGGGTTACCGGCTTGGCAGCGATATCACCCTGGCACTGGACTGTGCCGCATCGGAGTTTTACCGCGACGGCGTGTACGATCTCGCCGGCGAGGGCAAGCGCTTCAGCAGTGCAGAGTTTACGGATTACCTCGCCGACCTTGCGGCCGCGCACCCCATCGTCTCTATAGAGGACGGTCTCGACGAGTCTGACTGGGATGGCTGGAAGATGCTGACCGACAAGATTGGCGATCGTGTGCAGCTGGTGGGCGATGATTTGTTCGTGACCAATACGCGCATTCTGAAGCGTGGTATCGACACCGGTGTGGCCAATTCCATCCTGATCAAGTTCAACCAGATCGGCAGCCTGTCGGAAACTTTGGATGCGATTGCGATGGCACGCAAGGCCGGCTACACCGCCGTAATCTCCCACCGCTCCGGGGAAACCGAGGATACGACCATTGCCGATCTGGCTGTTGCCACTGCGGCGGGGCAGATCAAAACGGGCTCCCTGTGTCGCTCGGACCGCGTCGCCAAGTACAACCGTTTGTTGCGCATCGAGGCGGAGCTGGGTGGCCGCGCCGCCTACCGCGGTCTTGCCGAAATCGCCGGCCGGCGCGGGTAAAATGAAGTACCTGCTGGCCGGTATGGTGTTGTTGCTGGTCGCGCTGCAGTACAGATTGTGGTTCGCCGAGGGCAGCCTTGCCGAGCGGCACCGTCTGCAGCAGCAGGTACAGCGCGAAGAGGCCGTCAACAGCGAGCTGCGCGCGCGCAACGCCGTACTCGAGCGCGAGGTACTGGATCTGCAATCGGGTAATGATGGCCTGGAACAGCGCGCTCGCGAGCAGCTGGGGCTGGTCCGTGAAGGCGAAGTGTTCTACCAGGTCGTTCCTGAGGCGGTAAAGGCGCAGGCTCCGGCGCAGCCGCCGCGCGTCGAGCCGGTGGAGTGAGCAACGTGGCTCGTTGTTGGGGGGTCATTCCCGCGGCGGGAAGCGGCTCGCGCATGGGCCTTTCCGAACCCAAGCAGCATCGGTTGCTGGGTGGCAAGACCCTTCTGGAACACAGCCTTGATGCGCTCTTACGGCTCCCGGGCATGCGGGGTGTTGTCATCGCCCTTGCGGCTGATGACGCCAGGACGTCGGACTTTCGCGACACGCATGGGCGCGTGCACGTCGTAGCGGGCGGTGCGCAGCGCGCCGATTCCGTGCTGGCCGCGTTGCACTTTTTGCAAAAAATTGCATATGAAGATGACTGGGTGCTGGTGCACGATGCAGCGCGCCCCTGCCTGGCCCCGGCAGACGGGGAGAGGCTGGTGTCAGAGGTGCTGGCGCACGGCGACGGCGGCCTCCTGGCTGAACCACTGGTTGACACGCTGAAGCGCGTGGGTGCCGATGGCCTGGTGCAGGCCACTATCGATCGCCGTGGCCTCTGGCGTGCCCAGACCCCCCAGATGTTCCCGCTGCTGCCACTGCAGCAGGCCCTGTCGTCGGCCCTGGCGGCCGGCGTTGCTGTCACCGATGAAGCCTCCGCCATGGAGTGGGGTGGGCACCGGGTTCGGGTGGTGCCCGGGTCGCCACGCAACTTCAAGGTGACGGTCCCCGGCGATCTTGAACTGGCGGCTTTTTACCTGGGTATCGCCGACGGAGGGCAGGAGTGAGCGCAATGCGAATCGGACACGGCTTTGATGTGCATCGTTTCGGCCCCGGCAGCGCTGTGGTGCTGGGGGGTGTCAGCATCCCCCATACCCGGGGCCTGGTGGCGCACTCGGACGGCGACGTACTGATTCACGCACTCTGTGATGCCTTGCTCGGTGCGGTGGGCGCTGGAGACATCGGTCGGCACTTCCCTGACAGCGACCCCGCCTTTGCCGCAATCGACAGCCGTATCTTGCTGCGCCGCGTGGTCGAGCAGGTGTTTGCCCTGGGTTGGCAACTGGTCAACGCAGACACCACGCTGGTCGCGGAAGCGCCGCGCATGGCGGCCCACATTCCCGCGATGCAGGCTAACCTGGCCGCCGACCTGCGCGTGGCTGTGGGGCAGGTCAACGTCAAGGCCACCACGACCGAGAAACTGGGCTTTACCGGCCGTGGCGAAGGGATAGCCGCGCACGCGGTGGTGCTGCTGCAGGGTATTGCTGACGCATGAATCCCGAACTCAGTCGCGTTGGGCCCATCGCTGACGCGACGGCGATCATACGCAGTGTGCCCGAGGACTTCCGGGTGTCCGAGCAGCTGGGCTTCGTCCCTGACGGGCAGGGCGAGCACGTGTTCCTCTATATCGAGAAACGGGGACTGAATACCGCGGACCTGGTGCAGCGCGTGTCATTGCTGGCTGGAATCCATCCGCGAGATATTGGCTTCAGTGGCTTGAAAGACCGCAATGCGGTTACCCGCCAGTGGCTCAGCGTGCGCATGGCCGGCAAGCCGGAGCCCGATTGGCAGCGCCTGCAGGTGAATGACGAGGTCACTGTACTGGAGTGCCAGCGTCATTCGCGCAAGCTCAAGCGCGGCGTGCATCGGAGCAACGGGTTTGCACTGCGCCTGCGTGATGTGCAGGGGGATACGGAGGTGGTGGTGTCAGCGCTGGAGCGTATTCGCGACCGTGGCGTCCCCAACTACTTTGGCGAGCAGCGTTTCGGGCGTGACGGCGGTACGCTGTTACAGGCCCAGGCGTGGATGCTGCGTGGTGCGCGCAAGCTGAGCCACAGCAAGCGTAGCCTGTTTCTGTCGGCGTTGCGCAGCGACCTGTTCAACCGGCTGCTGGCGCAGCGGGTACAAGACGGCACCTGGGACCGCCTGCAGCTGGGCGACGTCTGCCAGCTGCAGGGCAGTCGCAGCCTGTTCCCCTGTACCGAACTGGATGCCGCATTGCAGCAGCGCGCCGCGGCGGGCGATGTCCATCCCGGCCTGCCGCTCTGGGGCGGCGGCGAGAGCCTGCAGAGCCCCGCGCTGGTCGCGGCGCAGAAGGCCCTGCTGGCGCCCCAGGCAGCTGTCTGCGAGTTTCTGGAGCAGGCGGGTTTGAGCGTGGCATATCGCCCTGCACGACTGATGCCGGATGACTTTTCGTGGCGCTTTTGTGATGATGGGTCGTTGCTGCTGACGTTTCATTTACCGCCGGGCAGCTATGCGACCGCCTTGCTGGCGGAAACACTGAATTACAGGGAAGGGCACAGGGAGCGTGAGGGGCGCAGTGAATAAGGTCGATCTCAAGGGCATCGGGATGACTTCGCAGCGCACGCGTGAGCGTCTTGTGCGACGTCTTGCCGAGCAGGGTATCCAGGATGAGCGCGTGCTCGATGTCATGCGCCGCACGCCCCGGCACCTGTTTCTCGACGAGGCGATGGCGCACCGCGCGTATGAGGACACGGCCCTGCCGATCGGGTTCCAGCAAACACTCTCCCAGCCCTACATCGTGGCCCGCATGACCGAACTGCTGTTGGAACAGGGTCCCCGCAGTCGCGTGCTGGAAATTGGCACGGGGTCGGGATACCAGACCGCGGTACTGGCCCAGTTGGTCGATGAGGTGTGGAGTGTGGAGCGCATCAAGCCGCTGCTGGACAAGGCGCGCGCCCGACTGCGCCAGCTGAAGCTGCGCAACGTGCGCTTCAGTCACGCTGATGGTGGCCTGGGCTGGGAGGAGGCTGCACCGTTTGACGGCATTCTCAGTACCGCGGCCCCGGAAAGCATCCCCGAGGACCTCCTCCTGCAACTGGCGCCCGGCGGTTGTCTGGTCATCCCGGTGGGGGCATCGCTGCAGAACCTGCAGGTGATCACCCGGACCAGTGAGGGCTATGAGACACGCTTGGTAGAAGCGGTGCGCTTTGTGCCTCTGCGTTCGGGTACGGTGAAATGAGGCCATGACGCCACTGGGTGTGTTTCTTCGCGGAGTCCTGATGGGCGCGGCGGATATTGTGCCCGGGGTGTCGGGCGGCACCATGGCCTTCATCACCGGCATCTACGATCGCCTGCTGGCGAGTATTCGCGCCTTTGACCTGCCGCTCCTGCGCCTGCTGTATCGCGGCGACCTGCGGCGCGCCTGGGAGCATGTTGACGGCGCGTTCCTGCTCACGCTGGTCGCGGGCATAGCCACCAGCATCCTGTCCCTGGCCCGGGTTATCGCCTGGCTGCTGGAGGCCTATCCTGTGCCGCTCTGGGCGTTTTTCTTCGGCCTCATACTGGCCTCGGCACTGGTGCTGCTGCGTCAGGTACCGCATTGGAGCCCGGCCCGCGTGTTGTGCCTGATCATTGGGCTCGGCGTGGCGGCGGCGATCGCGCTGAGCCCTGTGGTGGCGCTGCCTCCGGGACTCCCCGCGGTGTTCATCGCCGGGTTTATCGCCATCTGCGCGATGATACTCCCGGGCATCTCCGGCAGTTTCATTCTCATCCTCCTGGGTATGTACGCAACGGTCCTGCAGGCGGTGAAGAACCTTGAGCTGGCCGTCATGCTGGTGTTTGCCCTGGGTGCCGGGCTGGGCCTGATGTGCTTTTCCCGGGTGCTGCACTGGCTGCTGCGCCGCTACCACGCGGCGACCATGGCGCTGTTGACCGGTTTCCTGTTCGGGTCACTGCTCGTGGTCTGGCCCTGGAAGCACCCCCTGGATTGGGTGCTCGGTAGCGATGGTGTGCCGCGGCCAGCACAGCAGGTGCCGGTATTACCCTGGCAGTTTGCCAGTGAGCCCTGGCTGCTGACCTGCCTGATTCTGATGGTGTTTGGCTTTACCCTGGTGTGGGTGATTGAGAGGCGCTGGGGTGGGTCATAGGCAACTGCCCGCGCTGCTGGGATGCCTGGCGCTGTTGCTGTTGGCGGGCTGCGGTAGCGGCGGACGTGCGCCCATCGAAGATCGACAGTCCCCTGCCGCGGTGGGTGGAGTAGCGTCGGAACGCTACGTTGTGCGGCGGGGAGATACCCTCTACGCAATCGCCTTCCGCTTTGGCATGGATTATCGCAGCGTCGCCGCCGCCAACGGGATTGCTGCACCCTACACGATCTACCCCGGGCAGAACCTGATTATCCGGCCCGGTCGTGAAGTTGTCGCAAGTCCGCGCAGCTCCCAGCCATCGCCGGCCAACCCCCGTCCCGTCCCGACCCAGGCCACCGCGCGGCCGGCGACGGTTCCCGGGCCTGTCAGCCCGCCAGTGGCGCCGCCACCGGGTAGCGTAGCGGGTACGCCGCGCAGTGAAAATCCGGCTCCTCCACTGGCCGCGGCCAGCACGCCACCGGCACCGCGCCTGACGCCGGTCAGCGCATGGCGCTGGCCCTCCCAGGGGCCGGTGACACGCCGGTATTCCGCCACGGTGCACAAGGGCATCGATATTGGCGGAAGCCGGGGTGACCCGGTGGTGGCCGTGGCCGCGGGTGACGTCGTGTACGCGGGTACCGGTATCGTGGGTTTTGGTGAGTTGCTGATTATCAAGCACGACGATGTGTACCTCAGCGCCTACGGACACAACGACCGCTTGCTGGTCGCTGAAGGTGCACGTGTGGCTGCGGGCCAGCAGATTGCCGAGAAGGGCAGCACCGGCACCGACGTCGTGAAGTTGCACTTCGAGATCCGCAAAGAGGGTAAACCGATCGACCCCCTGCAACTGTTGCCCAGGCGTTAGGTGTCTTGTGGTGTCTTGTAATGAAATGTAAGCATGGGGTAACCTGACCAACCGGCGACAGAAAGCTCCCTTCCGCGGGTGAGATTGAGGTGTGGCATGGAAGTCGAGATAACAAAAACAGGCCAGAGAGCCGCGACCCACGCAGTGCGCGAAACCGAAGAACCGGCCTATGCAGAAAGCGCCGACGCGACTGAACTCGAGGCGCTGGACGCGGACGAGGCGGCGGACGACGACGATGACGAGGCACTCGCCTTCGACCGCGCCAAGGCCGCGCGTTCCGGCGAAAAGTCGCTGGACGCAACCCAGCTGTATCTCAACGAGATCGGGTTTTCGCCGCTGCTGACCGCCGACGAGGAAAAACACTTTGCGCGCCTGGCGTTGAAGGGTGACGAGGCGGCGCGTCGCAGGATGATCGAGAGCAACCTGCGCCTGGTGGTGAAGATTTCCCGCCGTTACCTCAATCGAGGCCTCACGCTGCTCGACCTGATTGAAGAGGGCAACCTGGGACTGATTCGGGCCGTGGAAAAGTTTGACCCCGAACGGGGCTTCCGTTTTTCCACCTATGCGACCTGGTGGATTCGCCAGACGATTGAGCGCGGTATCATGAACCAGACCCGGACCATTCGTCTGCCTATCCATGTGGTCAAGGAACTCAATGTGTACCTGCGCGCCGCGCGGGAACTCACCCAGAAACTTGATCACGAGCCCACCGCGGAGGAAATCGCGGAGATGCTTGATCGCCCTGCCGGCGAAGTCAAACGCATGCTGGGTCTGAACGAGCGGGTGACCTCCATTGATGTGCCGATCAGTTCAGACTCTGATCGCGCGATGCTGGAAACCATTGCGGACAGCAACGACAGCGACCCCTCGCAGCTGTTGCAGGAGGATGACATTCGCAACAGCATCAGCCAGTGGCTGGATCAGCTCTCCGAGAAGCAGCGTGAAGTGGTTGCACGGCGCTTCGGCCTGCGCGGGCACGAAAGCAGCACATTGGAAGAGGTAGGGCGGGAGATAGGCCTGACACGTGAACGGGTCAGGCAGATTCAGGTCGAGGCGCTGCGCCGCTTACGCCAGATCATGGAGACCCAGGGGCTGACCGGCGACGCGATTTTCCGCTGAGGCCTCAGCGCTCCAGCAGTGCCAGCTTGTTGGGTTTGTTGGCCCACTCTTCGGCGTCCGGGAGGGCGTCTTTCATCTCCGTGATGTTGGGCCACACGTCGGCAAGCTCGGCATTGAGCTCAAGGAATACCGCCTGGTCTTCCGGCAGCTCGTCTTCGGAATAGATGGCGTCTACCGGGCATTCGGGCTCGCAGAGTGCGCAATCGATGCACTCGTCGGGGTGAATGACCAGAAAATTCGGCCCCTCGTAAAAGCAGTCAACTGGACAGACTTCCACGCAGTCTGTGTGTTTGCACTTGATACACTGTTCACCTACAACAAAAGTCATGCCAGTTTTGCCTCATTTGCAGGGGCGCCTCTGCCCCGTGGGCGCCCGTTTCGGGTCGGAAGTTTAACCGCTGCGCCCGGAGTTTTAAAGGGTTCGCGCCGGGCTGTTTTCCCGCGGGCAGGGCGGCCACCAGCGGGCTTGCCCTAGCCCAGGGTGTCACGGAGGCGGTAGAGCAGCTCCAGTGCTTCCCGGGGGGTCAGGGCATCCGGGTCGGTGTTTTCCAGAAGGGAGACCGCAGGGTGTGGTTCAGTGCTGGCGAACAGCTCAGCCTGGGTGGGTGCCGGCAAGGGGTCTTCGCGCCCGGGGGCGCGCTCCAGCGCCTGCAGCTTCTCGCGGGCGGCGCGCAGCACCGTGTCCGGTATACCCGCCAGCTTCGCCACCTGCAGGCCAAAGCTGCGGTTTGCCGGCCCCTCCTGGATGTTGTGCAGAAACACCACATGGTCCTCGTGTTCCGTGGCGTCCAGGTGCACGTTGGCCATGGTCGGGCACTGTTCCGGCAGGACGGTGAGCTCGAAATAGTGGGTGGCGAAAAGCGTGAAGGCCCGCACGGTGCGGGCCAGCTGGACGGCAGCCGCCCAGGCGAGGCTGAGACCGTCGAAGGTGCTTGTGCCGCGGCCCACTTCATCCATCAGTACCAGGCTGCGCTCGGTCGCGTTGTGCAGGATGTTGGCGGTCTCGGTCATCTCCACCATAAAAGTCGAACGCCCGCTGGCGAGGTCATCCGAGGAGCCGATGCGAGTGAAGATGCGGTCCATGGGTGACAGCCGTACGCGGTTCGCCGGCACGAAGCTGCCGACATGGGCGAGCAGGGCGATCAAGGCGTTCTGGCGCATGTAGGTGGATTTACCGCCCATGTTGGGACCGGTGATCAGCAGCATGCGCCGCTGATCGTTGAGCAGTGTGTCGTTGGCGATAAACGGCTCCTCCAGCACCTGTTCCACCACCAGGTGGCGGCCGGCCTCCACCTCGAAAACCTGTTCCTGCGTGAACTCAGGCTGGCACAGGCGCAGCTGTTCGGCGCGTTCTGCCAGGGTGCCGAGCACGTCCAGCTCGGCGACGGCAGATGCCGTGTCCTGCAGCGGCGCCAGCTGTTCGTTGAGGGTTTCAACCAGGGCCTCGTAGAGCATTTTTTCCCGCGCCAGCGCGCGACTGCGAGCCGAGAGCGCCTTGTCCTCGAAGGCCTTGAGTTCCGGTGTGATAAAGCGCTCCGCATTCTTCAGCGTCTGGCGACGCTGGTAGGTGTCTGGCGCGCGGGCCGACTGTGCGCGGCTGATTTCGATAAAATAACCGTGGACGCGGTTGTAGCCCACTTTCAAGGTACTGATGCCGGTCGCCGCACGCTCCCGCGCTTCAATTTCCAGCAGATAGTCGCCTGCGTTGCTACTGATGCGGCGCAGCTCGTCGAGTTCGGCATCGTAGCCGGTGGCGATCACACCGCCCTCACGAATGACCACCGGTGGATTCTCGCACACAGCGCGTTCCAGCAGCTGGCAGAGCTGCGGGTATTCCGCCGCCTGCACGGAGAGTGCGTCGAGACGATCCGCGCGACAGGTGGCGAGCGCCTCGCGCAGCGTGGGCAGTGCGGCCAGCGAACTGCGCAGGCGGGTCAGGTCCCGCGGTCGCGCGGAACGCAGCGCAACGCGGCTGAGAATACGCTCCATATCGCCTATGGGTTTCAGCGCAGTGCGCAGCGCTTCGAAGCGGTAGTCATCGCAGAGCGCGCGCACCGCTCCCTGACGCAGACCGAGCACTGCCGTGTCGGTCAGCGGGCGATGCAGCCAGCGGCGCAGCAGGCGACTGCCCATGGCGGTGACGCAGTGGTCCATCACGGAAAACAGCGTGTGCGTGTCGCCGCCGGCGAGGTTGCGGTCAATCTCCAGGTTGCGTCGCGTGGCGGCATCCATAATCACGCTCTCGGCGCGATTTTCATGCGCGATGCTACGGATATGCGGCAGATTGCTGCGCTGGGTGTCCTTCACGTACTGCAGCAGGCAACCCGCGGCGCCGAGTGCCAGCCCCAGGCTCTCACAGCCGAAACCCTGCAGGTCGTGGGTCTGGAACTGAGTGTTCAGGGCACGACGCGCGCTGTCCTGGTCGAACTCCCAGACCGGTTGTGCTCGCGCGCCACGCCGTGCGCTGAGCAGGGGCAGGCCAAGCGTGTCCTGGAACAGCACCTCCGCCGGATTCAATCGCTGCAGTTCACTGGCGAGTGCCTCATCACCCTCGACTTCGAGGACGCGGAAACGGCCGCTGGCGAGGTCCAGCCAGGCCAGGCCGAAGCGGCCCCTGTGCTCCGCTACCGCGAGCAACAGGTTGTCACTGCGTTCCTCCAGCAGCGCCTCGTCACTCAGGGTACCGGGGGTCACAACCCGCACAACCTGGCGTTCCACCGGGCCCTTGCTGGTCGCCGGGTCGCCGATCTGCTCGCAGATGGCCACCGAAACGCCGCTCTTGACCAGGCGCGCGAGATAACCCTCCGCTGCATGGTAGGGCACGCCCGCCATGGGGATGGGCTCGCCGGCGGATTTGCCCCGCGCGGTCAGGGTAATGTCGAGGAGCTCCGCAGCACGCCTCGCGTCGTCGAAGAAGAGTTCGTAAAAATCGCCCATGCGATAGAACACCAGGTCACGCGGATGCTGCGCCTTGATTTTCAGGTACTGCTGCATCATCGGGGTGTGCACAGTTGCGGATTCGCTGGTCATGTATTGCGTGCTGCCTGTTCCTTGGATCGGTGGGTTAACGCAGGGGCGGGCATGCAGGCCACAGTGGCCGTCTCTTCAATGCACCACCGAGCGCGGCCGCTGACGCGTGGAGCCATCCTCGGATAAGAGGTAATCAAGCCGCAGGCATTCTTCCGCCAGCTGCAGCATGGCCTGCATGGTCATGGCAACGAAGTGATTGAACTGGCTTTCGGTAATGCCGGCATTGCCGGGGAAAATGGCGGCGGCTACCAGCTGTGGCGTCGCGTCGTCCACCACGTCGAGGAACAGCTTGAGCACCGGGTACTCCATGTTCAACCGCCCCAGATCGGCGGACAGGGCAAGCAGGGCCATGGGGCGGATTTCCAGCTCTGTGGTGAACAGCAGGCCAAAGCTCTCGGGAATCAGGCGGCTGTCCAGTACGCCCTCCTGCGACCTGATTTCGCTGATGTGCAGGTTATCGCAGTGCTCGCACAGGTAATTCTGTACGGCGCTGGCGTTCAGCCAGCGTTCCAGCAGTGCTCGATCAGGTGTGACGGGGGTGGACATGGGACAACCAGTGGCAATTGGGTAGTCCCGATTTTACGTCATGCCCGGACTATCCTCCACCGGCTTCTGTGCTATAACGATGCCATGGGCACCGATATCCACACCGTGCAGTTTTCCACTGCCGACTATCAGCGCTTCAGCCAGCGGCTCGAGGCGAACCTGCAGCGTCTGGAGGCACTGCTGGGGGTGCCCGGCTTCGGTGAGGGGCCGGCGTCATTGGGCGCTGAACTGGAGCTGTACGTTGTGGATGGTGCGGGCAGGCCCGCACACCTCAACGAGGAGCTGCAGGCGGCGGCGGGCGACGAGCAGCTGACACTGGAACTCAACCGCTACAACCTCGAGTACAACCTGAGCCCGGTCGCAGTGGCGGACAGCCCCTTTCTCTCGCTGGAAGAGGAAATCTGCCGCAAGCTGGGAACGCTGCGCCAGCTGGCGGCACAGCGGGCTGCGCAGGTGGTGCCCATCGGCATCCTGCCCACGCTGCAGCGCGATGACTTCGGGCCCGCCTGCATGACGCCAAAACGGCGCTTTGCCGCGCTGGTGGAGCAACTGATTGCCCGCCGGGGACGCCGCTTCACCATCAATATCAACGGGCAGCATCCGCTGCAGCTGGACATGGACGATATCACCCTGGAGGGCGCCAATACCTCGTTCCAGGTTCACTATCGCGTGGCGCCTGAGCGGTTTGCGGATGTCTTCAACGCGATCCAGGCCGTTACCCCGCTGGCGCTGGCGGTGGCGGGCAATTCCCCAACCCTGTTCGGCCATAGCCTGTGGCAGGAAACGCGTATCCCGCTGTTCAAGCAGTCCATCGACACGCGTCTGCCCGACCGCTACGCCTGGAAAGAGCCTGCCCGGGTGAACTTTGGCCAGGGCTGGGTGCGCCGCGATGCGCTGGAGCTGTTTGCCGAGGCGGTGCGTCTCTACCAGCCCCTGTTGCCGGTTTGCGCCGAGGAGGCCGACGATCCTGCCAGTCAGGAACTGCGCGAGTTACAGCTGCATCAAAGCACGGTGTGGTTGTGGAATCGCGCGGTGTACGACGCTGCCGCCGGCGGTCATCTGCGTATCGAGATGCGCACCCTGCCGGCGGGGCCCACCGCCGCCGACATGGTGGCCAATGCGGCCTTCCTGATCGGCATGGCGGAAGGGCTGCAGCCCGGGCTGCAACGCTGGTTGCCAGCCCTGCCGTTTTCGATTGCTGAACACAATTTCTACCGCGCTGCCCAGGAGGGGCTGGCGGCCCGACTGGTCTGGCCGCGTCCGCAGCAGACAGTGTGCGAGGAGCAATCCGCAGCCAGCCTGGTCGCGGACATGTTGCCCGTGGCCCGTCGCGGCCTGGATGCCATCGGTATCGCCGGCACAGAGTCCGACCGCTATCTGGGGATCATCGAGCGGCGGCTGGCCACGGGGCAGACCGGGGCGCGCTGGCAGCTGGCGCATCTCGGGCAGCCGGAGTCCAGAACACGCCCGGATCTAACGCAGTTGAGCGTCATGCTCGAGGCTTACCGCTTGCGCAGCGAGACCAATGAGCCGGTAGCGGAGTGGCCGCAGTGAGGCGGGTGCGCTTCCTGCGGAATCCGCTGGCGACGGAAATCGGCGACACCGTAGAGGAGTTTCTGCAGATCCTCGGTGGCCCCGCGAGTGTCTTTCTGGACGGGCGGGATACCCGTCGCACGCGGGCGCTGGTCACGCTCCTGCATGGTAACGAGCCGTCCGGCCTGATGGCCCTGTTCCGCTGGATCAAGTCGGGTCGCCAGCCTGCCGTCAACTGCGTGTGCATCATCGGTTCCGTCGAGGCGGCACTGCGGCCGCCGTTGTTCAGCCATCGCATGCTGCCCGGCGTGCGCGACCTGAACCGCTGCTTCAAGCCGCCCTTTGAGGGTGCCGAGGGCCTCCTCGCAGAGGAAATCCTGCAGATCCTGCGCGTGCACCACCCGGAGGCGGTTATCGACCTGCACAACACCTCCGGCAGTGGGCCGGCCTTCGGGGTCTGCACGCACCTCGACCGTGAACACGACGCGCTGGTCGCGCTGTTTACGGAACGCATGATCGTGACCCGCCTCAACCTTGGCGCGTTGATGGAAATCAGTGAACACAGTTACCCCACGGTCACGGTTGAAGTGGGTGGTCGGCTTGACGAGCGCGCCCACGAATTGGCCTGGGAGGGCCTGTGTCGCTACTTTGACAGTGATCGCGTGCTGGCGGGGGATGAGCCGGTCTGGGCGCTGGAGATCCTGCAGGATCCCGTGCGGCTGCATCTGAATCCCGGCGTGACCCTGGCCTACGGCGAGGCGCCTGACAGCGCGGCTGACGTCACCCTGCGGCAGGACATGGAGCATTTCAATTTCGCTACCGTCGATCCCGATGAGCCGCTGGGCTGGATACGCGGAGACCTGCGGAGCCGGTTCTGGGCCCAGGACGCGGGGGGGCGCTGTGTGCTTTCCAGCTTGCTGCGCTGCGTCGGAGGGCGCCTTTACCCGGCGGCGAAAATGACACTGTTCATGATCACCACCAACGTCGCCATCGCCCGCAGTGATTGCCTGTTCTACGCGGTCCCGCAGGCCAGCGTGTCATCCTGATTCCCGCCGACCTGTCGCCCAGGCAGGCACATCCCTGATCGCCGGGCAGATTTGGTGGTTCAGGGGGCTTGCAATTCACAGCCAATGCACTGAGTATATATACAGTACTCGGGTCCGGGAATCTGGCACCCGCAACCTTCGCCGCACAGGCCATCAATGACAGGAGCCGTCGATTATGGACGCCAACAAGCAGAAAGCACTGGATGCAGCCCTCAGCCAGATCGAACGCCAGTTCGGCAAGGGTACGGTGATGCGCATGGGCGACAACGAGCGTGTGGCCATGCCCGCGATCTCGACCGGTTCACTCGGTCTGGATATTGCGCTCGGCATCGGCGGCCTGCCCAAGGGGCGCATCTGCGAGATCTACGGCCCCGAGTCCTCGGGCAAGACGACACTGACACTGCAGGTGATCGCCGAGTCGCAGAAAGCAGGGGGCACAGCGGCGTTTATCGACGCCGAGCACGCCCTTGACCCCAGCTATGCCGAAAAACTCGGCGTCTGCGTGGATGACCTGATCCTGTCTCAACCGGATACCGGAGAGCAGGCACTGGAAGTCGCGGAGATGCTGGTGCGGTCCGGCGCGGTGGACGTGCTGGTCATCGACTCGGTTGCCGCCTTGACGCCGAAGGCGGAAATCGAAGGCGAAATGGGGGATTCCCACGTCGGTCTTCAGGCGCGCTTGCTGAGTCAGGCCATGCGCAAGCTCACCGGGGCCATCAAGCACAGCAATTGCCTGGTGATCTTCATCAACCAGATTCGCATGAAGATCGGCGTGATGTTCGGCAACCCGGAAACGACCACCGGTGGCAACGCACTGAAGTTCTACTCATCGGTACGCCTGGACATCCGCCGCATCGGTGCGGTGAAGGAGGGCGACGAGGTGGTCGGCAACGAAACCCGCGTCAAGGTGGTGAAGAACAAGGTGTCTCCACCCTTCAAGCAGGCTGAATTCCAGATTATGTACGGCAAGGGCATCTACCACATGGGTGAGGTGATCGACTGGGGTGTGAAGCTCAATCTGATCGACAAATCCGGTGCCTGGTACGCCTACAAGGGAGACAAGATCGGTCAGGGCAAGGCCAATGCGGCACGCTTCCTCGAAGAGAACCTGCCCATCGCCGAGGAGATAGAAGCCGAAATCCGTCGTCAGACCATGGTCGCTGCAGCGCCTCCGGCAAAAAAGGTTGCGCCGGCTGCTGAAGCCGATCTGCCGGACGAGGAGTAAGGCGAAGCCCGGGTGCTGTGCGCCCGGGGTCGATTTCCAGGTGCCGGGCTCCACTCACCCCCACTCTCGCGTGCCCGGCACCTCTTTTATCACCCATCGCAATGCCGATGGCTCGCGTTATCATGGCGTCCATGTCTGATCAATCCATCCATCCTGATACGCAGGGTCCGGCGGGCCGCGGGCCGGCCGCAGCCTCTGCGGCGGATATACGCAGTGCTGCCATGGACCTGTTGGCGCGGCGTGAGCACGCTCGCAGCGAGTTACAAACCAAGCTTCAGCGTCGTTTCGACGACGCAGCGCTGGTGAGCCGCGTGCTGGACGATCTTGCCGCGGAGAACCTGCAGAGCGATGCACGCTATGCCGAAAGTCTACTGCGCCAGCGACTGGACCGAGGCTACGGGCCGGTGCGTATCCGCCAGGAAATGCGCGAACGCGGTGTGGCGCAGGAGCGTATGCTCGCAGCCCTGGAGGCGGTTGATCCCGATTGGTACGAGGCGGCCACCCTGGCCTTCCAGCGCAAGTTCGGGCCGGCGTGTGCATTGCAGCCCGAGGACCCTGGTGAGTCGCCGTCCTGTCACAGCCGTCGTGAAGCACAGCAGCTGCGCCTGAAAGAAAAGGCGCGGCGCATGCGTTTCATGCAGTACCGCGGTTTCCTGCCGGAGCATTTCCGGCACCTGCTCGAGGACTGACCGCCACGATGCGCCCCCGCACTGACGCCGAGCCCGGGCAGGTACTCGACTGGTCGGTTTTGCCACGCCTCTGGCCCTACCTGCGCGATCATCGTCGGCGTATCGCCCTGGCGATGGCCTGTCTGCTGCTGGCCAAGGGTGCGATACTCGTGATCCCCTTCATCATGAAGCATCTGGTGGATGGCTTGAACCTGGAGTCGGGTGCGCGGCTCGCCGGATCGTTGGCGCTGGGGTTGATTGCCGCCTACGGTATCGCGCGCCTCTCCAGCGTATTGTTTGCCGAATTACGCGACACCCTGTTTGGTCGCGTCACTGAGCGCGCCATGCGTTCCCTTGGACTGTCGGTATTTCGTCACGTCCATCAGCTGGACCTCGGTTTCCATCTGGAGCGGCGCACCGGTGGCCTGGCCCGCGACATTGAACGGGGCACCAGCGGAGTGAGCTTTCTGCTGCGTTTCATGGTGTTCAACATTGTGCCCACACTGTTTGAAATTGCGGTAGTGGTCTCGGTATTCCTGTTCAGTTACGGGCTGAGTTATGCGCTGGTGACCCTGGTTTCAGTCGTTGCCTATGGCTGGTTTTCCTTTGGTGCGACGGAGTGGCGCACACGCTTTGTGCGGGAAATGAACGAGGCCGATTCGGCCTCCAATACGCGCGCTGTGGACAGCCTGCTCAATTTTGAAACCGTGAAGTATTTTGGCAATGAAGCCTACGAGGCGCAGCGCTACGACGAAGATCTGGCGCGCTGGGAGCAAGCGCGGCGGCGCAACCGCCTGTCACTGTTCGGGCTAAACGGCGGCCAGGCACTGATCATTGCGTTGGCGCAAACGGGCATCATCGGCCTCGCGGTATTGCAGGTGCGGACGGGGCAGCTCACGCTGGGTGACTTCGTACTGATCAGCCAGTACATGATCCAGCTGTTTCTGCCACTCGGTTTTCTCGGGTTTGTCTACCGAGAAATGAAAGGAGCAATGGCCAATATCGAGCGTCTGTTTGCCTTGCTGGATGTGCGCCCGGAGCTCGCTGATCGGCCCGGAGCGCCGGCCCTGGACGTTGCTGGTGGCGCTATCCGTTTTGAGCAGGTGAGCTTTCGTTACCAGGCTGGGCGCAGCATTCTCGACCGGGTCAGTTTCGAGGTGCCGCCGGGCAAGAAAGTGGCGGTGGTGGGAGCCAGTGGCGCCGGCAAGTCTACACTGGTCAAGCTGCTGTTTCGCTTTTACGACCCCAGTGCGGGGCGGATACTCATTGACGGGCAGGACATCGCAGAGGTCACCCGCGAATCGCTGCGCAGGGCGATTGGCATCGTGCCCCAGGACACCGTGCTGTTCAACGACACCCTGCTGGAGAACCTGCGATACGGCAAGCCTGGTGCCTCGGACGCCGAGGTGGCCGAGGCCGCCAGCATGGCCCACCTGGACGAGTTCCTTGTCCAGCTGCCCGATGGTTGGCAGACCCGGGTGGGCGAGCGCGGACTCAAGCTTTCCGGGGGGGAGAAGCAGCGCGTCTCCATTGCCCGCACCATCCTCAAGCGTCCGCCCATTCTGGTGTTTGACGAGGCCACATCCAGCCTGGACAGCCGCTCGGAGCAGGCGATTCTGAAGGCGCTGCGGGAGATTGCTCTCAACCATACCAGTCTGGTGATTGCTCACCGCCTGTCCACCGTTGTCGACGCTGACCGTATTCTGGTGCTGGATCAGGGCCGGATCGTCGAACAGGGCGGGCATCGCGAATTACTCGCATTGGGTGGTCGCTATGCGGCGCTGTGGGCTGCGCAGCAGGAGCAGTCGCTGCCCGATCCTCAGTAGGTATAACTGGACTGCAGGCCCAGCGGAAGACCCAGGGCCCAGTAGCCGAGCAGGAACAGCGTCCACAAAATGATGAAACTCACCGAGTAGGGCAGCATCAGCGCGGTGACCGTGCCGATCCCGGCGCTGCGAACATAGCGCTGACAATAGACCACCACCAGCGGAAAGTAGGGCATCAGTGGTGTGATGATGTTGGTGGTGGAGTCGCCTATGCGGTACGCCGCCTGGGTGAGGTCCGGTGATGCCCCGAGCTTCATCAGCATGGGAACCAGAATGGGGGCGAGCAGCGCCCATTTGGCCGATGCCGAGCCGACGAACAGGTTGAGAAAGCCCGTCAGCAACACAATGCCGGAAATGGTGAGGGCGCCAGGCAGTCCGAGTGCCTGCAGCCCCTGTGCACCTTTCACTGCCAGCAGTATGCCCAGGTTCGAAGCGCCAAAGGCGTAGATGAACTGGGCGATAAAGAACATGATGACCAGGTAGTAGCCCATGGTTTGCATGGTTTTGGTCATGCCCTCGATCACGTCCCGGCTGCTGGTGACCGTGCCCGCGCTGATGCCATACACCACGGCGGGCAGCAGGAAGAGCAGGAAGATCAACGGCACGATCGACGCCATGAGCGGAGCACCATTTTCTGTCAGGGAGCCACCCGGCCCGCGCCAGGCGGAACCCTCGGGCACTGCGCTCAGGCACAGCAGTATGATGGCCACGAGCATGCTCCACAGGGCGAGACGCAGCGCCCGCCGCTCTGTTGTACTCAATGCCTGCATCCCGGTCTCGGCGGCGACATCCGCGTCGATTGGCGTACGGCGCAGATGGGGTTCGACAAAGCGATCTGTGACCAGCCAGCCGACCAGCACGATCAGCAGAGAGGATGCTGAGGTGAAGAAATAGTTGTTCAGCGGGTTGAGGACCACGGAGGGGTCAATAATCTGGGCGGCGGACTGGGAGATACCCTGCAGCATCGGGTCGACCGAGGAGGGCACAAAGTTTGCCGAGTAGCCCCCCGAAACGCCGGCAAATGCCGCAGCGATGCCCGCCAGCGGGTGGCGGCCCGCCGCGTGGAAGATGATGCCTCCCAGCGGTATCACCAGTACGTAGCCGGCATCTGCGGCGGTGTGGCTGACGATCCCGACGACAATCACCATCGGGGTGAGCAGCCAGCGCGCGGTCACCCCCAGCATGGCGCGCAGGGTGCAGTTGATGAACCCGGTGTGTTCCGCTACACCAATGCCGAGCATGGCCACCAGCACTACGCCGATCGGGTGGAAGTGGGCGAAGGTTGTGACCATGTCCGCGAGAAACTGCGTCATGGCGGTCGGCGAGAACTGGTTGACGACCTGCAGTGCTTCGCCACTGCGGGGATCAATCAGGTCGTATTCGAATTGTGAGAACAGCAAGGACAGTGCCCAGGTGATGAACAGCAGGGCAATGAACAGAACGGCCGGGTCCGGCAGGCGGTTGCCGACGCGTTCAATACCGGCCAGCAGCCGCTGGGTCACTGTCACGGGGTGGGCAGGCTGGTTCATGCTGGCGGCGGCTCCCTAAAAGCCCAGTGTAAATCGCCCTTACGCCGGACACAAACCGCAGGTTCAGGCGCGGTGCTCAGTCAAGGGGATAGGGGGGGCGCTGCCCGCCGCAGAGCACGTCTGTGACCTGCTCGGTATCCATGTATTCGGTGAGCTTGACCAGCTGTCCCTTGTCGAACTCAAACAGAAAGTGGTAATCATTGCTGTAGGTCTGGCCGGAGATGTGCTCGCCTTCGCTGGAGGCCTCCACCGCCACCTTTTCCCCCTCCGCCACCATGCCGCGAATGGTGAATGTCAGGCCGCCCGGGAACACATCCATGATGCTGGCGATCGCCGGCCTCAGATCGGCGCACTCGGTGACCCCGGAGATCAGGGTGGCGCCCATGGTTTCCACGCTACCGCTCTTGGCGTAGGCCGCAACGACGGCATCGACATTGCCCGCACTCAGGTCGCTGAGAAACTGGCGCACGCGGGCTTTATTGTCGGTCTCTGTGGTCATGCCGTGGTCTCGTCAGGGCGCGCGCCGGATGGCGTCACTCACTTCATGATAGTGCGCTCCGCGCGTCGCGCCACAGCGCTGGTACAGCATTTCAAGCCAGCGGACCCGGGCGTTGTCAGGAGAGAGTTTCTGGTTCAACTATTCGATAGCGCTGCGGGCCCATCGGGCCCGCCCACGGGGATGGCGCGCCGGTCAGCGATTGCGACCCAGTCGCTCGTGTGCATTGACCCACTCGTTCTGCCGGGTTTCCTTGTCCACTCGCGTGGCTGCGCCCAGGGAGAGCTCTCCCGCGACCACCAGTCCCGCGGCAATTTCTGCCAGTTTCAGGGCTTTGCCCTGGCCATGACAGCCCATGATTTCCAGACATTCGCGCTGGGTGGGCAGGTTGGTGCCGCCCCCGTAGGTGGCGAGGATCAGTGCCGGCAGGGTGATGGAGAAGAAGTAATCCCCCTCGCGGGTGACGCGGGTGTACACGCTGCACTGGTTGGACTCGCCAATGTTGGCGATATCCTGCCCGGTTGCCAGATACAGCGCGGCGAGTCCGTTGGCCGGGTGTGCAGCGTTATTGGAGGAGTGCGTCAAAAAGGAGGCCACGGTGGTGATGCCCCAACCATAGTGCATCGCCTCGGGTGTGATACGCAGATGCGATTGCAGGACATCGCGAGGAACGGTGATCTCAGCGGTCACGCGCCGGCCCCGCCCCTTCAGGGAATTCACGGACGAGGTGCGCTTCTCGGTGTCGAAGTTGCCGGAGAGCAGGTAGTGCCGCATTTGCGGGAAGCGTTCGCGTATCCATTCACAGGCGACAAAAGTGGCCTTGCTGGTCATGTTCTGGCCCGCTGCATCACCGGAGCTGTAGTCAAACCGGGTAAACACCATGTTGTGTGCAATGTAGTGTTCAATCTCGTTGAGCTTGCCCACGGAGGTGGTGCTTTCCGCAACGGCTTTGATCGCGGCAAAGTTCTCATCCAGCCACAGGTTGAAATCCCGCGCGTCCCGCGCATCGCGGAATACAAAGCAGGGCGCGCGCTGCATCGCCTCGCCGCAGACCGTGGTTTTGACACCGCCGCTTTCCCGGATGACTTTCATGCCCCGGTTGTAGCTGGCCAGCATGGTGCCCTCCACGGTGGCCATCGGGACGTAGAACTCCCCCTGGGCGTGCTCGCCGTCGATCAGCAGCGGCCCCGCGAGGCCGATGGGTACCTGGGCGACACCGAACAGGTTTTCGATATTGCCAGCCATGTCCTGCGGGTCAAACGAGTACTGCCGCGTGTGGTTCAGCTGCGCCCCGGTTTTCTCCTCGATGAAGGATTGCCGCTGGGCAATGATCTCGGCACTGTAGTCGTTGTCGTTGGAACGGGGGATCCTGCTGCTCATGGCGCTGTCCTCGGCAAAAGGCGCCAGAGTAGGAAAAAGGGGGGTAGGGTGCAAGCGCTGGTCAGCCCGACCGGCGCGCTCAGTTGTTCCCGCGTTGTAGATGTCGCTGGATGACCTGCAGAAAGTCCTCCCCGTACTTGTCGCGTTTGCGTTCGCCGACACCGCTGAGGGCACCGAAGGCGGCTATGCTGCGCGGCAGCTCGGCACACATTTCCTGCAGGGTTTTGTCGTGGAAGATGATGTAGGGCGGAATGCCCTGCGCTTCTGCGAGTCCGCGCCGGCATTCGCGCAGCGCCTCCCAGAGCTCCGTGTCGAGGTCATCGGGCAGTCGCTGGCGTGTCTGCTGGCGTGTGGCGGGGCGCGCGAGGTCGCGGCGCAGCTCCAGGGTTTCCTCACCGCGCAGCAGCGGACGGCATTGGTCCTCCAGACGCAGTGCGCCGAAATGGTCGAGATCCGCGCGCAGGTAGCCGCGCGCCACCAGCTGCCGGAACACCGAACGCCATTGGTTGTTGTCCAGTGCCTTGCCTATGCCGAAGGTGGGCAATACGTGATGATCGTACTGGAATATCCGGTCGTTCTCGGCACCGCGCAGTACGTCGATCAGGTGGTTTACGCCAAACCGCTGTCCGGTGCGGTAGACGGCACTCAGGGCCATGCGCGCGGCTTCGGTGCCGTCCCAGGTAGGCACTGGCTCCAGGCAGGTATCGCAGTTGCCGCAGGGCTGGGTCAGGCTGTCGCCGAAGTAGCGCAGCAGCGCCTGGCGCCGACAGGTGGTGATTTCACACAGGCCCAGCATGGCATTCAGGCGCTGTTGTTCCGCCCTTTTGTGCTCCTCGCTGCCGTCGGACTGGTCCATCATCTGGCGCAGTTTCAGAACGTCCTGCAGGCCGTACACCATCCAGGCGTCCGCCGGCAGGCCATCGCGCCCGGCCCGCCCTGTTTCCTGGTAATAGGCTTCGATGGTTTTAGGCAGGTCGAGGTGGGCGACGAAGCGCACATCGGGTTTGTCGATGCCCATGCCGAAGGCGATGGTGGCGACCATGATCACCGCTTCGTCCCGCAGAAAGCGCGCCTGATGGCTGCTGCGCAGGGCAGCCGGAAGGCCGGCGTGGTAGGGCAGTGCATCGTAGCCCGCCTGTTGCAGGGCGAGGGCGGTCTCTTCAACCTTGTTGCGCGACAGGCAATACACGATGCCGGCGTCCCGTGGGTGCTCGTTTTTCAGGAACCGCAGCAGCTGCTGTTTGGGGCTCTGCTTGAGTGCGATGCGGTAGCGGATGTTGGGACGATCAAACCCTGCGATATAGTGTTCCGCCTGGGCCAGGTCCAGCCGCGTGACAATTTCCTCGCGCGTGCGGGTGTCGGCAGTGGCGGTCAGGGCGATGCGCGGCACCTGGGGGAAGCGCTCGTGCAGCAGGCTCAAATGCAGGTAGTCTGCGCGGAAGTCGTGGCCCCATTGGGAGACGCAGTGGGCTTCGTCAATCGCGAACAGCGCGATGGTGGACTGCTCCAGCAGGCGCAGCATACGGGCCTGCACCAGGCGCTCCGGGGCGATGTAGAGCAGGTCAAGCTCGCCGCGCAGCAGGGCTGCCTCGACGGCTGCGGCGTCGTCCGGCACCAGCGTCGAATTGAGATAGGCGGCGCGCACGCCCAGTTCACGCAGGGCGTTGACCTGATCCTGCATCAATGCGATCAGCGGCGATATGACGATGCCACACCCCGGGCGCACCAGCGACGGCACCTGGTAGCAGAGGGACTTGCCGCCACCGGTCGGCATCAGAACGAGGGCATCGCCGCCGCCGACCACCTGGTCCACGATACTCTCCTGCAGCGGTCGGAACGCCGGGTAGCCGAAGACGGATTGCAATACGGAAAGGGAAGCGGTCATCCTCGGCAGTATACCGCAGGTGGGCGCCTCTGCCTGCCGTCGAATCAGTCCAGCAGCGCCTGGATCAGTTCGGCGCGTAACTGACGGGGATCGATAACGCGATCAAATGCCATAGTGTCGGCACCGGCCCAGGCGCCCGTCTGGCGCTCCAGCAGTGCGGCGGCATCGACTGCACTGGCGCCCGTGGCGGCAGCGGCCCCCAGAGCCGGCACTCCGCCCAGACTCACCCCCGGCAGCGCCAGGCTGACCGTTTGCCGATCCCAGGGGTTCATACCCATCACCGAGCTGCCGAAGCCGAAGGCCTTGCGCAGTGTGACCACAATCTTGCGCCCGCGGAAGCGGCGCTGCGCACTGAACATGTTACCGGCGGCGCGCAACACGCCAGAGCGTTCTGCCGCGGGTCCGGGCATGACGCCGGGGTTGTCGACCAGCATGACCAGCGGCAGGCTGAAGCGGTGCGCCATGTCGATAAAGTGGCTGGCTTTCTCTGCCGCGTGTCGCGTGATCGCGCCGGCTTCAACCGCCGGCTGGTTGGCGACAATCAGGCAGCGCTGGCCACCGATATGGGCGAGTGCCGTGATCAGCGTGCGGCCGAAATCCGGCTGCAACTCCAGCAAACTGCCTGAGTCGGCCAGCTCATCAAGCACCTTGCGCATATCGTAGGGGCGGGAGACGTCCGGGGGAATGATGTCCAGCAGGGCGTCGCTGTCGCCCGAGGTGGCGACCTCGCCAGCCGCTGCCGCTTCGGAATGCGGCGCGCAGACCATCTGGAGAAAATGGCGGGCACGCGCGAAACACTCAGTTTCGGTGGCGCAGCACAGGTGAGCCACACCGCTGTCACGTGTGTGCATTTTTGCGGAACCGAGCTCCTCGGCGGTGGTGTCGATACCCATGGCGGCCTTGACCAGCGGTGGCCCTGCACTGAACAGGGCGCTGTCCTGCTGCATGATGACAATGTCGGCAAACATCGCGGCCAGCGCACCGTGTCCGGCGGACATGCCCAGTACCAGCGCGACAACCGGGATGGCCCCCTGAATGTCCGCCAGCAGCTGCAGGTCCCCCGGTGCATGCGGATAGCGCTCACCCTGGTTGCTCGCCCGCTCGCCGGCACCCTCCAGGAGCAGCAGCAGCGGGTGCCGGTTCTCGCGTGCCAGACGCACCAGGCGCGCACGCTTGGCGGCGTTGGGGTGGCCGATCGACCCCCCCTGAACGGTAAAATCTTCCACCAGCAGGACCACGGGGCGTCCGTCCAGGCGCGCCACCCCGCCGACGAGTCCATCGGCGGCAATCGCCGGCTGTCCCTGAGGGTGATGTCCGGCGGCGAGCAGGCCGTATTCGCGGAAGGAGCCTTCATCGACCAGCGCTGCAATGCGCTCCCGCGCCGTGAGCCGGCCGCGGGCGTGCTGTCGTTCAATCCGCGCTTCGCCGCCCATGGCGGTCGCGGCTTCGCTGCGGGTGTGGAGCTCGGTGAGCAGCGCCTCCCAGTCCTGCCGATAGCCACTCATATCACATTGCCCGGGGTGGCGACAGGCCGAAAGCCGCCCAGTCGGGTTCCGCCATACTGTCGACGAAGCGCTGGAAATTCCAGGGCCAGCTGGAGGGTATGCCCTCGGCGTCCAGGTACCAGCTTACGCAGCCGCCGCGGTACCACACCGTGCGCTTCGCGGCTTCCACCCGCTCGGCTTCGAAGGCCTCCATTGCCGCCAGGCTCGGTTCCACCTCGGTACAGTCGCCGGCATCCAGTCGCGCCATCAGGCGCTCGATATAGGCCCACTGGTGCTCGGCGATGTCGATCAGGGAAAAGTTGCCCACGGGGCCATTGGGTCCGTTCAGCATAAACAGGTTGGGAAACCCGGGCATGGTGACCGCCAGGTAGGCCTTGGGGCGGTCATGCCAGAAGTCGGCCAGCGACACACCGTCGCGACCGGTGATGGCCATGGGCCGCATAAAGGCATCCGCGTGGAAACCGGTAGCGAAAACGATCACGTCCAGCTCGTGCAGTTCGCCATCGACGGTGCGTATACCGGCGGCTTCAATCTGCTGGATGCCGGTGCTCACCAGGCGCGATTGCGGATGCTGGATTGCCTGGTAGTAATCGGGGGAGAACACCAGGCGCTTGCACAGCGGCAGGTGGTCGGGGCGCAGTTGCTCACGCAGCACGGGGTCAACAACCGAATGCTCGAGATTGTCGCGACAGGCCTGTGCCATGGCTTGCGAGGCTTCCGAGTCAATATCGGTAATGGACTGGGTATACGCCTCCACAGAGGCCATATACTCCTCGACATTCATTGCCTGGGCCAGCACCGCCGGATCGTGAAACGCAGCGCGCTCCGCTTCAGTGAAATGCCCGTTTTCGACGGGCATGATCCACTGCGGCGTACGCTGGTAGTGCTCCAGCAGGGCGGCTTTCCCGGCCAGCGCAGAGACAATCTGCACACCGGTAGAGCCGTTGCCGATGATGCCGATGCGTCTGCCTTCAAGGGGCACGCTGTGATCCCAGCGCGCGCTGTGGAAGAGGGCGCCCTGGAATGTGCCGGCACCGGGGATGTCAGGGTATTTGGGGTGATGCAGAACCCCGGTGGCGGCAATCAGGATGTCTGCGCTGTCTCGGTGGCCACTGGCGAACTGCAGGTGCCAGCGACCATCACGGTAGGCGGCCTCCGTGCATTCCTCACCGAAGCGGGTCAGCGCATTGATCCCGTATTTCTGTGCCGTGCGCTCAAAATAGGCCTGGATTTCCGGCCCGGGAGGCAGGTGTCGCGTCCAGTCCGGATTGCGCTCGAAGCTGTAGGTGTAGAAGTGTGAGGGTACATCGCAGGTCAGGCCAGGATAGGTGTTCTCGCGCCAGGTGCCGCCCACCCTGTCCGCCTTTTCGTACAGCGTGACGTCCCGGTAGTCCATGTGCTGCAGGCGAATGCCGGCGAGTATTCCGGCCATACCGGCGCCGAGGACGATGATGCGAGGCTGTTTTTCAGGCATGGTACTGATATCCGTCATCAGAGTGAGAGCAGCAGCTTACGCGAACATTGCGCGTGGCAAGGGTGCTTATTTGTCTTAAAATAATGCATTAATGTTCAGTGGCGCTATCCGCTGTTGGAAAATGACATGAACAGACCGACCCGTACCGCCAGCCCGGCTGCTCCGATGTCCACTGCCCCGACGGGCAACAGTGGACGGGCCAGTGATATTTTCGCGCCGCTGGTGGCATTGCTGGCCGCCGAGTTGCGCCGCGGCGGCGATACCCGTGAACGGCATCCGCCGCCAACCAACCTTGTTCAGTTCACTGCCTGGTATCTGGCGACCGTGCAACGCCTCGAGCAGCGTCTGGGCGAAGCGCAGAGCCACGGCCCGATGTCGCGCAGGGAAGTTGAGTTGCAGTGTCGCCTGGCCTTGTCCGCCAGCAACCTTGAGGAGGCGATCCAGCTCTGCGCAGAATTTGCGGCGCTGCTGCATCCGCGGGCCGGCCGCATTGGCCTGGAACTGCACCCGGAACACGCCACATTTCGGCTGGATTCACTGCGCCCGCAGGTCAGCAGTGCCAGCAGCCTGGTGGATATCACTGGCTTGTTTGCCTATTTCCAGCTCCTGCAGTGGCTGGCGGGGCGCACCCTGCCGCTGCAAAGGGTGAGAATTGGCCCGCTGCGGCGGGAAGACGTGCTGCCGTTTCTGCGCCTGTTCAAGGCGCCGGTGCTCGCGGGCGGTGAGGGCTACGCGCTGGATTTCCCACGCGCTGCGCTGGCCATGCCCGTGGTTCGCACCCCCGCCGAGTTTCCCGCATTCTTTGCCTGTTTTCCCTGCGAGGTATTCGGTCCGCGCGGGCGCGGTTTGGCTGAGCAGGTCAGTGCATTGCTTGCGGCGGCCTTGCGGCAGGGTGTGCCACTGCCCGGTCAGGCGCGGCTGGCGGAAGACCTGGGGTTGAGCCTGTCGACGTTCCGGCAGCGACTGCGGGCTGCGGGAACCGGCTATCGCCAGCTGCGGGCCGAGGCCGTACGCGCTACGGCCTGTGATGCGCTGCGGGAGTCCGACCGCCCCGTCGTCGATATCGCGCAGCAGCTGGGTTTCGCCGATGCAGCGACGTTCCGCCGCGCCTTTCTGCGCTGGGAGGGGGAGACGCCGGGCGCCTGGCGCGCCCGACACCGGGGGAGCGATACGGCTGACCCTCCCCACCCCCGGGAATAAACCGTTGACCGCGTTAACAACTGCTGTATACTCGGTTCTGCTTGAACGTTTTACACCTATTTATGTATACCATTTCGAAGTCCGCAGTTAGTACCTCGTCCCTGTTTTCATAAGTAATTGCACTACCTCAAGCCTTACCGCCCTCACGAGGGTTAATCTCTACCTGAAATACAGGAACGCATCATGGCTACTGGCACCGTAAAATGGTTTAACGAAACTAAAGGCTTTGGCTTCATCGAGCAGGAGTCCGGCCCGGACGTATTCGCGCACTTCAGCGCAATCTCCGGCTCTGGCTTCAAGACGCTGATCGAAGGTCAGAAAGTCGAGTTCAACATCACTCAGGGCCAGAAAGGCCCGCAGGCAGAAAACATCGTCGTCGTCTAACACCGACACGGTTCTGCAGAAAACCCGCGCCGGCAACGTCGCGGGTTTTTTTGTCGCTGAAAACGGCAGCGACGGTTCAAATTCTGCGCACAGGACGTTTGCCCGCCCGCTGTTCAGGCTCTATCGTGAGGCCCGGTTAACGCAAAGGGGCTACCGTGTGCTGCACATCCATATCGCGCGTCGTGTTATAAAGGGGTTGGCCGTGGTCGGCCTGCTTGGGCTCAGTCCACAGCTGCTCGCTCTGCAGCCCGACGAACGCTGCGACCATTTCACGCCCGAGAAGCGGCCATTTTTCGGCGACCTGCATGTGCATACCCGCTACTCGCTGGATGCGAGCACACAGGGGACGCAGACCACGCCCGCCGAAGCCTACCAGTTCGCACGCGGCGAGCGCATCGGCGTACAACCCTGGAATGCTGACGGCACCGCACAGCGTTCCCTGCAACTGGCGCGGCCGCTGGACTTTGCCATGGTATCTGACCACGCGGAGCTGATTGGCGAAGTGGAGATGTGTAACAACCCGGATGTTAGCGGCCATAACAGCTGGCAGTGCCGTTTCTACCGGGCTTGGCCGCGCGGCGCGTTCTATCTGTTCAATTACATGGCCGCCATGCGCGCCTCCCACCTGGGTCTCTGTGGCGAGGATGGTGCGCTGTGTCGCGACGCAGCGCTGGCGCCGTGGCAGGAGATGCGTGACGCGGCAGAGGCGTACAACGATCGCAGCAGCGCCTGCGCGTTTACCACATTCATCGGTTACGAGTGGACCGGTGTGGCACCGCCGACCGGCGGCAATCTGCATCGTAATGTCGTCTTTCGCAGTGGTGAGGTGCCCGAGCTGCCAGTGAGCTACATCGATACGCCCGGGGAAACCCTGCTCTGGGACGCGCTGGAAACCGGGTGCAACGACAGCGGGAGCGGCTGTGAAGCGCTGGTGATTCCGCATAACTCCAATCTCAGCGCCGGCCAGATGTTCGCCTTGCAGCGCCCGGACGGCAGTCCGTTGGACGCTGATTACGCGGCGCAGCGTCAACGGATGGAACCGCTGGTTGAAATCATGCAGCACAAGGGCGCTTCCGAGTGTTTTTATGCCCCGGGCGTCACCCGTGACGAGTTATGTGCGTTCGAGCAACTGCCCCGCGACAATATCGCGCGCTTCAATACTCCACCCAAGCCTGATACCGGGTTTCTGCGCGATACCTGGCAGCAGGGCCTGTCGCAGCAGGAACAGCTTGGGGTCAATCCCTTCCGGTTCGGTGTGATTGCGAGTACGGATACCCACCTTGGTGCCCCGGGGGCGGTCTCCGAATCGCGCTTTCTGGGGCACGGAGGAGATGGCGTGCCTGCCCTCAAAGCGGTTCCTCCCGGACTGCCCGATAAACTGGAATACAATCCGGGTGGTCTGGCAGTGATCTGGGCAGAACAGAACACGCGGGACGCCCTGTTTGACGCCATGCAGCGTCGAGAGGCCTACGGCACCAGCGGTCCACGTATTGTCAGCCGCCTGTTTGCGGGCTTCGATCTGCAGCCGGAGCTCTGCGCCGCGCCCGATATGGCGACCCAGGGATATGCACAGGGGGTGCCGATGGGTTCCGAGCTTGGGCCCGCACCGGTCGGCGCCAGTCTGACGCTGTTGCTGGCCGCCCAGCAGGATGCGGGTGTGGCCGCGCAGCCGGGATTGCCCCTGCAGAAGATCCAGGTGGTAAAAGGTTGGCTGGACGCCACGGGTGAGCGCCACGAGCAGGTCTATGATGTCGCGGGTGACCCCGAGCCCCAGGGCAGCGTTGACACCCGCAGCTGTGCCACCGCGGGTACCGGCCATGCGAGCTTGTGTACGGTTTGGCGCGACCCGGATTTCGATCCAGCCCAGCGGGCCTTCTATTACAGCCGGGTGATCGAGAACCCCAGCTGTCGCTGGAGTCAGCGCCTGTGCGTTGCCGGGGGCGTCGATTGCAGTCGCCCCGAGACTGTTGGGGAAGGCTTTGAAGGGTGCTGCGCTGCGGAACACCGGCCGGTGGTGCAGGAACGCGCCTGGAGCTCGCCCGTCTGGTATCAGCCCGCCACACTGTGAGCGCGCAGTTGCTGCGCGGGTTGAATAGCGTCGGGCCTGTTCCCCGGCCCGCCGAGCACGTATGCTTGTGCGCCGGAGAGGCCGCGGTGTTTGGATACGCCTGAATGATTGACCAGATTCTTATCTCACTGCTGTTTTTCGGGCTGCTGGCCGGCTTGATCTTCTCCAACTGGGCGGCTTCCAAGATTTTTGTCGGCGCGATGCTGGCCGCGTATTTTCTCGGCCTCGTCGAAACCTCCCAAATGCTGGAGAAAGCGACCAACACCGGCCTGGTGACCCTGATTCTCCTGTTGCTGGTGTCCATCGGTCTGGAAAAGCTGTCCTGGCTGAATCACCTCTCGGGGCGTCTGATTTCACCGAGTTACACGCTGAGCCTGCTGCGCCTGGGCGGCGTCACGGCCCTGTTCTCCGCGTTCGTCAACAACACGGCGGTAGTGGCGACGCTCACCACCACAGTGCGCGCCAATCGTCATCACCCCGCGTCGCGGCTACTGATACCGTTGTCCTATGCGGCCATTCTGGGCGGTACCATGACGCTGATTGGTACCTCAACCAATTTGATCGTGAGCAGCTTCCTGGAGGACGCCACCGGCTCGGGGCTGGCGTTTTTCGATTTCCTGCCGGTCGGCGCCGCCGCGGTCCTGGCCGGCCTCCTTGCCCTGGTCTTCTCTGCCCGCTTGCTGCCTCGCAGCAGCAGCCATCCGGTACAGGTGGCGGAGTACGTGATTGAAGCCGAAGTGGCGACCCAGTCCAGCCTGATTGGCAGAACCATTGCCGAGAATGGCCTGCGTGAGCTCGACGCGCTGTTCCTGGTGGAGATCGTGCGGGCGGAACACCTGATTTCCCCGGTGGCACCTACCGAGTTTATTGAGGCGGGGGACAAGCTGATTTTCTCGGGTGATATCACCCAGCTCAACGTTCTCGATCGCTTCGATGGGCTGCACCTGTTTGCGGTGGAGGAGGGGCTGCTGCGGGAGAACATGGTGGAAGTGATCGTCATGCCCAATGCCGCCATTGAGGGGAAGACCATCAAGGAGTCGGGGTTCCGCTCCTTGTTCGACGCCGCCGTGGTCGGCATGCGCCGCGGTGGCAAACGGCTGTCGGGAAAACTCGGGAACATCAGCATCGCCGCGGGGGATATTCTGATGCTCGCCACCGGCCCGGATTTCAACGAGCGCAAAAACCTCGACAAGAATTTTGTCGTGGTGGACGAAGCGGTCGGCGGCTCCAAGATCACACCGTTCCAGAACCTGTTCGTGACCCTGCTGCTGGCGGCTGTGGTGCTGCTGTCTGCACTGGAGGTCCTGCCGCTGATCAAGGGTCTGACGCTGCTGCTGGTGTGCATGCTGGGCATGCGCCTGGTGCGGGGCTCGGAGCTGCGCCGGCGGTTCCCCTTCGAGATCTGGCTGATTATCACCTCGGCGCTTACCCTGTCCCAGGCGCTCACCAACTCGGGTCTGGTGACGCTGCTCGCGGGCAGCCTGCAGACCGAGCTGATTGCTCTCGGCCCCTGGCTGGCGATGGCCTGCATGTATGCCGGTGCCTTGTTGCTCACCGAGGTGATGACAAACAACGCGGCCGCTGCGCTGAGTTTCCCCATCGCTTTTGGTATTGCGGAGAGCCTCGGGGTCAGCCCGATGCCGTTTGTGATGGCGGTGGCGTACGGGGCCAGTGCCAGCTTCCTGACCCCGTACGGTTACACCACGAACCTGATGGTGCAGAACCTCGGCGGTTATACCCTGCGCGACTACTGCCGCAGCGGATTGCCGGTGTCACTGGCCTACTCGGCTACCGTGATCTGGCTGCTGCCCAGGGTATTCCCTTTCTAGCGCTATCAGGCGCCGGTTCGCCAGCTGTCGGTGGTGTAGAACTGCGAGTACCACTTGCGGAACTTGGCGAACGGGCCGTCGTTGTCACACAGCATGGGCTTCTCGAAGTACTGCTTCTGCCGCCAGATGATCCTGTCCTCTTCCATCTGCTTGCAGATATCCTTGACGATGGCGTCCGCTACGCCTCCGGTCTGCTCCTTGCCGTCCACCTTTTTCTGGATGAAGGCGTAGAACGCGCGACTGTTCTCCTGGTCCACCGGTGTCAGGTTCGCCATCAGAACAGTGTCGCAGATA
This sequence comes from uncultured Haliea sp., assembly GCF_963973825.1. Classification (NCBI taxonomy): domain Bacteria; kingdom Pseudomonadati; phylum Pseudomonadota; class Gammaproteobacteria; order Cellvibrionales; family Halieaceae; genus Haliea; species uncultured Haliea sp. The sequence continues at coordinate 98,792 of NZ_CAXBAE010000002.1, forward strand.
CCGCTGAAACGCACGGTAGCCTGGCCGGGGCCGTTGTTGCTGTTCTCGATAATGCCCGTGATCTCGCCGCGCGGTGTGGCCATTTTGCTCACCAGCTTGCCGGCACGTCGCACACCATCGAAGGTCATGAATTCAGGTGTGGGGATGTTCTGGGTGCCGTGCACGTACAGGAAATGCGCAGAATCCACTGCGTTCTCACCGATCTCCTGCATATGCGTAGCGATATCCCAGGTGTGTATCTTGAAGCTGCCCCAGTCCTCGTTGCCAGCCGACGCTTCTTCAACCCGTTCCGGTTCGAAGGAGGGGGCTTCACCCTCCGGGTGATACCAGACATAGATTACCTGGTTTATTTCGCGCACAGGCCAGGGGCGGATAACCTGCTCCCCGCGGGCAATTTTTGGCGGCAGGTTGTTGGCATAGGGAACATCGGTACACTGTCCCTCGCCGTTGTAGGCCCAGCCGTGGAAAGGACAGATGATGGAGTCACCACGCACCTCTGACCCTCCCCCAGCCTGGCCGCGAATGCCATAGCCCAGGTGGGCGCCCATGTGCGGGCAGTATGCGTCCAGCACTTTCGCCTCGCCGGTTTCCGTGCGGAACAGTACGAGATCGGTGTCGAAATAGCGCAGCGGCATGGAGGTGGCGATGGCCAACTCGTGTGAGTAGGCGACCTGGAACCAGCCCAGGGGCATCGGCATAGGGATACGTTGGCTCATGGATAGTCTCCTCGGGAGCGTCTGTTGGCAGGGTGCAGCCACTCTACGGCAGGCAGGATCGGATTGGTATGACTTGCAAATTCCCGACGAAACGTTACCGGGGTAAATAATTATACCCGGCTCGCTATTCGCGATTCAGGCGGTCTGCGCCGCGTGTTCACCGGGCGCCTCTGGTTGACCGGCAGGCCTCGCGCTGCCTAAGCTGGCGCTCGCTCATCTGACACTTGGGGAAGCACTATGAGACTGCAGGGCAAAGTTGCCATCATCACCGGATCGGGGCAGGGGATCGGAGCCGCCACCGCGCTGCGTTTTGCCGAAGAGGGCGCCGCAGTGGTGCTGGCAGCGCGCAACGAGGCCAAGCTCGCTGCGGTGGCCTCGACCATCGAGTCTGCCGGGGGGCGCGCCCTGGTGTGCCCCACGGACGTCGCTGACGAGGCCGCGGTGAAGGCGCTTGTGGCGAAAACGGTAGAGACCTGGGGCCGTCTGGATATCGTGGTCAATAATGCGGTGTTGATGGTTCCCGGCATGCTTGCCAGTCACGACACCAAAGCCTGGCGGCAGAATTTCATCGTTTCGCTCGACGGCGCCATGTTCCTGATGCGTGAGGCCTACCCTCAGCTCAAGGCGAATCGCGGTGCGGTGGTCAATGTCTCTTCCGTATGTGGCTTGCGCGGATCACCGGCAACCGCAGGCTACAGCGCCGCGAAAGCGGCCATGCTCGGCCTGTCACGCAACGCCGCCATGGAGTGGGGCAAGAAAGGTATTCGCGTGAATACTGTCGTACCGGGCGCCTTCATGACACCACCGACGGAAGCGGTGCTGCCCGATGACGCTTCGCGCGAGGCCACCGCACGGTCGATTCCCATCGGGCGTATCGGTGACCCGCGCGAGTGCGCCAATGCCATTCTGTTTCTCGCCAGCGACGAAGCGTCCTATATCACCGGTACGGAACTGGTGGTTGACGGAGGGCGGGTTGCCGAGTTGAACGCCGGCACGGCGAGCTGGGAGTAAGCGAATGAGCGATGACAACCTGCTGCAGCGTATCGACCGGCTGGAGTCACTTGACGCCATTCGGCAACTGGTGGCGCAGTACGCGCTGTCACTGGATATGCGTGACCTAGACGCGCACGTGAATCTGTTCGCACCGGACATCCGGGTGAGCCGTGACAAAGTGGGGCGCGCGCACCTGAAGCGTTGGCTGGACGATACCCTGCGCCTGCAGTTCACCGGCACCTCGCACCAGACCGGCAATCACATCATCGAGTTTGAGGACCCTGATCACGCGCGCGGCGTGGTCTATTCCAAAAACGAGCATGAAACCGGGCCGGAATGGGTGATCATGCAGATGCTCTACTGGGATAACTACGAGCGTATTGACGGGCGCTGGCTGTTCCGGCGCCGTTTGCCCTGCTACTGGTACGCGACCGACCTGAACAAGCCACCCATTGGGGATATGAAAATGCGCTGGCCGGGTCGCGAGCCCTATCACGGGGCGTACCACGACCTGTGGCCTTCCTGGGCGGAATTCTGGGCCAATCCACCCACCACCGACGAACCTGAAGTGGCGCTGCCTGCGCCGCTGGACGAGTTTCTGACCACAATGCGTCGCGGGGCTTCAGAGCCGCGCATTCGCGTACGCTAGGAGTGACTGTGAACCTGCTGACCCCACTTGACCTGGGCGCGCTGCACCTGCGCAATCGAATTGTCATGGCCCCCATGACACGCAGCCGTTCTGATGCGGCGGCCATGCCCAATGCACTTATGGCTGAATACTATCGCCAGCGCGCGAGCGCCGGCCTGATTGTCACCGAGGGTATTGCACCCAGCGCCAACGGGCTGGGCTATTGCCGTACACCCGGTATTTTCACCGATGCACAGGTGACGGGATGGCGCGAAGTGACCGATGCGGTGCATGCGGAGGGAGGCTGCATCGTTGCGCAGATCATGCATGTCGGTCGCGTGGCCAGCCACTACAACAAACCGGAGGGCAGCGAAACCGTAGCACCATCGGCGGTCGCGGCGAAAGCCCAGATGTACACCGATGCGGCCGGCATGCAGGCTATGGATGAACCTCGCGCGCTGGCGCTTGAGGAAATTCCCGCCGTCATCGAAGAGTACCGCGAGGCGACCCGCAAGGCGTTGCTCGCGGGCTTCGACGGCGTTGAGCTGCACTGCACGAGTGGTTATCTGCCGGCTCAGTTCCTGTCCACCGGCAGCAACCAGCGCACGGATGCCTACGGCGGCAGTGTCGAGAATCGGGCGCGCTTCGCCCTCGAGGCGCTGCAGGCCATGGCGCAGGTGGCGGGTGCTGATCGGGTGGGCATGCGCATCTGCCCCGGCAATCCCTTTAATGATCTGTCTGACGCTGACCCGCAGGAGACCTTCGACTACCTGCTGGCTCAGGCATCGACACTGGGCCTGGCCTATCTGCATGTGATCCGCATGCCCACGGGTCCGGTCGACAACCTGGCACTGGCGGCAAAGCACTTTGCCGGTTGCCTGATCGGCAACGAGAGTTATTCCTTGCAGGAGGCAGACGAGGCGGTGGCTGCCGGCGAGCTCGCCGCGGTGTCTTTCGGTCGGCCCTATATCGGCAACCCCGATCTGGTGACGCGCTGGGAGCAGGGGCTGCCGCTAGCCAAGTTCGATATCGACACACTGTACACACCTGGCCCAGAGGGATATACCACGTACCCTGCGGCAGACCACAGGTAACACAGCGTTGACGGCGCAGCGGCGCCGTCAACGACCACAGTGCAGATGTGCGGTTATTTTACCGAGCCACCACCGTCCACAGACAGCAGCTGCCCGGTGATGAAGGAAGCGCGATCGCTGCACAGGAAGGCCACCGCCTCGGCGATTTCCTCGGGCTCACCCAGGCGGTTAAGCACCGCGCTCTTCTTCAATATCTCCGCCGTTTTCGGCTGTTCCTCGAAGTACTTTTCCACACCGGGTGTGCGAATAACGCCCGGTGACACCGCATTGATACGGATGCCCTGGCCGCCGTATTCGGCTGCGGAGCTCTTGGTGAGTATGTTCACGCCGCTCTTGGCTGCCGCATAGGCGGTATTGAAAGCCTGTCCCTTCAGGGATGCATTGGAGGAAATGTTGACGATGGCGCCGCCACCGTTGGCGAGCATGGCGGGGATCTCGTATTTCATGCACAGCCAGGTATTGGTCAGGCACATCTCGAGTGTCTGGTCGAATACCTCGCGGGTGAATTCGTGAATCGGACCGGATCCCCTGCTTAACGCGGCGCTGTTGCAGGCGATGTCCAGTCTGCCCCAACTGTCTACCGCGGTTGCTACCAGGGATTTTACTGACGCTTCGTCACTGACATCGCCCTGTACGAAGCGAGCTTCGCCGCCCGCATCGACAATGAGCTGTACGGTCTGGTTGCCGGATTCTGCGTTGAAGTCCGCGACCAGGACCTTGGCTCCTTCGCGGGCAAAGCACTGGGCAATGGCCCGCCCGATACCCTGGCCCGCCCCCGTCACAATACCAATCTTCCCTTCCAGTATGCCCATGGCCGGATTCTCCTCTGTTGGGTTCACTACAGAGACCCCATGATACCCCGGTGCGTGCCCGCCTCTGACCACCTGCGGCAAACATCCTGTGGAAGGTACAAAATGGCAGTACGGCCCGGGCAAAGGCTGTCTCACTGGCTTGCACGGCCCGCGGCACTCTGTCACTCGCTGCCCTTCGCCGGTATGCTGGCTTCATCATAAACAGTGGAGATTAGCGATGAGCTTGCAAGGAAAAGTCGCCCTCGTCACGGGGGCAGGGCAGGGCGTGGGGCAGGGTATCGCCCTGGCACTCGCCGCGCAGGGCGCGCGCGTTGCCGTTACCGGTCGGACACTGTCCAAGCTGGAGACCACGGCAGAGACCGTTCGTGCGCGTGGCGGCGAGGCACTGCCCCTGGTCTGCGAGGTCAAGTCCCCGGACTCGATGAAGGCCTGTGTGGACACGGTGGTCGAGACCTGGGGTGGCGTGAATATCCTGGTGAATAACGCGCAGGAGGTGCCGCTGGGGCGCTTGCACGATCTCACCGACGAGGCCCTGATGGCGGGCTGGGAGTCCGGTCCGATGGCCACCTTCCGCTTGATGAAGCTGTGTTACCCCTACCTGAAGGGCGACGGTGTTATCGTCAATCTGGGTAGCTCTGCCGCCAAGCGCTGGGATATGGCGGGTTACGGCGCGTATGCGGCTGCCAAGGAAGGCATTCGCGCGCTGACGCGCGCTGCGGCTTGTGAATGGGGGCCAGACAACATACGCTGCAATGCCATCCTCCCGCATGCGATGTCGCCGGGAATGCAATGGTGGATAGAGAATAACCCGGAGGAGGCCCATGCGTTCCTGTCACAGATTCCCCAGCGACGTGTCGGAGACTGCGAACAGGACATCGGCCGTTTTGTTGCCTTGCTGTGCAGCGATGGTGCGAACTACGTCAATGGCCAGAGTATTGCACTGGATGGCGGCCAGGCCTTCCTCGGCTGAGCAGGCTTCCGGGTGAGCCTGGACCAGCAGGTTGAAGCGGTTGTACGCCCGGTAGCGGATACCCTGTCGCGCCTGGTGTTCTATCCACTGGAACTCTTCGGGCAGGATTTTCCCCTCATCGTGCTGTGGCTGGCGACGGCCGCTGTGTTCTTCACACTGTACCTCGGCTTCGTGAATGTGCGCGGCTTTTCCCTGGGGCTGCGACATGTTCGTGGCCGCTTTCACAACCCGCGAGCGCGTGGCGAGATATCCCATTTCCAGGCCGTGGCAACCGCCGTGTCGGGGACCGTGGGCATCGGCAATATCGGCGGGGTTGCGGTAGCGATCACCATCGGTGGTCCCGGCGCGGCCCTGTGGTTGATGGTCGCGGGGTTTTTATCCATGTCGACCAAGCTGGTGGAGTGCACGTTGGGGGTGAAATACCGGCGCAACAACCCCGATGGTTCGGTGTCTGGTGGCCCGATGTTCTATCTCGAGCGCTATTTCTCTGACCGTGGCGCACCGGGTTGGGGGCGTGTGATGGGCGGGTTCTATGCCATCGCGCTGGTGATCGGCTGTTTCGGCATCGGCAACATGTTCCAGTCCAACCAGGCCTACGTCCAGTTTCTGGTAATCAGCGGCGGCGAGGACAGTTTTTTTGCCGCCCGCGGCTGGTTGTTCGGCCTCCTGATTGCCACGGCTGTGGCACTGGTCATTATCGGCGGTATACGCAGCATTGCGCTGGTCGCGTCGAGAATCGTGCCGCTCATGGCTGTACTCTACGTGGTGTCGGCGCTGGTGATTATCGGCTTCAGCGCGGCACAGATTCCCGCTGCCGTGCAGCTGATCGTCAGCAGCGCGTTTTCCATGAACAGTGTGACCGGCGGTATGGTCGGCGCCATCGTTGTCGGCTTTCAGCGCGCCCTGTTCTCGAATGAGGCGGGTATCGGTTCGGCCTCCATCGCCCACTCCGCCGTGCAAACCAACGAGCCCGCCTCCGAGGGGCTGGTGGGGTTGCTGGAGCCCTTCCTCGACACGGTGGTGATCTGTACGCTCAGTTCCCTGGTGATCGTTACGGTGGCCTACCCCAACGGGCTCGTCGAGCAGGGCTTTGAGGGCATTGCCCTGACATCGGCCGCCTTCGCCCACCACATCAGCTGGGCGCCGTACCCACTCGCCTTTGCGGCACTGTTGTTCGCCTTCTCCACCACCATCGCCTGGGCTTACTACGGCCTCAAGGCCTGGACCTACCTGGTGGGTGAATCGCAACTGATGCAGACCGCTTTCAAGACCGTATTCTGCGGTTTTGTGGTGCTTGGGTGCATGATCGAGCTGTCCGCGGTACTCGATTTTGCCGATGCCATGATCTTCCTGATCGCGGTGCCGAACATCATCGGCCTCTACCTGTATGCGCCGGAAGTCAAACGCGATGTGGCGGACTACATGCGGCGCGTGCGCTCGGGAGCGGTGCGCACCACCGAGCAGTACCCGCCGCTTCAGTAGGGCAGGTCGCCGTCCACGGTGATGCGTTCCATGCGCCGGTGTGCCGGGAAGTAATCGTTGACGGGTTTGTGTTGCGTGCTGCGGTTGTCCCAGATGGCGATGCTGTGCGGGCGCCAGTGAAAGCGGCAGGTGAATTCGTCCGTGACGACATGGCGGAACAGGAAATCCAGCAGTGCACGGCTCTCGTTCGGTTTCAGCCCCTCAATGTGTGTGGTGAACAGGCTGTTGACAAAAATCACCTTCTTGCCGGTTTCCGGATGCGTGCGGATGACCGGGTGACGAACGGGCGGGTTGGCCGCCACCGCCTCTGCGAGGCGTTCGCGGCCTCCGGGTTCGGCGAGGCTTTCCTTGAATCCCCAGCTGAAGTCGTGCACAGCGACCAGCCCCTCGAGCAGGCGCTGCATCGGCGCGGACAGGGCATTGTAGGCAGCGGTCATACTCGCCCACAGCGTATCACCGCCCCGCGGCGGAATAATCACCGATTTCAGGACTGTCGCCATCGGAGGATGTTGCCGGAACGTCATGTCTGAGTGCCAGGCCTCGATTTTGGTCGGCTTTTCGGCCGTGCTCTCCAGGATGGTAATTTCCGGAAAGCCCTCGATGGTGGCGTAGGCTGGATGTGTTTGCAGGGGGCCGAAGCAGGAGGCCAGTGCGTGTTGTCTGGCAGGGCTGATATCCTGGTCGCGAAAGAAGATCACCTCGTGGTCGTTGAGCAGCGTGCGCAATGCCCCCACCTGCTCCGGCTGAAGGTCCTGCGCCAGGTCAATTCCGGTGATTTCGGCGCCGAGGGCACCCGCCATTGGTGTGACGTCGAACATGCTGAGCGGCCTCCGGCCCTGATGATCCGGCAGCGATTCTAGCACTGCCGTGGGGTTTAAGCAGCGTCTGCCGCGCAGGCGGGCAGGGTGATTTCCACCGCCAGCCCGGGGTGGGTATTTCGCGCGCTGATCCCTGCGCCGTGTCGCAGCAGTGCCTGCTTCGCGATGGACAGCCCCAGGCCATGGCCACCTGTCTGCCTGTCGCGCGCGGTGTCGACCCTGTAGAAGGGCTCGAAGATACGGGTCAGGTCGGATTCCGGCACGCCCGGGCCCTGGTCAGCAACCGTGATCGTGTGAGCGGCGCCGTTCTGCTGCAGGCTGACGGTGATCGTACTCTGTGGTGGGCTGTAGTGGCAGGCGTTGCGCAGGACATTGTCAAAGGCTTTGCGCAGCTGGCTGCCGTTGCCTTTGACCAGTGCTTCCGCCACATCACTGTGGAAGACAACACGGTGTTGCTCGCCCGCCTCGAAACGGGCATCGTTACACAGCTCTTCCAGCAGCACCACGAGATCGATGTGCTGCTCCAGGTCGGAAGGTGCCGCCTGGCTGTCCAGTAACTCGCCGACCAGGCTTTCCAGGCGCTGCGCCTCGCGCGCGATCCGCGCCAGCTGGGCGGCTGCGCCCTCGGGTTGTTGCTCCGCCAGCGCCAGCGCAACCTGCATACGCGCAAGCGGAGAGCGCAACTCGTGCGACACGTTGGCGAGCAGGGTTTTCTGCGCGTTGATGCGCTCCTGCAGCAGCTCGGCCATGTGATTGAAGTCGCGGGCCAGATCGTCGGTTTCGTCGCGGCCGGACGTGCGCACGTCGATACGCGTTCCCAGGTCACCCTCCGCCAGTCTGCGCGCTGCCTGCCGCAGCGCCGCCAGCCGCCGGGTAAGCAGGCGGGAGACCGCGTAGCACAACAGTCCGGACACCAGAAGTGCGAGGGCAGCACGCAACCAGGCATTGCTTCCCAGGAGCGTCACCAGCGGTATCCGCGGCGCGGGAAGGACCAGCACCGATCGCAGCGGCCCGGTATCGGCGCGGTAGAGAAGGTGGCCCAGATACTGTTGCCGACCGCTGCGCTGGAATACCCGGCGACGATTCCGATCCAGTTCTGACGCGATGCTCGCGACCGATGCGGGCAAGGTTCTTTGCAGCAGGTCTTCGCCCTCGGGATCGATCAGGTAGACCTCAACCTTGTGTCTGCTTTGGGCCGCCTGGATGATCTGCGGCAGCTGCTCCCTGGGTGCGTTCTGCAGCTCATACAGCAGGCGCACAAAGACCCGCGGTGGCCCCTCCGGGCCCGGCATCGGGCGCTTGCCCTCGATCAGCGAGCCATTATCGGGCACCAGTGCGTCAAGGTAGTTACCGGCAACAATGGCGCTGCCCAATACAACGACGGTCACCAGCCAGAAGCCCAGGAAAATGCGCAGGAACAGCGGCATGGCTAGTCTCATGGCCTGCGCTCCCCGTGCACCAGCAGCTGGTAACCGGCCCCGCGTACGCTGGTAATGAGCTTTTCTGCGCCGAGCGCCTGCATCTTCTTGCGAATCTTGCTCACGTGCACGTCCACGCTGCGGTCGTAAGCGGACAGCGGCCGGCCCAGGGCCTGCTGGCTCAATTGGTCTTTGCTGACCACGTTGCCTGCATGGGCCATCAACAGGCGCAGGATGTTGAATTCCGCACTGGTGAGTTGCAGGTCCCGAGCATCCCAGGTGGCCTTGCGCTGTGCGGCATTGATCGCGAGCAGGCCGGACGTAATGTCGTCGTGTCCCGAAGCGCGCGGCACGCCGGTGCGGCGCAGAATGGCTCTCAGTCGCGCGGCCAGTTCCCGGGGGTTGCAGGGCTTGGCCAGATAATCGTCAGCGCCGAGTTCCAGTCCGACGATGCGATCCGTGTCTTCGCCGCGAGCAGTGAGCATGAGCACGGGGGTGTCGACGGGAATCGCGCGCAGGCGCCGCAATACCTCAAGGCCCTGCACGCCCGGCAGCATGACGTCCAGGATAATGGCGTCATAGTGCCGTTCGCAGGCCTTTTGCAGCGCCTTGTCGCCGTCGTGGCAACTGTCGATGTCAAAGCCGTCGGAGCCGAGATACTCGCTCAGCAGCTGGCACAGCTCCCTGTCGTCATCGATCAGCAGCAGGTGTGGATGCATCGCTCGGGTCATGCTCGCCTTGGTTGAGGTCTACAGTGTGCCCGGCGCTGTAGAGGAAAGCCACGTTCGCAGCGGAGCGTCAGGTATTCTTTACCATTCTTTACGCAACCGCCGCACTGCTTAACGCGATCCGGTTCTACTATGGTCCTGCGTTTCATCCACAGGAGAAAGGTTATGAACTCACGCACACAGGTAATACTTCGTCGCACGGCGGGCGCTCTGGCGCTTCTCACCACCATGGCCCTGACGCCCGCTTTTGCCGCGCCGCAGGGCGGCAACCCCGAGCGTATGCTTGAACGCATGGCACAACACGTTGACCTCAGCGACACACAGCGGGTCGAAATTGGCGAGTTGCTGCAGGCCGCTGCGGCGGAAGGGGCAGCGGACCGTGCCCGCATGCAGGAAATCCGGCGCGAGCTGCAGTCGCAGGGGGCAAGTTTCGACGCCGCTGCCAGCGAATCGCTGACCGAGGAGCTCGGCGCTATTACTGCGCGCAACGCCTACCGGCGGACTGAAACACGTGCGGCGGTACGCGCACTGCTCAGTGAGGAGCAGCGCGCGAAGCTGGACGCCATGGAAAGCCAGCGCGGCAAGGGGCGAGAACCCGGCAAGATGAAGGGCCCGCGCCAGGATTGAGGTTTACAGCACCTCGACCCGCAGCTCGAGCTCGGCCAGCGCCGAGCCGAGCTTTTCCTGTTGTTTCCGGTTGCTCACCACCGCGGTACTCGCGCGTTCGGGGGTCAGGTAGCAGCCGGCCACGCGCCGGAGGTCGTCCAGGGTGATCTCCAGAATGGCGCGCCGGAATGCTTCCCGTTGAGCATGACTGCGCCCGAAGAGGCGGTTGTAGAAGTGCTGGCGAGCCTCTCCGGCGGGCGACGCCGGCTTGTCGAGGCTGCCTATCACGCCGAGGATGGCCTCCTCCAGCCCACGCGGATCGTGTTGGCTCTCCAACATCCAGCGCACCGACTCGTCGAAATCATCGAGCGTCTCCACAAGCCTCGGGTCGCGGTAGGAGTAGAAGCGGAACGCTGCAATCCCCGAGTCCTGCCCCGCGCCACCGCCGTAGGCGCCGCCCTGCTCGCGGATCGCCCGATGCAGAAAGCCGTTGCGCAGGAAGCCACCAAGCACGGTGAGCGCCGGTGCATCGGGGTGCCCGATGGGCACCGTCGGATAGGCGCGTGCGCAGAAATTCACCTGCGTGTTGGCGACCCAGAACTCCCGTCTTGCTTCGAGTACCGGTGCGGCGCTGAGCGTCGCCCGGTCCTGGCTGCCCCCCACGGCGTCGCCCCACAGGGCCAAAGCTTCATGACACACCGCCTCGGCGGCATGTTCATCGGCGATCGCCAGCAACTCCCGTGGCATGGCGATGACCTGCGTGTGCACGCGGGTCAATGCGTCGCGCAGCGCGTCCCGCGCGTCGGCCTGCTGTAAACTGTCGTCGAGTGCCTTCAGGCGCCGTATCCCCTCCAGGCCGCCCAGCCGGTTATTGATACTCGCCAGGCCGCTCATGCCGGCGCAGGCGGCGGCCATCGCAAGTCCGTGCCCGTTCCCTGTGACGGACTGTTCGCGTCGCGCTCGAGACTGGCTGACCAGCTCGCGGATACGTGCATCCTCATCGAAGCGCACCTGCTCCAGTGTGTCGCGCATCAGACTGGCCTGGGCGCGGCTGTTGCGTGCCAGGGCCCGTGAAGACAGCGAAAAGTAGCCGTGCAGGCGCTGGACGTCGTGCAGTTCGCTGCGAAGGGAGGTGCTGGCACTGATGCTGCCCACGGTCGCGGCCTGGCGCTGCTGAACCTGCAGGTAGTCCTCATCACCGAGCCCGATCTCGGTCAGCGCACGGGTATACAGCGGCAGCAGCGCGAGATCGTCCTCCGACAAAGCGGGCAGGGGCGCCACCACATGCTGGTATACCAGTCCATTCGTGCCCTGGGTGTAACGTGTCAGTCGCAGGGGGCCCCGCGCGTATTCGGTATAGTTGAGCTCTGGTATGCGCTCGGGAACATCGGCCAGGGTCACGCAGGGGAGCACACCGGGATCGTCCTTGCGCTGCTGGCGCTGTTCCAGCTTTTGAGCCAGCTCGATCACCGCCTGCTTTGCGGAGGCATCCATACCGGCCTTGAGCTCTGCAAGGCGCCGGGTTTCGGCTTCCAGGCGCCGCTGCGACAGCTGCGTATCCGGTGTCATGACCAGGGTGACGCGGTGCGGGTTGTCGAGCAGGAGTCGCTGTGCCAGCTGACGGATATAGGCGGGATCGCTGACCTTGCGGCGCAGCGCGTCCAGAACCGGGTCCAGATCCAGCACGGCGACCGGGTCCGCGTAGTGTGTGGCGGGGCCGAGCGCCTGCAGGATCAGCTGCAACCCGTAGGGGTAGCCGCCGCCGGTAATTTCGCGTTGGTGCAATTCCAGCTGGTGCAGCACTGCCTCCAGCTGTGCCTGCGGCACACCGTCACGGGCCACGCGCGCAATCACCTCGAGCACCAGCGCTTCCAGTGCGTCCCGAGATGATGCCTCGCTCCCTTCGATGCCGCAGCTGAAGACCATTTCCCGCTGGGAGTCCTCGAGGCCACAGAGGGGCGAGGGCGCCTGCCCCAGCTCTGTTGTTTCCAGTGCATGCATCAGCGGCGATGCGCTGTTGTCCAGCAGTACACTGGACAACAGCTGTGCTTCCAGTTGCTGCTCCAGGTCGGTGCTTTCGCCGAGCAGCCAGCCAATCACGATGTGTGTCTTGGCCGCGGTGTCGCCAGAGTCGTCCAGTGCGTAGGATCTCTCCACCCGTAGCGGTGCGCTGAGCCGTTGCTCTCGCGGCACGGCTATCCGCTCTTCAAGACGCTGGAAACGTTGCAGCGCACGGGCTTCGAATACCGCCTGGTGTTCGTGTGCGGGGATGTCGCCGAAGGTCATGAAGATGGCGTTGCTGGGGTGGTAGTGGCTGCGATAGAAAGATTTCAGCTGTTCATAACTGAGGTCGGGAATGTGTTCCGGATCGCCGCCGCTGTTGTAGTGGTAGGTGACGGTCGGGAACAGGTGTTCGCACAGGGTTTGCCAGAGCGTACTCGACACCGAGCTCATGGCCCCCTTCATCTCGTTGAACACGACCCCCTTGAAGACCAGGTCGCTATCCGGATTTCCCGGCTCCGCAAAATCAACCCGGTGACCCTCCTGGGCGAAGTCCAGTGGATCAAGACGTGAAAAGAACACGGCATCCAGATAGACATCCAGCAGGTTGGCGAAGTCCTTGCGGTTCTGGCTCGCAAACGGGTAGGCGGTCCAGTCACTGCTGGTAAAGGCATTCATGAACGTGTTCAGCGATCGACGCAGCATCATGAAGAAGGGGTCGCGCACCGGGTAGCGCTCGCTGCCGCAGAGGGCGGTATGCTCCAGTATGTGCGCCACACCGGTCGAGTCGGTGGGTACGGTGCGCAGAGCCACCAGAAACACGTTTTCGCTGTTGTTCGCAGCCAGATGGTAATGCATGGCGCCGGTAGCGCTGTGCTCATACTGCTCCACGCGCAGCTGTAGCGATTCAATCTCGTGGCTGCGCAGTAGCCGGAAGGCGGCGTGGCTGACGGCAGCGCCGGGGGTAATCTGGTTCATACGGATCCTGTCTCAGAAAGTGCGACGGCGTATTCTAACGTGAATCGGCTGCGGCTGCCGTCAGCGGTCTGAGTTCGATGCGGTACATCCAGGGCCAGTTCTTGCCGGTCACCCAGATACCTCCGTCCTCGGGGTTGTAGGCGATGCCATTCAGCACGTCGGTCCCCGGCTGGCGCTCCGGCAGCGGTAACAGGCCGCGGAGGTCGACAGTTGCCGTGACCTCACCGCTTGCCGGGTCGATGACAATGATGCGGTCTTCCTGCCAGACGTTGGCCCAGATCCTCCCGTCAATCCACTCGAGTTCGTTGAGCCGCGCCACCGGCATGCCGCTCTCCATGACCGTGATACTGCGTTGGCGCTGCGCGGTATCGGGGTCGAGAAAGTACAGGCGGTGGCTGCCATCGCTGTAGATCAGCTCCGAGCCATCGTGGGTCAGGCCCCAGCCCTGGCCCGGAATGGAGAGCGCCGCAAGCGGGCTGAGATCGTCGCGGTTGTAGACGAGTAGCTTGCGAGCCTGCCAGGTCAGCTGGTAGACGCGGTCTCCGAGCACGGTAACCCCTTCGCCAAACAGCCGCGGATGCAGGCGCCGCTCGGCCAGGAGCTCACCGTCGTCGAGACGGTATTGCAGCAAACGGGACTGCCCATAGCCGCCGGTTCCGACATAGAGCATGCCGTCGATTATCTGCAGACCCTGCACGAAATGGCTGCGCGACTGCGGTTTCTTCTCCAGCACCCGGAAGCTGAAGTGCTCTGCGGCGGAGGCCGTAGTCGCGAGCAGCGCCAGCAGGCAGACGCACAATCGGTAGCAGATATTCAAATTCGGTTTCTCCCCAGATCCCTCAGCAGGAAGCGCGCCGGCGCCAGTGCGCGCAGCGTTTCCGGCTCCACCGGCAGTGACTCACCGCACAACTGGCTGGCCAGCAGTTCTGCGGCCAGCGGCGTCGAGGTGAGTCCGCGAGAGCCGTGGCCGGTGTTCAGGTATAGCCCCTCGTGGTAGACCCCCTGTGCGGCAACAGGCTGCCTCGCGTTGTCTCGCAGGGCTGCGAAGCGTTGGATGAACGTCTCTCGCTCCGGCACCGGGCCCACCAGTGGCAGGTAGTCCGGACTGGCACAACGCCACTCCGTGCGACCCGCCAGTGGCGTATCCTCCAGCGCATCGAGAGCCTTTGCAAGTGTGGGAAGGGCAGCCGTGAGCTGTGCCAGGTTGTAAGCCTGGTCCTCGGGGCGCAGCGCCGGGTCACAGTCGCCGGGCCCGAAGGTGGCGCCAATGCAGTGTTCCCCGGCGCGCGCGGGTGCAATGTACCCGCGATGGCAGAGTGCAGCGCGCAGCGGAGCCAGGGCATTCAGACCGGGTAGTTGCGTGGTCTGGCCCCGTATGGCGCGCAGTGGCAGCCACGCCAGGCCGGTGAAGGTGTTGCAGGCCGTGCCGGCCGCGATCACCGCCGCAGGTGCCTCCGCGATCACCTGTCCGTCGCCATTTACCGCCTGCCAATGCTGACCGCTGCGCATCAGTCGCAGAGGGCCGCAGCCGGCCTGCAGTGTTACGTTGTCCTGCCGCAGTAGCGCAGCGCAGACGGCGGGAGGCGACAGCCAGCCCGATTGCGGGTACCAGTACCCTGCGCTGTGCTGCTCGAGGCCGATGAGCCGAGAGGCCTGCGCTGCGTCCACCACCTGTGCGAGCTCGGGGACCGTCGTGAGCAGCAGGCGCATGCGATCCAGTTCACGCCTGTCCTGGACCTGGTGAAAACTGCCGCAGAGGGCGCCGTCGAGACCCTCTCGCAGTCGTCCTGCGGCGAAATCGTCGCGGTATTGGCGCACCGCGAAGTCGAAGCTGGCGAGCGCGAAGTCGGTGAGCGCAGAGTGACGGTGCGAAAGCCGTGTGTACAACACACCCTGGGCGTTGCCAGAAGCCCGCTGTGCGGGTTCACCGCTCTCCAGAACAGTGACAGTCACGCCGCGCCGTGCCAGTGCAGCGGCGGTATGACAGCCGGCCAGTCCGGCACCGAGTACCAGCACGGATGCCGGAGGTGCGCTGCTGTGCCAGGGCTGATCCCAGCGTGGCGGCAAGCGGGCGGGAGCAGTGAGGGTGCCGCGGCCTCCGTCAGCAATCCAGTGGTCAACGAGGGACACCGCGGCCTGCCGCAGATCTGCCAGGACATCCTCTGCCGGGCCCCACCAGAGGTCGAGGATAACCTTGCCGGCATCGAATACGGCCCGGTGAACACCCGGTAACGGCTGCGGATACTGGGCGCAGAGAGCGGCCACAAGCGGTGCCAGTTCCGTATCGTGAGCGGCCATGGCTGACAGCTCCGCGCGCTGCGGTGGATTGGCCTCGATGGCGATGTAGTGCAGTCGCCGGGCGCCCTCATCCGGATTGCGGCGCTGCCGCCACAGGTCCCAGGTGAGCAGAAAGTTGCGACCGCAGCCAAACCCGATCTCGGCGATGGTGAATACGGTCCTGTTGTGTCGTGTCCAGTGTTCGGACAGACGGTTGTCTGCAAGGAAGGTACGCCGGTATTCTGCCAGGCCCTGTGCGTCACAGCGCTCGCGCCGGCCGGGGGGCGCAGACAGCGCGGCCCAATGCTGATTGTCACGTCGCATGGACAGGCCGGGAGCAGTGCAGTCTGGGCACGGCGGGAAAGCTACCCGGAGACCGTGTAGCCGCCGTCTATGGGCAGTGTCTGGCCGGTGATCCAGCTCGCCTGGGCGCTGGTCAGGAACAGTACGGCGCCAGCGACGTCGTCGGGCTGGCCAAGGCGACCCAATGGCGTGCGGGCGAGTGTGGGTGCGGACCACTCCGGGTTAGCCACCGTAGCCGCGGTCATGCGGCTGGCACACAGGCCAACAGCGACCGCATTGCTGCGTATACCCAGTCGGCCCCATTCCACGGCCATGCTGCGGATGAGCCCGAGCAGGCCGGTTTTGCCGGCCCCGTAACCCGGTACGATGCCGATGCCGAAGTAGGAACTCATGGAACCGATCCCCACGATGGAGGCCCCTCCGTGCAGCGTGCTGCGCGCCAGGGCATCACGGCAGCGCCGGGCCAGCCGGAAGCCTGAGGTGAGGTGGATGGTAACCGCCCTGTCGAAGGTGTCCGGGTCCCATTCATCGAGCCCGAGGCTGGGTAGTGCGATGCCGGCGTTGTTGACCAGGATGTCCAGCTCGCCCTGTGCCGATGCCACGGCATCAACCTGTGCAGGGTCCTCTACATCCAGCGTCAGGTAGCGGTAACCGGAGAGGTCGTGGTCATAGTCCGCAGCGCTGTTGCGGGTGCCGGTAACAGTGACAGTAGCGCCCGCCGCGCGGTAGGCCGCTGCGATGCCCGCACCAATGCCGCTGGTTCCTCCGGTGACCAGCACCCGGGCGCCCTGGTAATCGTACTGCACACGGTTATTGCCCATTCCCGGCCTCTCGTTCGTTGCGTGATCCTGGCGCTGCAAGCGTACCAGACTGGCGACCGTCGGGAACCCATGACGCGGTGGAAATCACCGCCCGGAGAGGGCAGGTGGCTGGCGTTTGCGGCAGCCAGGCAGTAGACTTGCGCGCTGGCGCGAGAGGGTAGGTCATGGCTCAGAATCCAACAAAATCGATCCCGCGGGATCAGTTCCTGACGATTGCAGTCAACCTGCTGTACAAGGCATTTCTGGAGAACCGCCGCACCGAGGCGAAAAACGTATTTCGCGATCTGGCGACGGGGCGGGCCGTGCACCTGACGAACGTGGTGATGGAGGACAAGACACAGGTACGCTTTGATGTTGCGCTGGACCACAGCGAGTATCGCGGCAAGCTGAATTTCGGTGCTTTTCGCTCCAGCCTGGCCATGCTGGTGGCCCAGTTGAGCGATGCGCTGCGCGCGGGCAAGGACATCAAGGTGTTCTCCGAGCAGAACAATCCTGACAATGTCGTGTTCGGGCTCAGTGCGGCCACCGAAGAAGAAGGCGAGGTCAACGTGATGGTGCTCGGGGCTGACTCCAACGCAGCACGCGGCTCCATCGAGCTGCGCCTGCAATACCTTGATCCAGCGCAGTTTGCCCAGGCATCGCCGGCCAACGCCAGCGGCGCCTGAGGCTCACTCAGCCGGAATGGCATCGTGTTCGACGGTCACGCTTTGCCGTTCGACCGGTGCGATGACCTCGGCAGTCCCCGTCACCACCTTGCGGCCCTCTTGGTTCACCACCGTGCAGTCCAGCGTCACGCGGCGCCGACGCGGCTCCAGTGCACTCACTGTCAGCTCGACGGTCAGCGTGTCACCGACATGCACCGGCTGGCGAAAGCTCAGCGACTGCCCCAGATAGATTGTACCGGGCCCCGGCAACTGCATGGCGAGGGCCGCTGAAATGAGCCCGCCGCTGAACATGCCGTGTGCGATGCAGCCGCCAAAGGGGGTGGTGGCGGCATAATCCGGATCCAGGTGCAGGGGATTGTAGTCACCGGATGCGGCGGCAAAGCGGCGCAGATCCTGCAGGGTGACGGTGTGGCTGCGCTGTGCCTGTTGCCCGAGGCTCAGCTCATCGAAAGTGTGGTTGTGTATCTGCGGCATGCCGGCATCCTGCGGGATTGTTGAGCGTGCCATGATACCGTAGTGTAGCCGCCCCGACACAATCGCAGGCAGCGAGCAGGAGAGTGTTATGCCGGATGCGGCCGACCGCATCATTCCGCCGATTTCCTACCCACCGGACCTGCCGGTCGTGGCGGCTCGGGAGCAGATCGCGAGAGCCATCAGCAACCATCCGGTGGTGATCATCGCCGGCGAAACCGGCTCCGGCAAGACGACCCAGATCCCCAAAATCTGTCTGGAGCTGGGCCGGGGGCGCGTCGCCCGGATTGGCCATACGCAGCCGCGCCGGCTCGCGGCGCGCACTGTTGCCCAACGTATCTCTGATGAACTGGCTGTACCGCTGGGCGCCACTGTCGGTTATCAGGTGCGCTTCACCGACCAGGTCTCCGAGGCATCGGCGATCAAGCTGATGACCGATGGCATTCTGCTCGCGGAAATTCGTCACGACCGACTGCTGCGGCAGTACGACACCCTGATTATCGACGAGGCGCATGAGCGCAGCCTGAATATCGACTTCCTGCTCGGCTATCTCAAGCAGCTCTTGCCGCGCCGGCCGGACCTGAAGTTGGTCATTACCTCCGCCACGATCGATGTCGAGACCTTTTCACGACACTTCGACGATGCTCCGGTGATCGAGGTTTCCGGTCGCGGTTATCCGGTGGAAACCGTCTACCTGGACCCGGCAGAGGACCGGGACCTGGGTCTGCAGGAGCAAGTGGCGGCACTGGTGGCCGACATTGAGCGCGGGCAATTCGGAGAGCGCGGCGATGTGCTGGTATTTCTTCCCGGGGAGCGCGAGATCCGCGAACTGGCGCGCGCCCTCAGGGAGTTGGAGCGTATTGAGGTGCTGCCGTTGTACGCGCGCCTCTCGAACGCGGAACAGAGCCGCGTATTCGATCTCTCGCGACGCCGCATGATGCGCGTTGTACTGGCCACTAACGTCGCTGAAACCTCTCTGACGGTGCCCGGTATACGCTACGTTATCGACCCCGGTGACGCGCGCATCAGTCGCTACAGCTTTCGTACCAAGGTGCAGCGATTGCCCATAGAACCGGTATCCCAGGCCAGCGCCAACCAGCGGCAGGGGCGCTGCGGACGCGTTGCCGCTGGCGTATGCATACGCCTCTACAGCGAGGCGGATTTTCTTTCCAGGCCGGAGTTCACCGATCCCGAGATTCTGCGCACTAATCTTGCGGCGGTCATTCTGCAAATGCTGCAGCTGGGTCTCGGCGAGGTTCAGCGCTTCCCCTTTATCAACCCTCCCGACCCACGCATGGTGCGTGACGGCTATAGGTTGCTGCAGGAGTTGGGTGCCGTTAACGGCCGGGGCAAGCTGACGGCGCTGGGACGGCAGCTGGCGAAACTGCCGATTGACCCGCGGCTGGGTCGCATGGTGCTGGCCGCCCAGGCACTGTCCTGCCTGGAGGAGGTGCTGGTGATTGCCGCAGCATTGGCTATCCAGGATCCGCGTGAACGCCCTGCGGACAAGCAGTCCCAGGCCGATCAGATGCACGCGCGTTTTCGCCATGAACGCTCCGACTTCATGGCCTGGCTGGCCCTCTGGCGATACTACGAAGAACAGCGGCAAGCCCTGACCCAGAGTCAGCTGCGCAAGCTCTGCCAGCGGGAGTACCTCTCTTTCCTGCGGATGCGTGAGTGGCGTGATATGCACGCCCAGTTGCGAATCGCCTGCCGGCAGCTGGGGCTGCGGCTGGGTGGCGAAGTGTCAGACGCTGCGGGGGAGACCTTCGAGCCGATCCACCGCGCGCTGCTGGCGGGTTTACTGTCCAACATTGCCCAGCATCAGGAGAACCGCGATTACCTGGGTAGCCGCAATCGGAAATTGCAGATATTTCCGGGTTCAAGCCTGGGGCGGCAACGCCCGAAATGGGTTGTTGCCGCAGAGGTTGTGGAGACCTCGCGGGTGTTTGCCCGCACGGTGGCGGCGATCGATCCCGCCTGGGTGTTGTCGACAAATCCGGAGCTGCTGAAACACCACTACTACGAACCTCGCTGGGAGGCGCGGCAGGGGCGCGCCATGGCCTGGGAGCGGATTACGCTCTACGGCCTTACCGTGGCGGACAGGCGCCCCGTGCACTATGGACCGATCAACCCCGCAGAAGCACGTGAACTGCTGATACGGGAAGGCCTGATCGCAGGTCGTTTTCCCCGACATCCCGGGTTCCTCAAGCACAACCTGCGCGTCGCGCGCGACCTCGAAGACCTCGAGGCCAAGGTGCGGCGGCGCGACCTGCTCGCGGATGAGCAGGTGCTGTTTGCTTTCTATGACGAGCGTCTGCCGTCGGATATCACAACTGCCGAGCGTTTGCGAGCCTGGTTGGCGGCGGAACCCGACGCTGATCGCCTGCTGCGCATCTCCCGGGAACAGTTGCTGGCGCGCGATCCCGGTGCCGCTCTGGGTCAGCAGTTTCCGGACCGGCTGGTCTGGGGCGACCTCGAGCTGCGCCTCAGCTACCGCTTTGAGCCCGGACAGGAAGCGGATGGTGTCTCGGTGACCTTGCCCGTCGGCTTGCTGAATCGTGTGCCGCGGTTTCGGTTCGACTGGCTGGTACCCGGCCTGTTGCGGGACAAATGTATTGCCCTGGTGAAGGCCTTGCCCAAGGACAAGCGCAAGCAGCTGGTGCCTGTGCCGGACAGAGTGGATCAGGCGCTGGCAGAGCTGGAGCCGAATGATGAGTCCCTGGGCGCCGCGCTGGCGAGAGCGCTGGGCCGGATCGCGGGTGTCAAACTGCGCGCCGAGGATTTCAATCCGGACGCGCTGGATCCGTTCTACCGCATGAATGTTCGGGTGGTAGACGCCGATGGACGACTGCTGCAGCAGGGTCGCGATCTCGGCGCACTGGTGGCGATGTTTCGCGACGATGTACGAGAGACGATCGTGGCGGCGCCGGAAAACAGCCCGGCCCAGGAGGGACTCACTGCCTGGCCAGACAGTGCCCTGCCAGAGCAATGGCGTTTCCGGCAGGCGGGCACCGAGATCGTTTCCTGGCCCGCGCTGGTCGACAGGGGGGACAGCGTCGCGGTAGCGCTGTGCGACTACCCGGGCGAGGCGCACGGGCAACACCGTCTCGGCGTGGTGCGACTACTGCGCCTGCAGCATCGTCAGCAGGTCAAGTTTTTGCGCAAGCAACTGCTGCAGGGCAACGAAACGAGCCTGCTGCTGGCTGCGGCGGGCCAGCGTCGCGAAGACCTGGTGGAGGACATGATCGATGCCGCCTGGGTGGACGCAGCAGGGCTCGATGACAGCTTGCCCCGGGACAGTGCGTCGTTCGCCCTGTGCGCCGGGCGCAGTGGCCAGGTTGTGGAGCGCGCCAACCACCTCGAGGCCACACTCATCAACGCGCTGCGTCCGCTGGCAGAGGCGCGGACCACGCTGGCGCGCTACAGCGGGCCTGACTGGGTCGCCGCACTGGCCGATATCGAGGCCCAGCTTGCAGCCCTGTGGCAGGTGGGATTTCAGCGCGACACGCCAGCCGAGTGGCTGGCACAGTACCCGCGCTATATGAAGGCCTTGCAGCAACGCGCCGAGAACCTGAAGGGCCAGCTGGCGCGGGATGACAGTCACCGGGAGCGCTTGCAAAAATTTGCACAGCCGCTGCAGGAGGCCCTGCAGGCCTCTCCACGGCTGCTTGCGCTGTGTCCGGCAGCGGCCACCTACCGCTGGATGCTGGAGGAGTTTCGCGTTTCCCTGTTCGCCCAGCGCCTGGGCACTCGCACCCCCGTCTCCGACAAGCGGCTTCAGCAGCAATGGCAGGCGGTGGTTGAATGGCTGGCGAGGCACCCTGACGATGCGGCGCCGACAGCCCGATAAGCCCGTGTGGCGCAGGGAAAAAAATCGGTGAAACTTACCGGACAATATCGGGTCACACACTGAGACATGCTAATCACGCTGTCTGCGGTAGACTGTTCGGACCTTATGACAACAAAAGGACAACCATCATGAAAGACTCCAGAAAACCCCTCGCGCTGGCACTGGGTGCTGCATTCCTGGCCAGTTCGGTCGTACCGGTGGCTTCGGCGGGGGCAAATCCCTTTGCGGCGCAGGAACTTGGCTCCGGCTACAACCTTGCCAACTTCAACTCCCACGGTGACGGCGATCACGAGGGCAAGTGCGGCGAGGGCAAGTGTGGTGAAAAGGATGCCTCTGAAGGCAAGTGCGGCGAGGGCAAGTGCGGTGAAAAGGATGCCGCCGAAGGCAAGTGCGGTGAAGGCAAGTGCGGCGAGAAAGACGCCAAGAAAGATGCCGAGGGTAAATGCGGCGAAGGTAAGTGTGGCGGCTGATGCCCGCGCACTCTGACAGGCTCGCCGGTGCGGGCCTGGGTTTGCGGCGGGCCCTTCTGGGCCCGTTGCTTTCTGGGGAGATCCCCGAGGTCGATTTTTTTGAAGTGGCCCCGGAGAACTGGATCGGGGTAGGTGGTCGTCTGGGCCGGCAGTTTCGCGAACTGGTAGCGCAGCGGCCGCTGGTCCTGCATGGCCTGTCCCTGGATATCGGCGGTACTGATGAGCTGGATACCGCGCTGGTTCGCGCGGTGCGCGGCCTGATGGATGACACCGGCGCCAGTCTCTACACCGAGCACCTCAGCTACTGCGCCGCGGACGGCCACCTCTACGACCTGCTGCCGCTGCCCTTCACGGCGGAGGCGGTTACGCATGTGGTTGAACGTGTGCAGCGCGTGCAGGACATTATCGGTGCACCGATTGCACTGGAAAATGCTTCGTATTACGCGCAGCCCCATGCCGAGATGACGGAGCTGGAGTTTATTACCGAGGTCGTGCGGCGCTCGGGTTGTGATCTTCTTCTGGACGTGAACAACGTTTATGTCAACAGCATCAACCACGGTTATACGGCGTCGGCTTTCCTGCAGGCCCTGCCGCTGGACAGGGTGCGCTATATACACGTGGCCGGTCACTACGATGAGGCACCTGACCTGAAGGTGGATACCCACGGCACTTCGGTGATTGAGCCGGTCTGGTCACTGCTGGCAGAGGCCTACCGGTTGCTGGGCCCCGTGCCCACGCTTCTGGAACGCGACTTCAACCTGCCACCGCTGGTCGAGTTACTGCGCGAGGTGGGGCAGATTCGCCGCCTGCAGGCGGCCGACAGCGTCGGATTGCAGGGCTGTGCCCATGGCTGACTTGCGTACTCAACAGCTGGAGATGGCGCGTTACCTGCGCGACCCGGCCCTGCATGCCCCGCCCCGTGGGGTTGAGGCGCGCCGCCTGAAAATTTACGAGACCCTGGTCTACAACAATATTGAAGGATTTATCAGTGGCGGTTTTCCGGTGCTGCGCCAACTGTATGAGGACGCCGCATGGCACCGTCTCGTGCGCCAATTCATCGATGGCCACCGCTGCCACACGCCGTATTTTCTCGAAATCAGCCAGGAGTTCCTGCGCTTTCTGTTCGAACGCCACAGCCCGGGCCCGGATGATCCGCCGTTTCTTGCAGAACTTGCCCATTACGAGTGGGTGGAACTGGCGCTCAGCGTCGCGGAGGAGGAGGTACCCGCTGACGCTGGGGGAGACCCGATGACGGCAGCACTGGCGATCTCCCCCCTGGCGTGGCCGCTGGCCTACCGCTATCCGGTGCACCGCATTGGCGTCGATTTTCGGCCTACTGAGCCCGAAGCGCCCGTCTATCTGGTGGTCTACCGGGATCGCCTGGATGCCGTGCGTTTCCTGTCGTTGAATGCTGCGACCGCACGGCTGCTGGAACGGGTTCGCGATGGCGCGGCTGTTTCGGGTGCAAAGGTGCTGCAGGACCTTGCCGCAGAGCTCTCGCTGCCGGGCGACACGGTCAACTCATTTGGCGCGGCGCAGCTGCGAGAGTTTGTCGAGCGCGGCATTCTGGTGACCTGCTGACAGGTATTTTTCCCAGGTTGCTCCGCTACCGCCACAGGCGTAATATGCGGCGCCTGAACCTGACCGCGGCTCGCCCATGAGAATTCTGCGTCCGACATTGCTGTTGCTTTGCCTGCTGAGCGCCGCTCCCGTGATGGCCTCGGAGCCCGTGAATCCGGATCCACTGGAGGCCATCAACCGGCCGATCTTCATCTTCAACGAGCGCATGGACCAGTATCTGCTGAAGCCCGCGGCCCGTGGCTATCACGCGATTACACCGGACCCCCTGGAAGTGGGTGTCGATAACTTCTTCCGCAACCTGCGTGACGTCAACACTACCCTGAACTCTCTCCTCCAGGGGAAGTTCGGGGGCGCCGCCCAAGCCGGTGGCCGTTTCCTGCTCAACTCCACCATCGGCATACTCGGCCTGTTCGATGTGGCGACACGCATGGGTGTCGAGCCCCTGAGGACCGATTTCGGACAGACCCTGGCGGTGTGGGGGGTTCCTGAAGGCCCCTATCTGATGGTGCCGCTTTTTGGCCCACGTACCATGCGCAGCGGCGTGGGCACCGTCTTTGACGCCTACACGTCTGTCGAAGTGGCGATAGACGATGTGCGGTTGCGAAACTCCTTGATTGGCCTGGAACTGGTCAGCTCCCGGGTCGAGCTGTTGAAAGCGGAAGACCTGATTTCCGGTGACCGCTACATTTTTATCCGCGATGCATACCTGCAGCAGCGGCGCGCCCTGATCAACGACGGTGAGGTGGAGGACACCTTCTCCGACTTCGGTGATGAGGAGTGGCCGGACGAACTGTAGCCGGATGAGGCGTGCGAAAGTTTGCACCAAAACTGTGAAATCCTGCCCAAACCCGGTGCAAATTGGTTGCCCCACCCATGCCAAGGGCGTACTGTCCCTCAGCACACGCCCCGCAAGTGCCGCATGATGAAATCCAAAGGTTATGTGTTGCTCATCGACGACGATGCCGCTCGTGCAGGCGAACTGGCGCAGACGGTCATCGGCCAGGGGTACCGTGTTGAGGTGTTCACCGATGTGCTTGAGGCCTATCATTTTCTCACGGCTAACCAGGACCTCGACGTTATTCTCTGCGAGCTGGATCTCGAGGCAGTCTCCTGGCAGGAGGCGCGTCGCTCCCTGCGCGAGTTGGACCTGCAGGTGCCCGCGATCATGTTCAGTGATCGTGCCGAAGTGGACAAAATGATGACCGCCCTGCGTCTGGGGGCCAGCGATTTTTTCGTGCGCCCCATCGAGGATGAGGAGGCGCTGTTCAAGTCCATAGAACGCTGCGTGCGCCAACGCCAGATGCGTCGCGAATTGCGTGAGTCCCGCCAGCGTCTGGAACAGGCCAACACGGAGCTGCGCGGCACTGTGAAAATGCTCGAGCAGGACCAGCAGGCCGGGCGCCAGGTGCAGTTACGCATGCTGCCCGTCAGCCCAATGGTGCTGGAACCGTATGTGTTCAGCCATACGGTGATTCCCTCGCTGTACCTCAGCGGTGACTTCACGGATTACTTCACGGTGGGTCAGCATCACGTTGCGTTTTTCATGGCGGACGTATCCGGCCATGGCAGTTCCTCTGCCTTTACCACGGTGTTGCTGAAGAATCTCTTCGCGCGCAAGCGGTCGGATTTCCTGCATCGTGACGACGACACCCTGCTGAGCCCGGTGGCCATGCTGAAGCGTGCCAACCAAGAGCTGCTCGACCTGGGTGTGGGCAAGTTTGCCACCATGGTCGTCGGCTTGCTCGACACCCAGGCGAACACCCTGCGCTACAGCGTGGCCGGGCATCTGCCACAGCCGGTGCTGGTCTCTCGGGAGGGCGCCCGCTACCTGCGCGGCGAGGGGTCCGCTGTGGGAATCATGGACGATGCAAGCTTCGAGGAGCACATGGTGGATTTGCCAGAGCGCTTCATGCTGGCACTGTTCTCTGACGGCATACTTGAAATCCTCCCCCCCAAGAACCTGATCGAAAAAGAGAAGTATTTCCTCAAGGTGTTCGAGGAGTTGGCGGAGTCGCCGGATGAGATCGTCAACAGGCTGGGCCTGGACCGGGTCGAGACAGCCCCCGACGATATTGCTGCCCTGTTTATCAGCAAGCGGAGTTGAGATGGAAGAGGGCCGAATACTCGCAGCAAGCCAGGACGGTGCCTACGTCGTGCGCCTGACCGGGGACGTGCGGCTTACGCTGTGCACAACCATTGACGACTATCTGCAGCGCATGCTGAACAGCCCGGATTTTGCCAGCGTGTGGGTTGACCTCTGTGATGCCGAGGGCATTGACAGCACCACCCTGGGGCTGTTGGCCAAACTGGCACTGGAGGTTCGCGCACGCTACGGGTTCATGCCGGCGATCTATTCCTCCAATCCGGGGATTACCCGGTTGATCAAGAGCATGGGCTTCCAGCGCCTGTTCGATGTGCATGAGGATGCCTGTGCCAATCCAGAGTGCATCGACTGCATACCGCTGGTCGAGGGCAGCGAGGCTGCGGTGCGCGACAAGGTCATCGAAGCACACCGGGTACTGATGGGTTTGTCGGAAGAAAACCGCGCCCGGTTCAAGGACCTGATGGTCGTGCTTGAGCGCAGCTGACACCGCTCAGCGCGGCATCGCCTCCAGCTTGCAGCGTATGTACTCCTGGTGCGGCACATAGGTGAGTTCGGCGACCTGCCGAATCAGGTGTTCCTCGTACTTGTCGAGATTGCCATCAGCGTAGGCCACCTGCCACATGCTCGCGATCAGCGTCAGCTTCTCTTCAGGCCCATAGTGGTCATTGATCACGCGGGTGAACTCGTAGAGTGATGTTGCCTCCTCGACGCGCGCGCTGGCCGCGTCGATCAAGGCCCTGACCTCCTGTTTCGGTAGCCCCAGTGATTCGCTGAGCATCTGCTCAAGGGCAGCTTCTTCACTGGCATCCTGGGTGAAATCCGCGCGTGCGGTCTCAATCAGCAATGCCGCGGCCGCCAGCTGTACCCGGTGTTGCCGGCCTTCTTTCGAGTCGTCTTCCGGCAGGATGAAGAGGGCTTTCAGTGCGCTGATCATGCGGCGCTGATAACCGCTTCGAGGCGGCTCTGGTCGGCGATGAAGTTGCGGATACCCTCGGCCAGCTTTTCCGTCGCCATCGCGTCGGCATTCAGCGCGAGGCGGAAGCTGCCTTCGGTAGGCTGCGCTTGTGGATCATCTGAGCCGTTGTGCTGCGGGCTGAGTTGGCGAGGGAGATCACCGTGGTCCGCTGCCAGCGATTCCAGCAGCGCGGGGCTGATGGTCAGCCGGTCGCAGCCGGCCAGTGCCTCGATCTCACCGACGTTGCGGAAGCTCGCGCCCATGACCACGGTCGGGTAGCTGTGTGTCTTGTAGTAGCGGTAGATACGGCGTACCGACTGTACGCCCGGGTCGTCATCGGGGTGGGCGACCTGGACTTCGGTGTTTGCCAGGTACCAATCGAGAATGCGCCCGACAAAGGGCGAAATCAGGTAGACGCCGGCGTCGGCGCAGGCCGCGGCCTGGGCGAAGCCGAACAGCAGGGTCAGGTTGCAGTTGATCCCCTCGCGTTCGAGGCTGCGTGCTGCGCTGATGCCTTCCCAGGTGGCGGCAATCTTGATCAGCACCCGATCTCGGCCGAGCCCGGCCTCCTCGTACAGGCGAACAAGCTTGCGCGCGCGCTCCATGGTTGCCCGGGTGTCGAAGGACAGTCGCGCATCGACCTCGGTGGAAATGCGTCCCGGAATGATGCCGAGAATCTCGCGCCCGATGTCGACCGCGAACCGGTCGCAGCAGTTGGCCATCTGCTCCTCGCTGCTGCCACCGGCCTTGCTCGCCCAGTCGCGCGCGCCGGAGAGCAGGCTCTGATAGTGGGGCAGGGCGGCGGCTTTCAATAGCAGCGATGGATTGGTCGTGGCGTCCTGGGGCTGAAAACGGCGAATCGCTTCGATATCACCGGTATCGGCGACCACGTCAGTCATCGACTTCAGCTGGTCGAGTTTGCTGCTCATGCTGTGAAGATCCTTGTGAAGCGTGCGGCTGACAGACGGCCGCGGGGTTACGGATTGCCGCTACAAGTGTGCAGCATAATCAGCCCCTGTGCTACCCGCAGGCCCGTTCCCGCGCGGATGCGGCGCCCTCATCGTCACCGACAATCTTTTGCAGGGCATCCTCCAGCACCGCAATGCCGGCGCCCTTGCGGTGTGCGTGCTCGCTCAGGTGGCGCCGGAACTGACGGGCCCCGGGCACACCCTGATAAAGGCCGAGCAGGTGGCGCGTGATGTGGTTCAACGCAGTGCCCTGCTGCAGTTCCTGCGCCACATAGGGCAGCAGCTTGCGAATGGCGTCGTGTTTGCTGGTCACGGGGTTGTCCGCGCCGAACAGTGCTGCGTCGACATTCGCCAGCAGCCAGGGATCATGATAGGCCGCTCGCCCGAGCATCACCCCGTCGACCTGCTGCAGGTGCTCATGGCAGCTCTCCAGGTTGGTGATGCCGCCGTTGAGGACAATCGTCAGCGCCGGCAGGTCGCTTTTCAGCCGGTACACCCAGGGGTAGTTGAGGGGCGGAATTTCCCGGTTCTCCTTTGGCGACAGACCCTGCAACCAGGCTTTGCGGGCGTGCACGATAAACACCTTGCAGCCGGCATCGGCACTGGGGCCGATGAAGTCCAGCAGTTGCTGGTAGCTCTCCATGCTGTCAATGCCAATACGGTGCTTGACCGTCACCGGAAGGTCGCAGGCATCACGCATCGCGGCAACACAGGCGGCAACCTGCTCGGGATGTGCCATCAGTGAGGCGCCAAAGGCCCCGGACTGTACGCGATCCGAGGGGCAGCCGCAGTTCAGATTGACCTCGTCGTAGCCCCACTGCGCGGCCCACGCGGCACAGCGTGCCAGATCCGCCGGGTCGCTACCCCCCAGTTGCAGCGCAACGGGCGCTTCGATGGGGTTGAAGCGCAGAAAGCGTTGCCGATCGCCGTGAATCAGGGCGCCGGTGGTGACCATTTCGGTGTACAGGCGGGCGTGTCGGCTGAGCAGCCGCCAGAAGTACCGGCAGTGGCGGTCACTCCAGTCCATCATGGGGGCAATACAGAAACGGTGGCTGTTCACGGTCATGCGCAGGGAATGTGGCGGGCGATAGCCGCATTGTACCGGAGATAAACGCCGAGTTCGCTATACTGGCAGGCAGAGCAAGCGGCTTCAGGAGGCGCCAGTGCATTATATCTTCGAAGTGACCCTGAGCCCGGGTTACACCGCCGAGGCCTACGCCGAGGCCTGGATTCGCGCCAGCAGGATCATCCAGCAGGCCCCTGGCGCACAGGGCACCCGACTGCACCGAAAAATCGGTGATCCCACCCGGCTGCTGGCGATTGCGACCTGGGAAAGCAAGGCGGCGCGTGATGCCATGGAGTCGCGCTTGCCGGAGCGTGTGCTGGAGATCATTGCCGAGCAGACGCCCTACGTGGAGATTACCCTGTTGGGTGAGTTCGAGGCGCCCGAGTGGGAGGTCGTACCGGAGCCCTGAGGTCTCAGCTGCGCGCCGCAGCCAGTATGCGATTCAGGCCGCGACGCGTGGCGTTGTCCTGCAGGCTGGCGTGCAACCGCTGCAGCGCCGCCGCCTCCAGGTACTCAGGCAGATAGTGCAGTTCCACCGGACGGTCGCCGTCCAGCGGCAGATCGGCGATATCCTGCAGTCCGCCGAATATCGCGGCATCACCGATGCGGCCCGCGAGGTAGACCACGGTGGCCGCGGCCAGGTCGCCACCGTACAGCGGATGCTCGCGCGGATGCACGGCCAGCGGCAGCAGCGACTGCTCCAGTGTCGCCCTGATCGTGCCCGGCAGGCCCCAGCGCTCGGCCAACAGGGCGGCCAGCATGGCGCCATTGGCGCCGAGCTCTGCCTGTTGACCCTGCACTCGCTCCAGCAGGGAAATCTCCGGTGCGTAGAGGTAGGCCAGTTCGGGGCGCAGTGAGACCAGGTTGATATCCCCGAGGTTGGCCAGCAGGGCCTGTGTCGAGGTGACCGAGGGGTTCTCCATGCCGAGGTTCCGGGCCAGCAGAAACGCGCTGGCGCTGGCGATCTGGCTGGACTTCCACAGCCGGTGCATTGCCGTCTCCTGTGCCGAGCCGGGTGCAGTGGCAGGGAGGGTGCGGGCCAGGGCGGTTTGTGCGATCAGGCCCTTGACGTAACTGACACCCAGATAGGCGATGGCGTGGTGCACACTGGAAATCGGGGTGGTGAGGCCGAAGGCGGCGGAATTCACCGTGCGCAGTACGTCTGCCGCCAGTGCCGGTTCTTGTTTGACGGCAGCAGTGATTTCGTCGATGTCATCCAGTTCCCGGGTGACCTGCAGGAACATGGCATGGGGCTCGGGCAGGGCGTCCGCGAGCTCCAGCAGCGACTGTGGCGTGGGCGCGTCCGCCGTGTCGGTGCGCAGCAGGACAAACGACTGCAGCGCCGTTGGCAGCACTGGGCTGGCGTCAGCGGCTGTCTCGGCCTCGGCTTCCGTCGGGTCCGCGTTGGCGGAGAACGACTGGATCGCGGTGCGGACGCGAGGCGCGCCCTCGGCTTGCGGCCGCGGTGCGGCCTCCGCCTTGCCCGGCGAGCGCCGCAACCAAAGCAGAGCGCCGACGGCACTGGCACCGAGAATGCAGAGGAGAACGGTCATCAACGTTGGCATGCAGGTGCTCCGACGGCTCGCATGGTGTTAAATCGTCCTCGTCAGAGGCGCCGATACAGGTGCCCGCATAGTACCAAACAGCAACAAAACTGTTACAAAAAAATGCGTGTTTTTGCGGATTGATCTACGCTGCGACATGGAAAGTTCCCGGTAGGTCTGAGTTGCATACGGAGTAGAGCGTAATGACTGAAGGTCTCGTTTTACGTCTCCCCACGTCGGAGGAGGTGGACACATTCTGGCGAGATGGGGTTGTCTGCCTGCGCGGGGCACTGGATCCGGCAGCGGTGCTGGGGATGGCGCCAGCGGTGGAGCGCCTGCTGCGGGGGTCGGTCGGGGAAACCATGCACGATATGTCTGCCCTGGGCGCGGGACTTGCGGCAGCGGGCAGCACCGTGCTGACCGATGGCGTGCAGGGGCAGGGACGCTTCGTGTCCGGGACCGACCACTGGCGGGTTGACGAGGACTGTCGGGCATTTGCCCTGGACAGGGGGCTGGCGGCGCTGGCGGGCGCGCTGTTGCGCAGTCGCCGCGTCTACCTGTGGGAGGACAGTATTCTGGTCAAGGAGCCGGATACGGCCGAGCGCACGGCCTGGCATCAGGACATGGGCTATTTTCACGCCAGCGGCGAGCAGGTTTGCACCACATGGATCCCGCTGGATGTTGCTGACGCAGAGACCGGCGCCATGAGTTTTGTGCGTGGATCCCACCGCGATGGCGCGCTGTATCGCCCCAACTGGTTCGTGTCGCAGCAGAGTATGGAGGGAACCGAAGGGCTGGAGGTGCCGAATGTCGAGTCGCTGGCGCGCGCCGGGCGCGTGGAACTGGTGCAGTATGCCCTCGGCCCCGGCGACCTGACGGTGCACCACGCCCGCACCCTGCACGCTGCGGGGGGGAATCTCAGCAGGCAGCGCCGGCGACGCGCGATCAGCATTCGCTATTGCGGAGATGATGCACGCTACCACTTCCGGCCGGGCGCGCCTCGCAAACCCCACCATGACGGCGTGCAGGAGGGTGATCCGCTGGGTGACCCGGATTGCCCGCTGGTCTGGCAGGCTGCGCTCTAGTGGGAGCGTGCGAGCCCGTCGCTGTCAAAGGCCAGATGGGCCTGCAGCTTCACGGTCACGGGTAGTGTGCCGCCCGTGGGCACATCGATGTGCGCAGGAACGAGGCAGGGTACGTGTTGTCCATCGGGCAGCATGAGTTCGTAGAGAAAGTGTGCACCGCGAAAGGTTTTGCGCGTCACCCGCAGCAGCAGCGTGCTGCTCGCATCGTAGCTGATATCACCGGGGCGCACGAGTACCTGGCGGTTGCAGGCGCCATCCCGCCTCGCGGTCGGGTCTGCGGTCAGCGGCTCCAGCTCACCGCTGCCGGTCATGGTCGCCGATATAACACTGCCCTCACCGATGAAGGCCGCGACAAACGTGTTGGCCGGACGGTGGTAGAGTTCACGGGGGGAGCCTGTTTGCGCCACGCGGCCCTGGTGGAGCAGGGTGATCTGGTCGGCCATGGCAAAGGCTTCGTGCTGGTCATGGGTCACCAGCAGGGCGGTGATCGCACTGCGTTTGAGCAGCTCACGAATGTCGGCGGCGAGCAGCGTGCGCAGCTCTGTATCCAGGCTCGAGAAGGGCTCGTCCAGCAGCAGGATGTCGGGTTTCGGCGCCAGCGCGCGTGCCAGGGCGACCCGCTGCTGCTGCCCGCCGGAGAGTTCGTGCGGCCAGGCATCGGCGTACTCGCTGAGCGCCACGAGTTGTAGCAGGCTCTCCACCCGTTCCTGTCGCGCTTTGCGCGGCAGTGTCGTGAGGCCGAAACCGATGTTGTCGCGCACGCTCAGGTGCGGGAACAGGGCGAAGTCCTGGAACACCATACCGACCCTGCGCTGCTCGGGAGGGAGCCGACGCCGGGGCGTGCTGAGCGTGATGCCGCGCAACGTAATGCGCCCGGCGCTGACCGGTTCAAACCCGGCGATGGCGCGTAACAGGCTCGTTTTGCCACAGCCCGAGGGGCCCAGCAGGCAGCCGATATCGCCGGGCTGCAGCGTCAGAGAGGCATCTTCCACCGCGGTGACATCACCATAGCGCACGCAAACCTGGTCCAGCTCAAGTTGGTTGCTCATGGGTCGGCCGCTGCCTTCGACATATTGCGGGTGAGCAGAATAACAGGGATAAGCCCGATCAGCACGATGGCCAGTGCGGGCAGTGCCGCCTCGGCCAGTCGCTCGTCGGAGGCCAGTTCGTGGGCCCGCACCGCGAGGGTGTTGAAGTTGAACGGGCGCAGGATCAGGGTCGTGGGCAGCTCCTTGAGCACATCGACAAATACCAGCAAGAGCGCGGTCAGCAGACTGCCGCGGAGCATCGGCAGGTGTATGCGCCGCAGCACGCCCAGTGGCGTGTGTCCGAGCGAACGCGCAGCCTCGTCGATGTCTGGCCGGATTCGCGTCAGGCCCGCTTCCACGGATTGCAGGGAGACCGCAAGAAAGCGCACCACATAGGCGAAAACCAGTGCACCGAGTGTGCCGCTGACAAGCAACCCCGGTGACAAGCCGACGTTCTGCTGCAGCCAGTGGTCCAAGGTATTGTCGGCCCAGGCAAAGGGGATCATGACACCCACCGCGATCACGGTGCCCGGTACGGCGTAGCCCATGCTCGCCACGCGGGTTGTCACAGCCTCCAGGCGTCCCGGATGGGCGCGTTTCCCATAACCCAGCAGCAGGGCGAGGAGCAGGCAACACAGGGATGCCAGTGCGGCGAGCAGGAAACTGTTGCCCAGCAGTGCGACGAAGGCCGCTGTGAATATGTCCTGGTAGTGCTGCGCGGCCCAGCCGGTCAACTGCGCGGCGGGCAGGAGAAAGCCTGCGCTGAGCACCAGCAGGGATCCCGCGACTGCCGTGATCGCGCGCCAGCCCCGCAGCCGGATACGCCGCGCTGTGCGGCGGGTACCCAGTCGGTGAAAGCGCAGGCGCGCGCGGGACCGGCGCTCCAGGGCGAACAGGGCGATGACGAACAACAGCAGGCATGCCGCCAACTGTGCTGCGGTCTGCAATTCACCGAGGCCATACCAGGTGCGGAAAATCCCGGTGGTAAACGCGCTGACGCCGAAGTAGGCCACCGTGCCGTAGTCCGCCAGTGTCTCCATCAACGCCAGGCTGACGCCGGCCGCGATGGCGGGTCGCGCCATCGGCAGCGTTACCCTGAAGAAGGTTTGTGAGGCAGAGCTGCCAAGGCTGCGGCTTGCCTCGCCAAGTGCCGCGGATTGGTCCATGAATGCTACCCGGGCCAGCAGATAGACGTAGGGATAGAGCACCAGCGACAACATGCAGATCGCGCCGCCCAGGGAGCGTATTTCGGGAAACCAGTAATCGCCGTGCTGCCAGTCAAATCCAGCGCGCAGGCTGCTCTGCACGGGGCCGGCGAAATCGAGCAGCCCGGTGTAGGTGTAGGCAATGATGTAGGCGGGCATGGCCATGGGAAGCAATAGCGCCCAGGAAAACAGCCGCCTTCCCGGAAACTCACAGTGTGCTGTGAGCCAGGCTGTACTGACCCCCAGCAGCGCGGTGCCGACACCCACACCGAGCATCAGCAGCAGCGAGTTCACCACGTAGTCCAACAGCACCGTGTCGAACAGGTGCCGCCAGGCTGCGCTGTAAGGCCCCAGCAGACTGGCGACGATGACTACAACCGGCACCGCGACCACCGCCGCGCTGCTCACCATCGCCAGCCGCCACAGCCAGGCGGCTGTGTTCACTGCCTCACCGCGGTGTGATGCCGCGTGGTTTACCGCCAACCGGCACGGTCCATGGCTTTCACGGCTTCGGCGTTGAGTCGCCCGAGCTCGCTGACGTTCAGCTCGTCTGCCCTGAACGGGCCCCACGACTGCAGCAGGGCGGAGGGCTCGACATCCTCGCGCACCGGGTATTCATTGTTGACCTCGGCGTACCAGCGCTGGCTCTCCTCACGCAGCATGAACTCAATCAGCTGACGTGCCTCTTCGGGCTTGCTTGCGGCGCGTGTGACGCCCGCCCCGCTGATGTTGATGTGTGCGCCGCGACCGGCCTGGTTGGGCCAGAACAGGGTAACCTGCTGTGCGGCTTCGCGCTCCCCGGCGTCATCGGATTGCAGCATGCCGCCCAGGTAATAGCTGTTCACCAGCGCAACATCGCACTGTCCGGCTGCGACAGCCTTGATCTGATCGCGGTCACCGCCCTGGGGTGGGCGGGCGAAATTGGCCACGAAGCCTTGCAGCCAGGTGGCAGTGGCATCGTCACCGTCATTGGCCAGCATGCCCGCGACGAGAGACTGGTTGTAGATATTGCCTGAGGAACGCACACAGATGCGACCGCGCCACATCGGGTCGGCCAGTGAGGCGTAGTCACTGAGGGCGGCCGGGTCGACACGATCCGGCGCATAGACCAGCACGCGGGCGCGCACTGAAAGGCCGTACCAGTAGTTTTCATCACTGCGCAGGTGGGCCGGTGCCACTGATTGCAGGGTGGGCGAGGTGACAGGCTGTAACAGGGCATCGGCCTGCGCCCGGTACAGCTTGCCGGCGTCGCTGGTCAGGAAGAGGTCAGCAGGTGAGTTGTCGCCCTCATTGCGCAGACGCGCGAGTAGCGCGTCGCCATCACCGGTCACCAGGTTGATTGCGATGCCGGTTTCCTCTGTAAATTGATCCAGCAGCGGCTTGATCAAGGCTTCCTGCCGCGCCGAGTAGACGTTCACCGCATCCGGCGCGCCGCAGGCGACCAGACCGCCTGCGGCGGTCAGCATGGAGAGCGCAACAGCCCTGATGAGTCGATGGTGGAGCAGTGGCATACAATCCTCGCGATGAGTACAATCTGAAAACGCTAATTATTCGCATTAAGTGCCTCAATGGCAAGGGTCCGCGTCATTCGGTGACCACTCGCCAGCCCCTGACGGTGCGGCCCCGGTGGGCATCACGCCGACGAGACCGTATAATCACGCCCCTGTTGTCGCTCTTGCCCCGGAAACCCCATGACTGTTCGCACACGAATCGCGCCCTCACCGACCGGTGATCCGCATGTCGGTACCGCGTATATCGCCCTGTTCAATTACTGTTTTGCACGTGCGCACGGCGGGCAATTCATACTGCGTATCGAAGACACCGATCAGGCGAGAAGTACGGCTGCCTCCGAGCAGGCGATTCTGGATTCCCTGCGCTGGCTGGGCCTGGACTGGGATGAGGGGCCGGATGTCGGCGGTCACTGCGGGCCGTATCGGCAGAGCGAGCGCATGGAGATCTACGGAGAATACGCCCTGCAGCTGGTTGACGAGGGCAAGGCATTTCTTTGTTATCGCACACCAGAGGAACTGGATGCGCTGCGCGAAGCGCGCCGTGCCGCCGGCAACAGCACCGCACTCAAGCCGGCTGATCTCGCCTTGCCGGAGGATGAAGTGGCACGTCGGGCGGAAGCGGGTATGCCCTACGTCGTGCGCATGGTGGTGCCCGATGAGCCGGGTGCCTGCGTGGTCTATGATCTACTGCGCGGTGACATCGAGCTGGACTGGAGCATGGTGGATGCGCAGATCCTGCTGAAATCGGACGGCATGCCAACCTACCACCTGGCGAATGTCGTCGATGATCACCTGATGGGCATAACCCACGTATTGCGCGGCGAAGAGTGGATCAACTCGGCGCCCAAGCACAAACTGCTGTACGCCTACTTCGGCTGGGAAATGCCGGTGCTGTGTCACCTGCCGCTGTTGCGTAACCCCGACAAGTCCAAGCTCAGCAAACGCAAGAACCCCACCAGCATTCTGTACTATCAGCGCATGGGCTTTCTTCCCGAAGCGCTGCTCAATTACCTCGGCCGCATGGGTTGGTCCATGCCCGACGAGCGCGAAAAGTTCTCCCTTGCCGATATGCAGGCGCATTTCGATATCAGTCGTGTGTCGCTGGGTGGTCCGATTTTCGATCAGGAAAAACTGCGCTGGCTGAATGGCTTGTGGATTCGCGAGGATCTCAGCGAGGAGGAACTCGCGGCGCGCCTGATCGACTGGGCCTATAACGCCGAGAACCTGCGCAAGGTCCTGCCCCACGCGCAGAAGCGCATGGAAACGCTCAGTGATTTTGCACCCCTCGCCGGCTTTCTCGTATCCGGCACCCTGCCCATCAGCGAGGCGTCCTTCGAGGGGATCAAGGTGGAGCGCGAGGCGCTGCTGGCCAGCCTGCAGTTTTCCCTCTGGTGCCTTGAGGGCATCAGCGACTGGAATCGTGATGCGGTGTGGCAGGCCTTGAAAGCGCTGGCGGACGCGCAGCAGATGAAGATCAAGGACATGCTGGCCCCGCTGTTTGTTGCGATCGCGGGCTCCAGCGCGTCGTTCTCCGTGGTGGATTCCATGGCGTTGCTGGGGCCTGATATGAGCAGGGCGCGCCTGCGGCACGCTATCGAGGTACTGGGTGGCGTCTCCAAAAAGGCGGCCAAGCGCCTGGAGAAAGCCTACGCCGATCTGCACACGACGGGCAACTGACGCCTGTGACACTGACAGATGGCACGCGTTTTCGCTTCCTGATTGTGGGCGCCGGGCGCTCCGGTACCAGCCTGCTCACCGCATTGCTGGACCAGCATTCCCAGCTTGAAGTCGGCTTTGAGGTCGGCAGCATCGCCTACCTCCGCGGACGTGCGCTGGACGACGAGCCGGACCGGCTGTTCGAGCAGCGCAGCGGTGCTTTTCTCGACTGCTGCCTGCAGTCTGCGGCGGCCAGTGAGGCTGCGCTGTGGGGCAACAAGGTCACCACCGAGCAGTTGGCAGGTCTCAACAAACACAACCTCTACCACGTGCCGCCGCTGAATGTGCTGGATGCGTTTTTTAACGGCACCCTGGCCGGACTCAAGGTGATCTACCTGCTGCGGGACGGGCGAGCCTGCGTGCAGTCCAAGCTCTCGCGCACCCCACAGGGACTGGAGCAGGCCTGCGAAAGCTGGCGCTATGCGGTGGAGGTTTTCGAGTTTCTGCAGACGCGGCCGCAGACCCTGTTCCTGCGCTTTGAAGAGTTGGTGGCGGATCCACAGCGGGAACTGGCACGGGTGCTGGACTTTCTGGACCTGAGCTTCGAGCCCGGCATCGTGTCGCCCGACAGCACCATGCACCCGGGCATGCCGCCTGCGTATCGTCGCGCGGGTATAGATCCCGCCCGCGGCCGCGATATCGACGTCGATCACCCCTGTGTTCCCTTGATTCGGGATGCCCTGCAGCGCGCCGGGTACGCCTAGCATCGCGTGTACTGCCGGCCCTGAATAGGGCTACACTCAATGCAGCGCAGCAACACCGGGAGCCGCAGCGTGGCCATCAGCACATTCGACCTTTTCAAGGTGGGCATCGGGCCCTCCAGTTCGCACACGGTTGGCCCGATGCACGCGGCCAAGCGCTTCGCCGACGCCCTTGAGAACAGCGGGTCCCTGGACCGTTGTGCACGGCTCAGCGTCGAACTCTACGGCTCGCTCGGTGCGACGGGCGCCGGTCACGGCTCACCCAAGGCGATTATTCTCGGCCTGGAAGGAGAAGCGCCCGATACGGTCGTGGTGGAGGGCATTGCGCCGCGTGTTGCAGCCGTGCGCGAGGGCGGGGAGCTGCGTCTGCTGGGTCGACACGCTGTCCCTTTCAGCTACCGCGATGACCTTATCATGCACCGCACCGAGACCCTGCCGCAGCACGCCAATGGCATGCGCTTCCGGGCCTTTGACGCGCAGGGTGAGACGCTGCAGCACGCGGTGTATTACTCGGTGGGCGGTGGGTTTGTGGTGGATGAGGCGGCAGCAGAGGGCGGGGAGCTGATCGTCGATGACCCGACTCCCGTGCCGTACCCGTTTACGACCGGGGCAGAACTGCTGCGTCGCTGTCGCGAGAGCGGGCTGTCTATCAGTCGCCTGATGCTGGAAAACGAGAAAGCCTGGCGCTCCCGGGAGGAGATCCACGAGGGGCTGCTTCACCTGTGGCGGGTGATGGATGCGTCCATAGCCCGCGGCTGCGAGGCGGAAGGCATTCTTCCCGGCGGCCTGAAGGTCAGGCGTCGTGCGGCGCAGCTGTACCGGCAATTGAAGGGGCGCCAGGGCGGCCTCGGAGACGACTCGCTGAACACCATGGACTGGGTCACGCTCTACGCGCTGGCCGTCAATGAGGAAAATGCGGTGGGCGGCCGCATTGTTACCGCACCGACCAACGGCGCCGCGGGTATTATCCCCGCTGTATTGAAATACTACCTGACGCGCTGTGAGGGCGCGGTAGAGGAGGATGCGGTGCGCTTTCTGCTCACCGCCGCCGCGATCGGGACACTCTACAAAATCAATGCCTCGATTTCGGGCGCCGAGGTGGGTTGCCAGGGTGAAGTGGGTTCCGCCTGCTCGATGGCGGCTGGCGCGCTTGCGGACGCACTGGGCGGAACGCCGGAGCAGGTGGAAAATGCGGCCGAGATTGCCATGGAGCACAATCTCGGCCTGACCTGCGATCCGATCGGTGGGCTGGTGCAGGTACCCTGTATCGAGCGCAACGCCATGGGCGCGATCAAGGCGATCAGCGCGGCGCGCATGGCGCTGCGCGGCAGCGGTGAACACTATGTGTCCCTGGATCAGGTGATCAAGACCATGCGCGACACGGGCCGGGATATGCAGGAGAAATACAAGGAAACAGCGCGGGGCGGCCTGGCCGTGAACGTACTGGAAGTGCCCGTCAACTTTGTCGACTGCTGAGCGCACTTTCCCTGCCGCCAGCGCTTGACAGGGTTAGGCTGCCTCTCTAGAATTCGCGTCCTCAGAGTTTACGGGGCTATAGCTCAGCTGGGAGAGCGCTTGCATGGCATGCAAGAGGTCGACGGTTCGATCCCGTCTAGCTCCACCAAACAAACCCTCTGCACCGCGCGGTCCAGAGGGTTTTTTTATGCCTGCGGGCAGGCCCCGGCGTCAGATGCTGGCACCGTTGATGCTCGCCCGCAGCAGTACCGTGGTGTCTCCGTCAGCGGTCGATTTCAGCAGCATGCCGTTGCCCACGCCGAACCACTCCTCGCTCAGCGTCGTGCTGTCGCTACCTGTCTCCCGTGTCTGGAAGCGGCAGGCCTGGAACTGGCCCGCAGGGACGGTGACTGATTCGATGCCGACGAACGTGGTACGCCGGTCCACGGTGTTGCTGTCATTGATCGTGAAACCCCGCACGCGGGTGCGGAGATTGACGGTGTAGCGCTGCTCATAGGACTGCCCCGCGCTCAGGTCGTAGCGTTCCAGCTGCTGCGGCGCAAACACCACACGGCTCTCGGTGGCTTCGGGCGTGAAAGACTCCACTTCAACACCGTACTCAAGCACGCGGAACTGGTTGGCCTGGGGCTGGAAATAGGCCTCGCTTCTGGAGGTGGAGGGCGCCGCGCCACTCGCGCGGGTATCGGTGGTCGCTTTCAGCGCGCTTTTCCCTTCGAAGCTCGCCCCACCGGTGATCACCTGGTCGTACTCGAAGGGCACCACGGCGCCGCTGGCGTCTGTGGTGCGATAGCTCGCCACGACAGTGGTGTTTACCGTCATCAGCGTGGTGTTGTAGCAGCGACGCGCATCACCGCTGCCGCTGGCGATGCGGGTGAATACCGGTTCCAGGTAGAACACTTCATTGGGCCGGGCCAGGAATCCCAACAGATCATCATTGCCGGCGAAGCCAGAGGTAAACAGACGGCAGTTTTTGGTGCTGCCTCCACACAGGCCGCGCTGGCGCTTTTTCCAGCCGGTGAATTCGTAGCCGGCGGCCGGCTTCGCGATGAAGGTTTCGTCAAAGAATATGTCGTTGACATCGATAGGTGGGCAGTTGGCATTGGCGGCGCAGCTGTAGTTGCCTGACACCGTGGCGATGGAGCCGCCGGTGGGGCTGGACAGCTGCACTTTGCAGCCGGCAAGGGCGGAGCAGGAGGCAAGAATGGCAATACCGATGAATTTGTACATGGCAGGGTCGAACGCTCTCGTGGTTAGGTAACAGAGCGTAACAGTGTAGTCCCGACCGTTTCTGCCACGAATCACGGCGCACATGAACTGTGCGCCAGTTCACAGTGCGTAGCGGCTCAGAACAGGTAATAGGCGAATACGTAGACCATCAGCAACAACACGATCCAGAGCGCGGTGGTGCCGATTTCCCAAGAGCGTCCCAGGGGGCCCGTGTGCCCCATGGTGTGTCGAGCCGTAGCAGTCAGCAACCCGGCGCCCTGCTGTAGGCGGCTGCGCAGGGCGCTTACAGGTGGCTTGCCGACGCGGGCCACGTACTTCACCAGGAGCGGCAGGCCGCGGCGCCACAGCCAGTCTACGTCGAGCGAAATGGTCAGGGTGCGCTTCATCCACGGTAGCAGCAGGAAGAAAGCCAGCCCGGAAAACAGCAGCAGTTGCAGGTAGAACAGCACTTTGCCGGGTTTGTACGGGTGGTAGTCCACCGCATAGGGCAGCAGCGGGTACAACAGCTGCGGGTAGACGCCGATCAGGATGCAGAGGAAGGCGAAGAAGATCATCGCAATGCGCATGTTCCAGGGCGCATCCTTCGGGCGCAGGCCAGAGTCTTTCTGGAAAAAGACAAACCACGGGAACTTGATGCCCGCGTGCAGAAACACACCGGCAGAGGCGGCGGCCAACAGGAAGTAGACGGTGGTCAGACCTTCCCCCACGGCCGCCTGGGAAATCAGCGTCTTGGTGGTGAAGCCCGAGGTCAGCGGAAAGCTGGAAATCGCCAGGGCGCCGATGACACCACACCACATGGTCACTGGCATGGTGCGGAAGAGGCCGCCGACGTCTGTGCAGAGGTGCTTGCCGGTGCGCATCACAACGACCCCGGCACTCATGAACAGCAGTGCCTTGTAGATGATATGGGCAAACGCGTGGGCCGAAGCGCCGTTGATGGCCATCTCCGTGCCGATACCCACCGCCACCACCATGAAGCCCACCTGGTTGACGATAGAAAACGCGAGAATACGCCGAATATCGTTTTCCAGCAGCGCGTAGATAATCCCGTAGAACACCATGAACAGCCCGACCCCGACCAGGATCGACTCGCCCGGGAACAGCAGTATCAGGGCCAGGATGGCGGTTTTTGTGGTGAACGCCGAGAGGAATACCGAGCCGGTCGGACTGGCGGTGGGGTAGGCGTCCGAGAGCCACGAAG
This sequence comes from uncultured Haliea sp., assembly GCF_963973825.1. Classification (NCBI taxonomy): domain Bacteria; kingdom Pseudomonadati; phylum Pseudomonadota; class Gammaproteobacteria; order Cellvibrionales; family Halieaceae; genus Haliea; species uncultured Haliea sp. The sequence continues at coordinate 140,264 of NZ_CAXBAE010000002.1, forward strand.
AGAGCGGCGGGGCGGCGGCGTTGATCAGAATACCGATGAGAATCATCCAGGTGCTGAAGTCATGCGCCGAGAGCGGGCGGATATCCAGCGAGCCGGTGGTCACGAGCAGGCCCTCGATGCCAACCTTGAGTATCACGCCACCCAGCAGGTGCATGATGGCGTAGCGCACACCGGCGGCCCGGGCGCTCTCAGTGCCGCCACACCAGACCACCACGGTGGAGAACAGTGCCATGATCTCCCAGAACACGAACAGGGTGAGCAGGTCACCGGCAAACGAAACGCCCACAGCGCCCGCTGCGTACAGCTGGGCAGCCACCAACTCGGTACGCCGCGCATGGTTGAAGGCGAAAACGGCACCCGTCGCAGACATGATGGCGAAGATCGTGGCAAACAGACGGCGCACGGGTCCGCCCTCCACCAGTTCCAGTGGGTAACCGAGAAATGCGCCGCGGACCACGACACCATCCGGCACTTGCCAGATCAGGTACAGGCAGATCAGTGGGGCCACGATAACCACGACGGCACGCAGCTGCCGCGAACTGATCAAGGCTGTCAGCAGGGCGCCACCGATCAGCGCAAGTGCGGGGGGGAACATCTCAAACATCGTAGTAGTCGTCCGGCCGCTTCAGCAGCTTCCCGATGAACTTGGCGCCAAACACCATCAAGACGCAGCTCAGGAAACCAAACAGGGCACCGAAGCCGAACCAGCCGTCAATGCCGAAATAGCCCTTGACGGGAATGACCAGCTGCAGCAGCACGGTGATCGCGAGCACGCTGTAGCCGATGATCCACAGCCAGCGGATCGTGGTTGGCCGGATCAGCCAGTGGTCGTCAGGTTGCGTCATAGCGGCAGGCTCTCCACCAGCTGGCTCTCAAGGTCCAGAAGCGGCTGGTTAAAGAAGAAAAATACAATGGTGAGCGTTGCGGTCACCGACAGCGCGAGCAGGATGGCTTTCGGGGCCTCACCGTGGTTCATGTCCACACCGTCCGCCGGCGGAGCAAGCCAGGCAAAGTAGATGATGGGCAGGAAGTACATGGCATTGAGTACCGTACTGCCAATGATCGTGAAGATGGCGACATAGTTCTCCGCCTGGAAGGCACCGGCGAGAATGAACCACTTGGAGACGAAGCCGGCCGTCGGTGGCACGCCGATCATGCTCAGTGCGCCAATGGTAAATGCGGCCATGGTGATGGGCATCCGTCGACCAATGCCGGCAAGTTGCCAGAGTTCCGTTTTGTGCGCCGCGGTATAGATCGCGCCGGCCGCAAAGAACAAGGTGATTTTGCCAAACGCGTGCGCGGCGATATGCACCGCGGCACCCACCTCGGCCAGCGGCTTGAGAATCACCGTTGCCATGATGACGTAGGAGAGCTGGCCAATCGTGGAGTAGGCCAGCATGCGTTTCAGGTTGGTCTGGTAGAGCGCAATGATGCTGGCGGTCAGAATGGTGAACGCGGCGGCAAACTGCAGCCACTGGGCGCTCGGTTCGTTGAACAGGAAGTCGACGCCGAAAATGTAGATGATGATTTTGGTGATGCTGAACACGCCGGCTTTGACCACGGCGACTGCGTGCAGCAGTGCGCTGACCGGTGTGGGCGCCACCATGGCTGCGGGCAACCAGCGGTGTACCGGCATCACCGCGGCCTTGCCGATACCGAAGACAAACAGGCCCAGCAACAGCCCTACGGCGGGCCCGGCAAGCTTGCCTTCGATAATGCCGCCCAGTGTGAAGGTTGTACTGCCGGTGGCTACCCAGGTCCAGATAATGGCCGGCAGCAGGAGACCGATGGAGGTGGCCAGCAGCACCCCCAGGTAAACACGCGCCGAGGCGATGGTCTTGGCGTCGCCCTTGTGCGCCACCAGCGGGTAGGTCGACAGGGTCAGCAGTTCATAGAACAGGAACAGGGTAAACAGGTTGTCGGCCAGGGCAATGCCCATCGCGGCTGCGATTGCAAGGGCAAAGCAGATGTAGAAACGGGTCTGGTGTTTCTCGTCATTGCCGCGCATGTAGCCGATCGAGTAGATGGTATTGATGATCCACAGGAAGGAAGCGATGCAGGCGAACATCATGCCCAGCGGTTCCAGCGACAGTGCCAGTGTCAGACCGGGGAGCGGCTCGGAGAGCACGAAGCGCGGGCGCGCACCGTCAGACACCTCCGGAAACCACGAAAACACCAGTATCGCAAGGGTGATGGCGGTCAGCAGGCTGATCGTTTCACGCAGGTTGGGCCAGCGTCCGACACAGGCAATGGCGATGGCGCCAAGCAGGGGCAGCGTCAGTATCAAGGGTAGTGTCGAGGTGCTCAGCATTACAGCAGTCCCCCGAGCAGGGTACTGGTACCGCTCTCAGCAAGCGCAATGGGCAATCCGGGAGCCAGGCCGAAGTAGATGTTGGCGAGGGCAGCGAACCAGATCAGTGCCCGCAGCGGCAGCGGTACTTCCATGGCTGAGACGTCGCCGTCCGGCGGCGTTCCGTAGTAGGCGGTTTCGACAAATTTCCACAGATAGACGACGGCCATCAGTGAACTGATGATGATAGCCATTACCAGCGGCAGTCCCCAGCCGGGTACGCCCATGACGGCGACCACCAGATACCACTTGCTGATAAACCCGGCTGTGCCGGGGACGCCGATCAGGCTCAGGCCGGCAATGACAAAGGCGGCCATGGTCCAGGGCATGCGCCTGCCGATGCCCGCCAGTTTGGTGATACTGGCGCTGCGGGTTGTCAGCACGAACGCGACAACGCACAGGAACAGGGTGCCCTTGGCCAGGGCATGGTTGAACATATGCAGCTGTGCGGCCATCAACCCTGCCTGCGTGGCCAGACCCGCGGCCAGGGCGATATAGCCGATCTGCGCGACGGACGAAAAGGCCAGCAGCTTCTTGATGTTGCCCTGGTAAATGGCGATCGCCGACGCCAGCAGAATTCCGGACAGGGCCAGCGGCACGATGAAAACGCTGAACAGGTCGGAGTGCCCGAGCAGGTTGCCGTGGAATACACCGTAGTTGAACCGCAGCAGCACATAGATGGAGACCTTGGTGGAGCAGGCGGCGATGAACACGGTCACGGCATTGGGCGCGTAGGTATAGGCCCGTGGCAGCCAGATGTGCAGCGGGAACACTGCCGCCTTTAATGCGAGGCCAATGGTAATGAATCCGGCGGCAATAATGATCGGCCGTGTCTCGATTACATCCCCCAGACGCAGTGCCATATCGGCAAAATTCAGTGTGCCGGTCATCATGTAGATGAAGCCGACGCCGATCAGGTAGAAGGTGGCGCCGATGGTGCCGATGATCAGATACTTGAACACCGCGGACAGGGCCCGTCGGTCGCGGCCGGCGGCGATCAGGATGTAGGTGGCGAGGGAGGAAATCTCCATGAAGACGAAGACGTTGAAGGCATCACCCGCTACGGCGATGCCGCACAGGCCGGCCAGTGCGATCAACCACGCGCCGTAGAACATGGGTGCGCGGCGGTTGTCGATGTCGCGCCGCAGGGACAGGCGTCCACCGGCCAGGCCCAGCGTCGACGCACCGGTTACCAGCAGTAGCACGAGGGCGCTGAGGCCGTCGACGTTCAGAGAGATCCCGAAGGGCGGTTGCCAGCCTCCGACGGCATATTCCGGCACGCCGGTGCCAAGCACGGCTTGCGTCAGCAGGATGGCCAGGCCAAAGGAGACGCCGCTCGCGACCAGTGCGGCCAGCCAGGCCAGAAAGCCGTTGCGCAGGAGTATAACCAGCGGCGCGGTGAGCAGCGGCACTACGACCTGCAGTGCCGGCAGATGTTCGGCCAGGTTCATGAGTCGCGGTCCATCGCCAGAATTTCGTCATCCTCGACGGTGCCGTATTCCTCGTGCAGGCGGACAACAATGGCAAGGCCCAGCGCCGTGGTGGAAATTCCGACAACGATGGCGGTCAGGATCAACACCTGCGGCAATGGGTTGGAGAAAATCTGGTTTGCAACGCCGGCCTGCACGATCGGTGCAGTACCGCCGTCAACACGGCTCATGGTAATGAAGAACAGGAATACCGCGGACTGGAAGATAGCCAGCGCCATGATTTTCTTCACGAGGTTCTGTTTGCTGATGAGTGCATACAGGCCGATCATCAACAAGACGGCGAACACCCAGTAGTTGAAAAGGCCTAGAAGCTTCATGCGGAATCAGTCCCGGGCGGCGAAGGCGTGAAAGATCGACAGGAGAACACCGGTTACGGTAAGGCCAACGCCCAGTTCGATCACAATGATACCGAGGTGCTGGCCGATGATGGGGTCGGTGGTGAGCACAGAGTACTCAAGGAAGTTGCCTCCCATAAGCATACCGGCCACACCCACTGAGCCGAACAGTAGGGCGCCGCCCGCGCTCATCAGCAAGAGCACCCTGGGAGGGATAACGCTCAGTGCAAGACCTTCTCCGCGCACCAGGGAGTACAGGATGATGCCGGCAACGAAAATAGCGCCCGCCTGGAAACCGCCACCCGGGCTGTATTCCCCATGAAACTGGATGAACAGTGCAAACAGCAGGATGAAGGGTATCAGCAGGCGCGCCATGACCTTGGGGATCAGGTGGCCGCTGAGACCCACTTCAGCCTGGCTATCAAGACGGGAAAAGGGTTTTCCCCGACCACCGCCCAGCAGAAACATGACGCCGATGCCGGCGGTGAGCACCACGAAAACCTCTCCCAGTGTGTCGTAGCCCCGGAAACTGCTCAGCACCGCGGTCACGATGTTCGGTATGGCGATCAACTCGGGGGTTTTCTCGATATACCATGGCGCGACGTGTTGCTGCGTTGGCGCCGTTGGGTCGCCCAATGTGGGCTGTCCGAACGATGCGTAGATCATCAGCAGCGCGGTCGCGCCAATGACGGCGACCGACAGGGCACGCAGCGAGCGCCCCGGCGCTTCTCTGGGCGGTGTCAGGCGCAAGCCTGCCAGCAGCAGCACCGTTGCCACACCGGCGCCGACGGCCGCCTCGGTGAGCGCAACGTCCGCTGCGTCCAGCAGAAAGAAATTCAGCGCCATCAGCAGGCTGAAAATGCCGCTCAGCATGACCGCCGAGAACAGGTCTTCGGAGCGAACGATAGCCACCGCGGTAATCACCAGCAGGGACAGCAGGAAGATGCCAATCAAGAGTGTGGTCACGCGCCTTCCTCCGGGCCTGTGGGCATGCGTTCAACGCCCTCAGGTTTCAATCCTGCCAGCAGGGCCGCGTTGGCCAGTGCGTAGGTGGCGGTTGGCGAGGTGACCAGAAGAAAGAGCATGACAGCCGCCAGCTTCACCGTAATCAGGGAGAGCCCCGCGTAGATCATCAGGCCACCCAGCACGAGTACCGGGCCCAGCGAATCGGTCAGGCTGGCACCGTGAATACGCGTGTAAAAGTCGGGCATCCGGAGCGCACCGATGCCGCCGGCAAGCACGAACAGACTTCCGGAGATCACCAGCAGGCCGGCGACGAGTTCAAGGATGCCATTCATTCCGTGTTGCTCTCTGTGGAAGCCTGTGCGCCGGTACCCGACGGATGCCGCTTGCGGCTTTCCTGCACGAACCAGAGTACGGCCAGTACTCCGATAAAGTTGATCAGGGCGTAGGCCAGGGCCAGGTCCAGGAAATCGGTACGGCCCATGATGAATGCCATGACGGCAATCAGTAGCACTGTTTTGGTGCCGAACATGTTCACCGCCAGCACGCGGTCATAGACGCTGGGGCCCAGCAGCGCTCGGGCAAGTGCGAGCGCCATGGTGACCAGAATGGCGATGGCAGCAACCAGCAGCATCAATCGGGATCCACGGCGGCGACGCGACGGGCCATGCCTCCGCCGCGCAGGTCTTCTGCAGCGGCACGGGTGAGGCAGTGGGCGGTGAGCCTGGTGTCGTCGATATTGATGGTCAGGGTGCCCGGTGTCAGCGTGATGGAATTGCCGAGCAGGGTCAGGGCGAATTTGCTGGAGGCACTGGCATCCACCTCCACAATGGTGGGGGACAGTGCTGAACGCGGACCCAGGACAAGCCGCAGTACCTGCACGTTGGTGACGACCATTTCCCAGAGCAGCCACAACCAGTACAGGGGAACGCGATACAACAGCGCAAGGCGATGTTCCTGCTGGTCGGGCAGCGCCATACGGTAAGTGAGCCAGACAACCAGCACGCAAGACACGATGCCCAACTGCAGGACCGGCGTTTTGTATAAACCGCCCCACAGTAACCACACCGCGAACAGGGCGATAACTGCGAGTAATGGCCGCATCAGGCGCATATCAGCTTAGCTCTCCAGGACTTGGCCCGAATCATACCTTAACGCCACGCGCAATTGCCACAGCCGGGGAGGGGACGACGCGGTTCGAGTGGCGGCGCGGTGTTTCATGCTAGACTGCCGCGAACCAATGTACCGGACACGACCCTATGAAAGTACCGCCTCGCCTGCAGCCCCTGGTGGAGGACGGCCTGATTGACGAGGTGCTGTTTCCGTTGATGAGCGGCAAGGAAGCCGACATTTTCGTGGTTCGCTCCGGCACCCGAACGCGCTGCGCGAAGGTCTACAAGGAAGCCTACAAGCGCAGCTTCAAAAAAGCCGCTGCGTACACCGAGGGGCGCAAGGTGCGTAACACCCGCCGTGCCCGCGCCATGGAGAAGGGCTCGCGCTACGGCCGCAAGCAGCAGGAAGAAACCTGGCAGAATGCTGAGGTCGACGCGCTGTATCGTCTCGACAGGGCAGACGTGCGGGTCCCGGAACCCTACGGTTGCTACGACGGCGTTCTGCTCATGGAACTGGTGACGGATGAGGATGGTGATGTCGCGCCGCGGCTCGCTGACGTGATGATGTCGGAGGAGCAGGCACTTGAGGACTTTGCCCAGGTGCTGCGCTATATCGTGCGTATGCTGTGTGCCGGGCTGGTGCACGGCGATCTGTCCGAATTCAATATCCTGGTGGACCCGGACGGGCCGGTGATCATTGACTTGCCCCAGGCGGTGGATGCCTCCGCCAACAACAACGCGCGCGCGATGCTCCTGCGCGATGTGCAACGCGTTACCAATTATTACGGGCTGTTCGCCCCGTCCGTGCTGGATACGCGCTACGGCGAGGAAATCTGGCAGCTGTTTGAAGATGGGGAGCTGACGCCCGAACACAGCCTGACCGGTCTCTTTGCCGATGCCGAAAACGCCGCCGATGTCGACAGTGTCATGCTGGAGATTCGGGCAGCGCTGCGTGAAGAGGAGGAGCGCTTGCAGCGCCTGCGGGACGAAGAGGACGATTGACGCGTGAATCGCAGCACTGCCAACAGCTTGCCCGACAGGGTGTACAGCTTGCTGGTCGAGGATGAGGACGCCCGCGTTTGTCGCGACATTCCCGATGCCGCCTGCAATGAGCAGCCCCGGGCGTTTCTGCTGCAGTGGTTGGCACAGACCCTGACCAAGGTGGGCGATGCCCTGACCAGCAGCCGGCTGGTGCTGGCCTGGATGTTGTCGGCACTGGGTGCACCGGCGGCCTTTGTGGCACTTCTGGTGCCGGTACGCGAGTCGCTCTCCCTGCTGCCGCAGCTCTTCGTGGCGCAGTGGGTTCGTGAGCACGCCCTGCGCAAATATTTCTGGGTATTCGGTAGTGTCGTGCAGGGGATGGCGCTGTGCGGCATGGTGGCGGCGGTGCTTTTGTTGCAGAGCCTGGCGCTGGGATGGGCGATTATCGCCTGCCTGGCCTGCTTCAGCCTGGCGCGGGGCGTATGTTCGGTAGCGGCCAAAGATGTCCTGGGCAAAACGGTGTCCAAGGCCCGGCGCGGGCGGTTGACCGGCCTGGCCGCCTCCGCGGCCGGGGCAGTCACCCTGCTGGTCGCAATTGTCCTGATGCTGTTTCCCGATCTGAGCGGACGCAGCGGCGATGCCGGTGCCGGTGTGTTCGCGCTTGTTCTTGCGCTCGCAGCAGGGCTCTGGTTTGTTGCCGCTGCTGTCTTTGCCGCAGTGCCCGAGGTGCCGGGTGCTACGGAGGGAGGTGGCAATGCCTTTACGGAGGCGCTGCGCAGCCTTGGCCTGCTGCGCACGGACAAACAGTTCCGTCGTTTTGTGGTCGCCAGGGCGCTGCTGATTGGTACGGCCTTTGCCATTCCCTATCTTGTTGTGTTGTTGCAGCAGGCGGCGGACGCCCAGCTGCTCAGTTTTGCGGCCTTGTTGCTGGCGGAGGGGGCGGCGGGCCTGTTGTCTGCCGCGTTCTGGGGGCGCTGGGCAGATAGCGCGGCGCATTACGTCATGGCGGCGGCAGCCGCGTTGTCCACTGCCGTGGTGGCCGTGGCAGTGGCACTGCAAGCAGTCTACCCTGCAGCCCTGGGCCACGGTGTGACCGGTGCTGTCCTGGTCTTCACGGCAGCGGTCGCGCACCAGGGCGCGAGGGTAGGGCGCAAGACCTACCTTGTGGATATGGCTTCCGGTGAAAACCGGGCCCAGTACACTGCGGTCAGCAATACCGCCATCGGGGTGCTGTTGTTTGCGGGTGCCGGGCTCGGTCTTGTTGATGCCGCCTTTGGCACTGCAGCCGTGCTTGCACTGTTGATCGCCCTGGGTGCCCTGGCGAGCTACCGTTCTCTGACCCTACCCTCGGTGTCCGGATGAATCCGGCCCTGTTGATGATGACCCTTGTGAGGCCCGCAATGAAAAGACTGCTGATGCTCCTCTGCTCCCTGGCGCTCTGCGGCGCAGCCGCATACGCCGATCCACTGCGCGTGGGTGTGGCGCCGGACCGGCCGCCCCTCGCCTACTACGATGGCGAACGCATCGTCGGCGTGGAAGCGGACAGCGCGAGGGCTCTGGGTGAGATCATCGGCCGCCCGGCGCAACTGCTGGCGATGCCTTTTGACGCTTTGCTGGAGGCGCTGCAAGCGGGGCGCATAGACATCATCATGTCCGGGATGAGCTATACCCCCGAGCGCGCACAGCAGGTGACGTTCCTCGACCCGTATCTGCAAGCCGGTCAGATGGCCATCATGCGCATCGACAGCGTTGCCCGTTTCGGCCAGCCATGGTCGGTTTTCCGTGAGGACACCCGGGTGGGTGTGGAGGCCGCGACCACCGGTGAGGACTGGGCGCGCGCCGAGCTGACTGCGGCACAGATTACGCCCTTCAAGGATGTGGCAGCGGGCCTCGCCGCCCTGCGCGCGGGGTCGATTGACCTCTTTGTACATGACGCACCGACCAGCTGGCTGCTGGCCACCTCTGACGATTACCCTGATCTGATCAGCCAGTACCACTTTCTGACGGAAGAACAGCTGGCCTGGGCCGTGCGCAGCGATGCACCGGCCCTGGCCGCGGAGTTGAATCGCGCGCTGGCGACCATGCGCGCGAACGGCACCCTGGAATACATCATCGACCGGTGGATACCGGTGACGGTGGAAGTGCCCTGAGGATCAGCCCGGGAAGTTGTACTCGTGGCCCCAGTAATCGCCTTCTGTGCTGACCGTCGGCGTGTAGGTCTCCCAGTCGACCAGCAGGCCGTCGTAGCCATATTCCACTGCGATACCGCCGGGGGCGACCACGTAGAACGAGCACATGTTGTCGTTCACGTGGCGGCCCAGGCTGGCGAGGATGGGGTGTCCGCCGGTCTTTGCCCGATCCATCGCGCGCCCGACCTCGTCCAGGCTGCTCACCTCGACCATGATGTGTACAACGCCGCCTGTATAAGGATGGTTGTACAGCGCGAGCGAATGCTGCCGCGGGTTGTCAGCGTGCAGGAACAGGATGGTGGTCTCGGGAGCGCCCTCCGGCAGCGGTGGATACAGGGTGTCGCTGACGCCCAGGCCGAGTAGCTCCGTGTAGAAGTTGGCCGCCGCCTCCAGGTCGGGGGTCGGCAGCACGGCATGTCCAAAACCCATATCGCCGGTGTACTCGTCGCCGGTGATGAACTGCTTGACCCCCGTGGGGGAAATCAGCGGCGCATAGTCCAGGCGACGACCATAGTAGAGCTCGAGGGTATTGCCGCAGGGGTCTTCCACGGTAACGTACTCGGTCACGCAGCGCCGTGCTGCCTCATCGGCGGGGCCTGCCTGCAGTGTGTGTCCGGCGCTGCCAAGGCGTTCGCACACTGCCAGCCACTCGCTGCGGCCGCGGCATTCGAGGCCCGCGGCGATCAGGCCATCCTTGCTGGCGGGTTCGATCATGAAGCGGAACGGGTGGTTGTCCATGCGCAGGAAACGAGCGCCGGCCGCGTCCTCGCGCGCCGCGTCCATGAGGCCCAGCACGCCCGTACCGAAAGCCATCCAGGCGTCCGTATCGGTGGCGGCGATTCTCAGGTAGCCAATGGCAGCAATAGTCATGCGGTGTTCTCCTCGCAGTGAAAGACATCTTCTCCGCCCATAGTAAGGGCGAATCTGTCGCAGGCACAGTGCAGCATCGCGAGACAGCGTGGCTGGTATAAGCAGGGAAACCCCAGACCCCGATGGCACCCCGGAGCAAGAATGTCACTCACAGTTGCCGCTGGGTCATTGAGCTGGCGCCACCACTGTAGAATACTCAGCGGGTGTTCACGGACGGTGGACAACAACCGAATAATAGCGGAGACACAGCATGCCCCGTCATTTCAATATCGCCGACCTGTTTGAACTGGTGGCGGACCGGGTTCCGGACCGCACCGCGCTGACCTGCGGTCAGCAGCGCTCCACCTACCTGCAGCTTGAACAGCGCGCCAACCGCCTCGCGCATTTCCTCGCCGGCCAGGGTGTACAGGCCGGCCAGCATGTCGGCTTGTACCTGTATAACTGTAACGAATACCTGGAGGGCATGCTCGCCTGCTTCAAACTGCGCGCCGTGCCGATCAATATCAACTACCGCTACGTCGAAGAGGAACTGGCCTATATCCTCAGCAACGCCGATCTGGTGGCCTGTATCCATCATCGCGAGTTTGCGCCGCACATCGCGGCCGTGCGTGAGACGGCGCCGGCTTTGAAGACGTTTGTCTACGTGGACGACAGCAGCGGCGCCGACACCGATGCCATTGGCAGCACGGCCTATGAACAGGCGCTGACCGGCCAGAGCGCTGAGCGGGATTTCCCCGAACGCGCGGACGACGATCTGTTCATTCTCTACACCGGTGGCACCACAGGGATGCCCAAGGGCGTCATGTGGCCACACAAGCACGTGTTCTATGCAGCGATGGGTGGCGGCGGTTACTTTCACCCCGATGGCGTCATTACCCAGCCCGAACAGATCGCTGATCGCATCGGCGACTTTGCCATTGTCGGTATAGCCCTGGCACCGCTGATGCATGGCGCCTGCTGGTGGTACGCCTGCATCCAGCTGCTGTCGGGCAACGCGCTGGTGCTGAATCCGGCGCATCACCTGGTAGCCGAGGAGGTCTGGGATATTGTCGAGCGCGAGCGGGTGAATTCGTTGACCATCGTCGGGGATGCCATGGCTGTACCCTTGCTGGATGCCTTGCAGGCGAACCCGGGGCGCTGGGACCTCAGTTCCGTGTTTGCCGTGGGGTCGGGTGGTGCTGTGTTCTCCGCCAGCAAGCAGACGGCATTTCGCGAGCTGTTGCCGAACATCATGGTTATGAACAGTTTCGGTTCGTCGGAGTCGGGGGCAATGGGGGCCGATGGCGGTGGCAAACCCGGAGAGGGGTTGGTGAATGTGGCGCGCAGCGAGTTCATGTCGGTGCTCGCCCGGGCCGAGGACGGAACCTATCGTGAAGTCACGCCGGGCGAGAAGGGTATCTTTTCTCGCAGCGGTCACATTCCGGTCGGGTATTACAACGACCCGGTAAAGACCGCCGCAACGTTCGTCCCGGTCAATGGCACGCTGTGGTTGCTGACCGGGGATGAGGCGCGCCTGGAACCGGACAATACCATCACCGTGTACGGTCGCGGCTCCAATTGCATCAACACCGGGGGCGAGAAGGTGTTCCCGGAAGAGGTTGAGCAGGCATTGAAAAACCATCCTGCCGTGTTTGACTGTCTGGTGGTCGGCACACCCGACGAGCGGTTGGGGAGCAAGGTCACGGCGGTGGTGGCGTTGCGCGACGGGCACGCACTGAGCCTGTCTTCGCTGCAGGAGGAGGCCCGCAAGCATGTGGCCGGCTACAAGGTGCCGCGGGAAGTCCATGTGGTCGCGGAAGTGCCGCGCGCGCCCAGCGGCAAGCCGGCCTATCCAAAGGCGCTGGAGATTGCGCTCTCCGGTGAGCATCGCGTCAATTAGCCAAACTGGCCACAGACCAAGGAGAATAACCGTGCAAGAACTGGCTATCAGCACTTCAAGCTGCCGGGTGCAGCAGGATGGCGGTGTGCTTATCGTGACCCTGAATCGTCCCGAGGCCAAGAATGCCTTCAATCCGGCCATGCTGCTGGGCCTTTACCGGGCCTGGCGCCTGCTGGACGAGGACCCCGCATTGCGCTGCGCGATTCTCACCGCGGCTGGCGATACGTTCTGCGCGGGTATGGACCTGAAAGCCGGGGCCGAGGGTGACCAGGGCGCCAGTGATGAGTTTATGGCGTTGATGGCCGACGTACCCAACCTGCACTGGCAGGCCCTGTTGCGCGACAACCGCCCGGCAAAGCCGCTGATACTCGCTGTAGAGGGCTATGCGCTGGCGGGAGGTACCGAAATCCTGCAGGGTACCGATATTCGGGTGGCGGCAGAAGACGCCGTATTCGGTGTCACCGAGGTGGCACGGGGCTTGTATCCAATGGCCGGTTCAACCGTGCGCCTGCGCCGTCAGATTCCCTACTGCCTGGCGGCTGAAATGCTGCTCTGCGGTGAGCACATCAGTGCCCGGCAGGCGTTGGAGTGGGGCCTCGTGAACAAGCTGGTTGCGCCGGGCACCACGCTGGCGGCAGCCCGTGATTATGCGGCCAGAATCTGCGCCAATGCACCGCTGGCCGTTGCCGCCGTCACGCGTTCCCTGCGCGAGCATCAGGAGTGCATGTCCGAAGACGATGCCATGCGCGCCTCGGATGCCCTGGCCGGCCCCGTGTTTGCTTCCGCCGATGCGAAAGAGGGAATGCGGGCTTTCAAGGAAAAACGCCCGGCGCATTTTCGCGGTGAGTGATGGCGCGATGGGCCGCCCGACTGGTTCGGTGGCCTTTTGCTGCGCATAATGACGCGCTTTAACCGATTAGCCCGAGGCCTTTGTATGTCAGATCACGCATCCACCTTCAGCACCCTGGTGCGCCAGCGCCGCTCCCTGCGCGCTTTTCTGCCCAAGCCCGTGCCTGAGCCGGCGTTGCGCCAGATTTTTGCCGATGCCGCCTGTGCGCCGAGCAACTGCAACACGCAACCCTGGATCGTGCACGTGGCGTCGGGTCCAAAACTGGAGACGCTGCGGGCACTGCTGCCTGCCGAGTTCATGGCGGGGCGTATCAGCATGGACTTCCCCTATGATGGCGTCTACGAGGGCGAGTACAAAACACGCCAGTACGCTGCAGCGCAGGCGCTGTATGATGCCATGGGCATTGCACGGGAGGACAAGGCGCGTCGGCAGGAGGCTTTCATGCGCAACTTTACTTTCTTTGATGCGCCGCACGTTGCCTTCCTGTTCCTGCCAGAACCGTTTGGCCTGCGCGAGGCCTGCGATCTCGGGATGTTTGCGCAGACCCTGATGTTGAGCATGACCGCACAGGGTTTGGGTTCCTGCCCGCAAACGGCGCTCGGCTTTCAGGCTGAGCAGCTGCGCACGGCGTTGCAGGTCGATCCGGCGCACAAGCTCATGTTCGGTATCTCCTTCGGCTATCCGGACCCGGAGGCCGCCGCCAATCGCTGTATCACCGAGCGCGCAGCGGTTGACGATTTTGTTGTATTCCACAGTGAGGCCTGAGGCCATGGGTAGTGATGTCCTGTTGCAGGAACAGCGGGGCCGGGTGCGCCTGTTGACGCTCAATCGCCCTGCCAAGAAAAATGCCATCAACGACCCACTGTGGATTGCGCTGCGTGAGGCGTTCACGGCGGCCTCAGAGGATGATGGCGTGGCCTGTGTGGTGCTTGCCGGTGCCGGCGACAGTTTCAGTGCGGGTGTTGACCTGGCCAGCTTTGGCGGTAGCGAGGCGGATACGCCACACCCCTTCGAGAGCGCCGCTCGGGCCGTGGCCAGCTTCGACAAGCCACTGGTGGCGGCTCCCCGGGGCGTCGCGGTCGGAGGCGGGGCTACGGTACTGTTCCATGCCGACGTCGTTTATGCCGGAGCGAGTTTTCGCATGCGACTGCCGTTTGCTGCGCTGGGCCTGGTCCCGGAGTGGGCGAGCAGTTATATGCTGCAGGCCAATATCGGTGCGCAGCGCGCCGCAGAGCTGTTTTACACCGCAGAATGGATTGACGCGGCCCGCGCCCTGCAGCTGGGCGTTGTCGCTGCGGTGCTGCCAGACGAGGATGTGCTTGACCACGCTTTGCAACGGGCCGCGGCGATTGCGCAGTGGCCGGTCAGCTCCCTCCGCGAAATCAAACGCACCCTGCGCCTGCACCACGAGCCGGCCATTGAGGCAGCCTTCGTGGCCGAGCAGGCGGCGATGGCCCGTCAAGCCGGGTCAGCCGATAACCTGGAGGCGCTGACTGCATTCTTCGAGAAACGTCCACCGAGATTCAATTAGGCCTGGCCGCGACTCAGGGCTGCACGAACTCTGTGACCTCCAGGCTGAACCCCGACAGCGCATTGAAGCGGATGGGGGCTGACATCAGGCGCATTTTCCCCACGCCGATACGTTTCAGAATCTGGGCGCCAGTGCCGATGACCCGGTAATTGCCGATGCCACCGTTTTTGCTGTTGGTGACCGTGGGTGCGTTTGGATACTGGATCACGTCGGCAAGTGCCTGGGCGGAGGCAACCGGCTGACCGATCAATACCAGTGCGCCGAGATTCTCGCTGGCGATACGCTCAAGTGCCCGACGCGATGACCAGCCCGGTACCGCATCACCGATCAGCGTGCCGACGACGTCGCGCAGCAGGTTAACGGTTTGCACGCGCACCAGTGCCGCCGTGTCCTCCCGCAGTTCGCCGCGAGTCAGGGCGAAGTGTAGCGTGTCGTCAATGAGGTCGCTGAAGGTGTAGAGCGTGAACTCACCGAACTCGGTGTTGACTGTTTTGGTGTCCCGCAGCTCAACCGATTGCTCGTGCAGGGAGCGATACTCGATAAGGTCGGCGATGGTGCCCATGCGCAGCCCGTGGCGCTCGGCGAAGACCTCCAGCTGCGGGCGCCGCGCCATGGTGCCGTCCTCGTTCATGATTTCCACGATGAGCGATGCGGGCTCGAAGCCGGCCATGCGCGCCAGGTCCACACCCGCCTCGGTATGACCGGCGCGGCGCAGCACACCGCCGGGCTTGGCGACCAGCGGGAATATATGCCCGGGCTGAATGATGTCAGACGGCCTGGCGTCAGCGGCAACCGCCTTGCGGACCGTGTGCGCACGCTGTACGGAGCTGATGCCGGGCCCCAGCTTTTCTGCGGCATCAATGGACACCGTGAAATTGGTCTCGTGCTGGGAGCGGTTGTCGCGCACCATCAGGGGTAGTTGCAGCCGGCGTGCGCGCTCTTCGGTGATAGGCATGCAAATCAGACCGCAGGCCTCACTGGAAAAGAACGTGATGATCTCCGGTGTCACCGCCTCAGCGGCAACAATGAGATCGCCTTCGTTTTCGCGGTCCTCGTCATCCATCAGGATAACCATCTTGCCGGCGCGGATGTCGTCGAGGATGTCCGGAATGCTACTGAGTGCCATGCTGTGCCTCTGGAAGCGGCGGGCGATCCCGCCGGATCGGTGTCAGATCATTTCGATGGCAACGGCGGTGGCCTCGCCACCCCCGATGCACAGTGCAGCAACACCGCGCTGTTTGCCCAGTTTACGCAAGGCGTACATCAGGCTGACGATGATACGCGAGCCGGTCGACCCGATGGGGTGGCCCTGCGCGCAGGCGCCGCCGTGGATGTTGACCCTGGCGTGATCCAGGCCGAGGTCCTGGATGGCCAGCATAGTGACCATGGCGAAGGCCTCGTTGATTTCGAACAGGTCGATATCGTCAATCTGCCAGCCGGTTTTCGCCAGCAGCTTTTCCACGGCGCCAATCGGCGCGATGGTGAACTCTGAGGGGTGCTGGCTGTGGCGTGAATGCGCCACGATGCGCGCCATCGGCTGCAGGCCCCGGGCCTCTGCGGTGCGCTCGTTCATCAAGATCAGGGCGCTGGCCCCATCCGAAATCGAGCTGCTGTTGGCTGCGGTAATCGTGCCATCGGCGGCGAAGGCCGGACGCAAATTAGGGATTTTCTCGACGGCTGCCTTGTGTGGCTGTTCGTCATCACTGACCACGGTGTCGCCCTGGCGGCTGGATACAGTAACCGGCGCGGTTTCCGCCTGCAGCGAGCCGTCCTCAATTGCGCGCTTGGCCCGGGTCAGAGATTCCACGGCAAAAGCGTCCATTTGCTCCCGAGTCAGCCCGCGCTGATTGGCGGTCTCCTGGGCAAAACTGCCCATGGCGCGTCCCGTGTCGGCATCTTCAAGGCCATCGACAAACATGTGGTCCAGCAGTTTCGCGTGGCCTGTGCGCACACCGCCGCGCGCGCCCGGAATCAGGTGGGGTGCGTTGCTCATGCTCTCCATGCCGCCGCAAACGACCGTCTGGTTGGTGCCCGCCGCGATGCTGTCAAACCCAAAAATCGTAGCCTGCATGCCGCTGCCGCAGAGCTTGTTCAGGGTAACGGCGCCTGCACCGTCCGGAATGCCGGCACCCCGTGCAGCCTGGCGCGCGGGGCCCTGCTTGAGGCCGCCAGGCAGCACACAGCCCATGAAGATCTCGTCGATATCAGCTGCTGCGACACCGCTACGTTCCAGGGCTGCCGCGATCGCGGTGCTGCCGAGCTGTGCTGCGGTGAGTGACGCAAGGCTCCCCTGCAAACCACCCATGGGGGTGCGGGCACCGTTGACGATGACGACTGATTCTTTGCTCATGATGATATTCCCGACTGCTGGTTACGGCGGTGGTGTTGCCCGCAGGCCTGCGGACCCTCGGTAAAGCGGGCGCACATTAGGCCACAGACGGAGACTGGACTCAAGGATGCGGCCGGCCCCGAAGCGGCGCGGCCTGTGACTGCTCGGGCGGATCGAACAGCTTGCCGCGCACGGCTTCGCGGTATTGACCCGGAGTAACACCGTTACTGCGCCGGAAGCGCTGGGAAAAATAGCTGGCATCCTGCAGCCCCAGTTGCCAGGCAATTTCCGCAATGCTGAGGTTGCTGCGGCGCAGCAGGTCGCGAGCAGCGTTCATGCGCAGTGCATTCAGGTAGGCCTGCGGGCTCATGCCGGTCGCCTGTCGGAAGCGACGGTGCAGGGTGCGTGGACTGACGCCCAGTGCGGGTGCCATGTCCTGCAGCGACAGGGGCCCCGGCATGCGGTCGCGCAACCACTGTTGCGCCAGCAATACGGTTTCATCATGGTGGCGTCCCCGCGGCGCATCCTGCCATGCGGCAGCCTGGAAAGGCTGGCGTATTTCGGGAGAAAACTGGTGTTCGACGGCGCGCGCGATGCGGCTGCCGAACCAGCCTTCTACCAGGTGCACACACAGGTCGGCGATAGAATTGACACTGCCTACGCAATAAATGTTGTCGCTCTGCGTGATCAGGTGCCGGGTTTTCAGTGCGACCCGCGGGTAGCGCCGGGCAAAGCGCTCGAAATAGTTCCAGTGTGTGGTGGCGGGCCGTCCGTCGAGCAGGCCGGCCTCTGCCAGCAGGCTGCTCGCCGTCCCGACGCTGCAGATGCGTGTGCCCGATGCCGCAATCGATCGCAAGGTATCCATCCAGGGGGCACAGGCCCGGATCGTGGGCTGCGGTGTGCGCCAGATAGCCGGGAGAATCAACAGGTCCAGCGCGGGCAGGTGCCACTGTGACAGTTGCCCGTGCAGGGTCAGGCCGTTAGTCAGGGTCACCGGCCCGGCCCGCTCTGCCGCGAGCTGGTAGATCACGCCCGGGGCGCGGCGATCCTGGCTGCGCGCTGTTTGCGCGGCGGCAGCAAAGATCTCCATGGGGAGCGTGACACTGGTGGCAAGGGCATCGGGGTAGAGCAGGGCGGCTACGGTGTACATGGTGTGGGCTTCCTTATCGTGTGGCCAAAATACCACGATACTTGGCGGAATAAACATATTTATCCCGGGGGAGCGGCACCTACACTGCGCCGCTGAGGTACAGGCTATCTACAGAGGAGAGTGGTATGGGGCAGGCGCGTTTGCCGGTGATTGTCGGGTTTGGCGGTATCAACGGCGCAGGGCGTGCGTCGTCGCACCATGCCTATCGTCGGCTGGTGCACGATGTCCTGCCGGCGGTGACACGAACTCGCACGTTCTCCGCGCTCGCCCGGTTGATGGGAGTGGATGCAGCAGCGGCATCGGAGGAGTACCTGCTGGCCCACACGCTGATCCGTCGCGTGGAGCCGCAGCATTTCGACCCGGATGCGGTGGGTTGGAACCAGCGACTCACGGCGCGAGCCGGCAGCGGCCCCCTGGTGCTCAGGCTGCGTCGGCAACAGCTTCCGGCCGTGTTGCCACCAGGCTGGCAGATTGTGCCAGTGAGCAGCGACGAGGTCGATGTCACCATGCCTGAACCGTTGGACGTCCTGTTGCCCACGGTGCGTGATTTTGAAGTCAAGGCCGCGGGACAACTGCCCACCGGGTTCGATCCCGGGACCCTGTACGCCTCGCGGAATCACCCTCGCGGCCTGCAAATGATGATCTACGCGGCGTCCGACGCGCTGCAGAGCATCGGGATTCCCTGGGAACAGATCCAGCAGCGCGTGCCTGCCGACCAGATCAGCGTCTATGCGGGCAGCGCCATGGGGCAACTCGATGGCGCGGGGGCAGGGGGAATGCTGCGTGCGCGGCACAACGGGCAGCGTGTCACGTCCAAGTTCTGTCCACTGTCCCTCGCCGAAATGCCGGCGGATTTTGTCAATGCTTACGTCCTGGGCAGCATGGGCGCGACCGGCGCAACCCTGGGGGCCTGTGCCTCGTTTCTCTACAATCTTCGCCAGGGCATCGAGGACATCCGCAGCGGCCGAGCACGGGTGGCATTTATCGGGTCTGCTGAAGCGCCGGTGAACCCCGAGGTGATGGATGGCTATGCCGCCATGGGCGCACTGGCCACGGACAAGGGGCTGCGGGAGTTGGACGGGTCAACCACCGCCGACCACCGTCGCGCCTGTCGCCCGTTCGCCGAGAACTGCGGCTTTACCATTGCCGAGTCGGCGCAGATGGTGGTGTTGTTTGATGATGCTCTGGCGCTGGAACTGGGGGCTACCGTGTACGGCGCTGCCACTGATGTGTTCGTCAACGCCGATGGCTACAAGAAGTCCATTTCCGGCCCGGGTGTGGGCAACTACATCACCATGGCCAAGGCGGTGGCGGCGGTGCGCGCCATGCTTGGCGAGCAGGCGCTACGCGAGGGCGGCCTGGTGCAGGCTCACGGCACCGGCACCCCACAGAACCGGGTGACCGAGTCCCGGATACTGTCGGCGACGGCACGGGCCTTCGGCATCGAGGGCTGGCCGGTAGCCGCGCTGAAATCCTATCTGGGGCACTCCCTGGGGTCTGCGTCCGGCGACCAGGTCAACGCTACGCTGGGCATCTGGGCGGACGGTATTATCCCCGCCATCAACACCATTGAGACACTGGCGGAGGATGTCTGTCAGGACGGCCTGGCGTTCACTCTGCGCCATCGGGAGGTCGACCCTGCCCGGCAGTCCTACGCCATCATCAATTCCAAGGGCTTCGGCGGCAACAACGCCTCCGCTACCCTGCTGAGTCCCGCAGTCACCGCACGTATGCTGCAGTCGCGCCACGGCAGCGGCCCCTGGCGGGCCTGGGAACGCGCCAATGAGTTCGTTCGCGAGCGCCAGCAGGACTATGACGACGCCATGATCGCCGGCACGGTCGCGCCGACCTACCGCTTCGATTTCGGCGTGCTGGGAGATGCCGATGTCAGCATCGGCGAACGTGATATGCAGGTGGGTGGTTACCGGATTGACCTGGACCTGCCTAACCCCTACGCGGATATGCAGCCGGGATCACGGTCGAGTGCCAACAGTCAGGGAGAGTCAACGCCACGCGGCTGACAGCCTCACAGGAAGCCGCTGTCGGCGCTGATGGGGCAAAGCGGGCTCCCCGAGGTGGCCCTCGGGGAGTGTCGGTTCAGAAGTTGTAGGTGGCAGTTGCACCATACATGCGCGGGGGTTCAACAAAGCCGCTAAAAGAACCTGTCTGCAAAGGGGTGTCGAAACCAATGTTGAGCACTGTTTCATCGGTCAGGTTTTTGCCCCACACCTCAAAACGCCAGCTGCCATCTACAGCGGTGAGTCCCACGGTTGCATTGACAGTCCAGATGCTTTTCTGCCTCGCCAACGGATCGGCATCCTGCGCCGTATTGAAGCTGGAGCGGTAGCGCCAGCTGGTCGCAATGTCGAAGGCGATGGCATTGTTGATTGGCCGGGTGTAGGCCACCGTGTTGGACCAGGTGGTGTCAGAAACGAAGTTGGGGGTCTCTCCGGTCAGGTCCTGGTCCGGAACGATGCCCAGGGCTCTTGCGCGCAATCCCGCTGCTTCCTGCTGGGCAATGGTGCTGGAGGCGTTGGTGAATTCGTCGTACTCAATGTCCTGTACGACGAGGCCGCCACTGATGATCCAGTGGTCATCCGGCATCCAGCTGTAGTCGACCTCCAGGCCCAGGCCATCAATCTGCCCGGCATTGCGCAAGGTGAAGCCTACGCCGTCAAAGGAGTTGGTCTGGAAGTCTTCCGTCTCCTGGTAAAACACCGTTGCGTTCAATTGCAGACTGCGGCCCAACAGGAATGATTTGACGCCGACTTCGTAGGAGTCACTGGTTTCGGACCCGAACTGGTTGTTGGCAAAGGTTGGTGTCGGGTCGCCAGGCTCCTGGCCAATGGTGCCGTTCAGATTGAGGCCGCCGGACTTGTACCCCTGGGCAAAGCGGGCAAATACGGAGAGGTCGCTGCTGAGTTCATAATTAACGCTGGTGGCGAACGACAGGTCATCGTCACTGAAGGAGTCAGAGGCGGGATCAGAGGCCAAGTGCACCT
The DNA here is from genome assembly GCF_963973825.1 of uncultured Haliea sp. Taxonomy (NCBI): domain Bacteria; kingdom Pseudomonadati; phylum Pseudomonadota; class Gammaproteobacteria; order Cellvibrionales; family Halieaceae; genus Haliea; species uncultured Haliea sp. The sequence goes on from NZ_CAXBAE010000002.1 coordinate 161,295, forward strand.
GCAGCGGGCGCAGTGCCCAGAACAGGCCATCGTTTCCAGTCAGAGATGTCACGCGCAGATCCCGGGCAGAGAAGGGATCATCGGCAGTCGTCAGGTAGGACGCTCTCTTGTCCTCGTCGGTGTAACGCGCCCCGATGGTCCAGGCCAATTGATCGCTAAGATTGAAGGTGACCTGGCCGAATATGGCAATGCTTTCGGAGTTGTAATCCACCGTTTCCGTAGCGCCAGTCCCTGCTAGGGCCGCGGTTGGGAACCAGTTGAGCGGGTTGGCGGCGCCACCGGGGGCATCGTTGCCGATATCCAGCAGGCCCGACCCCAGCAAGTCGCTGATTGCGCCACCTGCAGCAATGATTTCAGGGTCTGTCAAGATCCTGGCCAAACCGACCTGGGACAGATAAGCCGATCCGTCAGTGCCCCATTCAAACCGCCCATTGCCCTTGATGTCCTGGTCGAAGTAGAAGCCACCGACCGTCCAGTCGACGGTGTCCGTGCTGCCGGACAAGCGGATCTCCAGCGAGATTTCATCAATGTCCTGCCCGCGACCCCCGCGCCAGATATCCGCCGTGCGCATGTCGATATCGCCGAATGGCTGGGTGTCGAAGAAGCGATAGGCACCGATGACGGTCAAATCAAGCCGGTCATTCAGTGCACTGTTCACCTCGATGGAAAAGCCGCCATCCTCGAAGCTGTCATCCGCACCCGCGGCGGTCGTCCTGGTGCCCTCGAAATCGTCCGGGTCCGGGAACTGGCCGCTGAATATCACTTCCTGTGGGGATGTTGAGCCGGGCACACCTTCCTGCAAGGGGACGCCAATGCGGAAGTTGGAGAACAGCGGGCTCAAGGCGCCCAGGCCGCCCTCGCTACCGACTATCAGCAGCGCAGAATCCGCGTCAAACAGGCCCACAGGCACGCAGCAGCGTTCGTCGGTTTCGGTGTAATCTGCAATAAAGCGCACGGTGGTATTGGGGGTTACGTCCCACAGCAGTTGCCCGCGTACGGAATATCGGTCCCTGTCGTTCCATTCTTCACCACTGAAGGCATCGTCGATATAGCCATCGCGCTCCTGCCAGGTGCCGGCCAGGCGCCATGCCAGACTGTCGTTGATGGGGCCGGTGACGGAGCCGCGCAGTTGCTTGGCGCCGAAATCACCAACACCGACGGAGACGCTGCCGCCAAATTCGTGTTCGGGTGCCTTAGAGCGCACGCTGATCACGCCCGCCGATGTGTTGCGTCCAAACAGTGTGCCCTGTGGGCCGCGCAGCACCTCGATGGACTCAAGGTCGACAAAGTCGCCGAGGGCCGCACCGGGACGGCCTCGGTAGACGTTATCGATAAACACCCCCACCGATTGCTCCAGCCCGGAGTTCTGACCCGCGGTGCCAATGCCGCGAATGGTGAGGATGGATTGGGTGGCGCCGGTTGAGCTGTTGAAGACGACACTGGGCGCCACTTGCTGCAGTTCCGAGAGATCGCGAATCTGCGCACGATCCAGCGCTTCGTTGCTGTAGGAAGCTACCGATACCGGTACTTCCAGGATCGATTGCTCCTTTTTCTGGGCAAAAACCATCACTTCTTCGAGCAGTCTGTTGGGGGCGGATTCCTGGGCGAAGGCGCCGACGGCAAAGGTGGTGGTCACGACGGTGCCCAGCAGAGCAGCAATGCCGGCTGCCAACGGGCTCTTTCTTGGAGAATACGGGTGGTTGCTGTGTTGTCGCATGGTCGGTGCTCCTGTTATTGATATAAAGTGCTAGCTGTATACAGATTGTGCGCCGGTGCTCTGTGCGCTGCGCTGTTTTTGGCTTGCGGTTGAACTATGGTGTTTTTGGCACGTGCGAACAAGCCTGATTTTTACCGCAGTTTGTCTTGCGGTAACGCCAAGTTGACACTCTAAACATGTCGCCAGCCCGATGCCAGCCTCCGAGAGTGGAAAAATTACCGGCCTGACCGTGTAACAGGCGGCTCGGCTTCGCTGTTTTCCCGCGGCGCTGGTATGATGTCGGCCCTTGCCAACCACAGCCGGTGTGCGCATCCCATGCCCGACATCCTGCAACACCTGCAAACCCGCAATTCGGCGCCGCGGCTGACAGCGCCCGGCCCCTCCGGGGAGCAGCTTGACGAGCTTCTGCAGGCGGCGCTGCGTGCGCCGGACCATGCCTGGCTGCGGCCCTGGCGGTTCATCGCCATCGAGGGGGAGCGGCGGGAGGACTTCGGAGAAGTGCTGGAGCGCTGCCTGCTGCGCCGGGATCCCGCTGCCGATGCCTCGGTGAGAGAGAGGGCCCGTGCAGCGCCCCTGCGCGCTCCGCTGCTGCTGGCGGTCGTTGCCTGCCTGCAGGAGCACCCCAAGGTTCCCTTCTATGAGCAGCGGCTGTCCGCGGGCTGCGCTGCCCACGCCATCCTGCTGGCGGCAGAAGCTCTCGGTTACGCTGGTATCTGGCGCACTGGCGACGCCGCCTTTGATCCCTTGGTTGGCGCGGCGCTGGGTCTGGAGAGGGATGAAGAAGTCGTTGCCTTTCTTTATCTCGGCACCCGGGACGGCAATCCCAAGAACGTGCCGGCATTGCAGCCCGCCGATTTTCTCAGCCGCTGGTAAGCCGCGGCGTGTTTTACCTCAGGAGTCCTTGTATGACGTCGATACCCGAGTTTGAAACCCTGGCCGTTAGCATCGAACAACAGGTGGCGACGGTCGTCCTCAATCGCCCGGACAAGGCCAACAGCATGAATGCGGCCATGTGGCCCGAGCTGCAGCTCTGCTTTGAGTGGCTGGATGCCGAGCCCGGAGTGCGCGCGGTGGTGCTCGCCGGCAACGGCAGGCACTTCTGCGCCGGTTTGGACCTCGCCATGTTCAACGGTCTCAAGGGCCAGTCCAGCGATCCGGCCCGGCAGGGTGAGGAATTCCGGCGCAACGTGCTGCGGATGCAGGATAACCTGAGCGCGATAGAGAACTGCCGCAAGCCAGTATTGGCGGCGATTCACAATACCTGTATCGGCGGTGGCGTGGATCTGGTCTGTTGCTGCGACATGCGCTACGCCAGCGCAGACGCCTGGTTTGCCATTCGCGAGATCGACATCGGCATGACCGCGGATGTCGGCACCCTGCAGCGCATGCCGAAACTGGTGGCGGATGGCATTGTGCGGGAGCTGGCCTATACAGGCCGCAATCTGGGCGCAGAAGAGGCTCGCGAGATAGGCTTCGTGAACCGGGTCTACCCGGATCGCGAAACCCTGCTGCGCGAGGTGACCGAGATCGCCCGCAATATTGCCGCGAAGTCACCGCTGGCGGTGCGCGGCACCAAGGAAATGCTGCTTTACAGCCGCGACCACAGCGTGCGTGATGGCCTGAATTACATCGCCACCTGGAACGCCGGCATGCTGAGTCAGGCGGATCTGATGGCGGGGATCCAGGCCCAGGCGGCGAAGCAGACGGCCAGCTACGAAGACTAGGTGACCCGGGGACGCGCCTGCGGGCTCTGCTAGGGGTTGCCCGGCCAGATATCCGAGACGATGAACGGGTGCAAGGCGATGGCGATACCCTCGTTGACGAAGTTGTCGTTTTCCAGGATGTTGCGCCGACGTACGAAGCGGCCGCCCGACGAGCGCGCGTCGATCGCATCGGTGACGTCGAGGCCGCCGACGCTGGCGAAAATGCGTTTCAGTTCCATGTCATAAATGCTGATCTGCAGTGAGGCCACCGAGGCGCCCTGGTTCCAGTCAAACTCTGTCGAGACGCCGCTGCCGGGCCCCTGCAATGTCGGTTTGCGGGTGACACCGTGCCAGCGTGCTACACGATTGATTCCGGAGGAAAACGGTACCTCGGACTCCAGCAGATCGGTGAAAACCACCGCGTCGGCGTCGGTGTTTTCCCGCAGCTGATCGCGCACGCTTTGCATGATCTGCACGAAGGTGTTCATGTTCATGCGGCCGGTGGTTGGGTCCACCGGGTCACCGAAGGCGCGCACGGCCGTGTTCCAGTGCTGGGTGAATTCGCGCTGGGGAATCACTTTATAGCCGTTGTCCTTCAGGTAGGTGGCGACCATGCCGTCGATGCGTGGCGCCTCCTTGTCAAGGTAGCTGCGCGAGGGCGGGCCGAGGTTGACGTGGGCGATCACAACGGTTTTCACTTTGGTCTGGGCGAGGCGCTCCTCATCCAGCTCGTAAGGGAATACAGTGGGGTTGTACGTGGCACCGCCGCAGGCCACGAGACCTGCGAGCAGTAGCAGTAGAGTGCCCAGGCGGCGCGCGCTCCGGAAATAACGCATAAGGACTCCAGTTCGTTTATAGTGCGGCCATACTAGCAAAATCTCGAGGGAGAGGCAGCGATAATGACAGCTGAAGTATTCGACTCGGTGGCGGGTGACGGCCCCGACGTGGTGCTTTTGCACGGTTTGTTTGGCATGGGCAGCAATCTGGGGGGCGTGTCCCGGGCGCTGCAGGATCACTATCGGGTGCACAGTCTGGACCTGCCAAACCATGGGCGCTCGCGCTGGACCGACAGTATGTCTTTACCGGATCTGGCGCAGGCCGTGGACCGGTGGATGACCCACAGGGGCCTTGAAACGGCACACTTTGTCGGTCATTCCCTCGGTGGCAAGGTGGCGATGCAACTGGCGCTGGATTCACCCTACCGGGTCGACGCACTGGTCGTGGCGGACATCGCGCCGGTAGCCTATCCGCCCTCCCACCAGGCTGTGTTCGCCGCCGTCGCCGCGGTGGCGGAGGCAGGTTGCAGCAGTCGCGCCGACGCGGCGAAGGTGATGGCGCAACACCTGAAAGAAGACACGGTCATTCAGTTCCTGCTGCTTAGCCTGCAGCGCGATGAGGGCGGTGTTTACCGGTGGCGCTTCAATCACCGGGTGTTACGCGAGCAGTACCCGGCGTTGCTTGCCGCACCGGAGCCCGTCGCGCCCTTTGACGGCCGCACGCTGTTTATTCGCGGCGAGCTGTCCGACTACGTGCAGGACGCCTATCGCCCGCACATCGAGGCCCTGTTCCCGAATGCGGAAATCACGGCGCTCGCGGGGTGTGGGCACTGGTTGCACGCCGAACAGCCGACGCGCTTCAACCAGCGTGTGGTTGCGTTTCTTGACGGTTGACATGCAGCGCAGCTGCGGCAGGGGTCATTAAAGGTGCTGTTCACGCTGGGCGACGTCTTTGCATTGCTGCTGCTGGGGCTCCTGTGCGCCTGGTTTCTGGCCTCGATCAGGGTGCGGGAGCTGGCGGTCGCCGCTGTGGACAGGGCGGGAAAGCGCGATGATTTCCAGCTGCTCGACCAGACTGTGCACCTCAATCGCATCTCCCTGAGCCGCGATGAGCAGCGTCGCTGGCGGGTCTGGCGCCAGTATCGGTTCGACTACAGCTTTGATGGTGTCGAGCGCCATGAGGGTTACGTCATCATGCTCGGGCAGCGCCTGCAGGCGATCATCGTGCGCGAACCGGAAACCACCCTGCATTAGCCTGTCAGGGCTTGCCGGGCGAGGTGCAGTAGCATCGCGGCACCGAGTACGGCCAGCAGGGTGTTGAGCAGCCGGTCAATCAGGGAGGCTCTGCTGCGAAGAATGGCCAGCCAGCGCGGTCGGCTCACCGAGAAGGCCACCAGGCAATACCAACCTGCGTCCGTCGCGATAACCGTGGCTGTCATCAGGGCCTGCGTCGCCATACCGGGGCTAGCGGGCAGGAACTGGCTGAACAGGGCGACCATGAAGAGTCCGACCTTGGGGTTCAGGAGGGCCACCAGAAACCCCTCGGACGCTGACTGTGCCAGCGACTGTGGGGCGGCCGCAGTGGCCTGCAGGGTCGCCGTGGCGCCGGCTGACCACTGGCGCAGGCCGCTAAGACCCAGATAGAGCAGCCATGCTGCGCCGGCGGTCTGTACGGCGGTGAACAGGCCTGGCGAGCGCTGCAGCGCCAGGGCGAGGCCGCTCACGGTCAATGCCGCATAGCAGCCGATGGCCGCTGCATGTGCCAGCGCCGCAGCGAGGCCGGCACGGCGGCCAGCGCGCGCGGTACAGCGCAGGATGACCGCCAGGCTGGGTCCCGGTGCCATGGCGCCCAGCAGGCAGATGCCCAGCAGCGATATCCACGTCACGGCATCCACTGAGGTCTTGCTCCAGGGTTGGGTAACAGGGTCATTTTTTCATCTTTTTTCCACAGATTCTGTGGATAACTCGGTGAGTAATTTGTTTAATCCCGGCCTCAGCCCAGTGGTCGGGCGGCATGTTACAGATTGGTTAAAAAACAATCAAACCTAAATTTAACTTTATTTACAATGACTTACAGAATATTCCTGATACTCGGCATTGGGTTCCCATGCTAAGCTTGCAGGGCACGACGGCAGTGCGGCCAATGTGCATAACCTTTTCCTTGTGTGCTACCAATGGTAACCCCCGGCCCGGCGCGGGAACAGCGCGGAGCGGTGTTCGCGGGTAACATCTGCATGACCCGCGACGGAACCCTTCGGCAATAGTGTCTTTGCAAACGTCAACCAAAAACTTTCATGTTACCGGGATGTAACGCGTTGGTGACACGCTATTGCCCGCGGTAGACGCAACCTGATGTGCAGGTTTCCCGGATTTCAACCTGCGCCAGTTCCGGTAACTCGGGTTTCAGGGCGTTCCATATCCAGCGCGCAATATTCTCGCTGGTGGGGTTTTCCAGCCCGGGTATGTCGTTCAGGTAGTAGTGGTCCAACTGCTCGAGAATGGGCTTGAAGGCGCTCTTGATGTCGCCGAAGTCCATGACCCAGCCACTGGGCTCGCTGGCCTCACCAGACACCACCAGGCGTAACTGAAATGAATGGCCATGCAGACGTGCACACTTGTGGCCTGCCGGTACGTTGGGCAAGCGGTGCGCCGCCTCGAAGTGAAACTCCTTGTAGATGTCCATGCAGCCAGAGCCTGTGGGTTGTGTTGCCATGCGTGACCAGAGCAGCCATAACGCGCAGCAAACGGATTGAGGAAACGCGAAATATTACTATCAAACACGGGTTTTTTCAGCGTTGGAAAAAATCCGCGATTTTTATTCCGGAACGTTTGACAGCCTTTTTTTTATCTCTATAATGCGCGTTCTCGGTCAGGGGGTGGTTAGCTCAGCTGGGAGAGCATCTGCCTTACAAGCAGAGGGTCGGCGGTTCGATCCCGTCACCACCCACCATCAACCGAGGACTTTCTGGAGCGGTAGTTCAGTTGGTCAGAATACCGGCCTGTCACGCCGGGGGTCGCGGGTTCGAGCCCCGTCCGCTCCGCCAATTACAAAAAAAGCCACCCTCGGGTGGCTTTTTTTGTGCCTTTCGCGCGTTCAGATGCGCTCGATGATAATTGCCGGGGCCATGCCGCCCGCGGCGCACATGGTGACCAGGCCAAACTGCTTGTCCTGGCGCTCCAGTTCGTCGAGCAACGTGCCGATCAGTATGGAACCGGTAGCGCCAATCGGGTGCCCCAGTGCCATTGCCCCGCCGTTGACGTTCACCTTCTCCCGATCGAGCTTGAGGTCACGGATAAACTTTTCCGCAACCACGGCAAACGCTTCGTTGATTTCGAACAGGTCGATGTCCGACAGCTGCAGGCCGGCTTTCGCCAGTACCTTGCGCGCGGCCGGTACCGGGGCATTGAGCATGAGCGTGGGAGAGTCACCCATGTTCGCCATGGCCACAATGCGGGCCCGGGGCTTCATCCCATGCGCCTGCGCATAGGCGGGAGATGCCAGCAGGATAGCCGCGGCACCGTCTACAACACCGGAGGAGTTGCCGGCGTGGTGCACGTGGTTGATCTTCAGGTCGGGGTAGGCCTGGTTGACCAGCTTGCGGAATGTGGTGCCGGCCTCGTCCAGAGGGTAGTCTGCCAGCGCTTCAAAGGAGGGTTTGAGTTCCGACAGGGTTGCCAGTGTGGTATTCGGGCGCGGGAACTCTTCATGGTCCAGCGCCAGGCTGCCGTCGAGACGATAGACGGGAATCAGGCTGCGTTCGAAGTGGCCGTTGCTGATGGCATGTGCCGCGCGCTGCTGAGACAGCGCGGCGAGGCTGTCGACCGCGTGGCGGTCGATGCCTTCCAGCGTGGCAATGGCGTCAGCACACACGCCCTGATGCGGCTGCGGGTGTTTCTCCCGCAGGCGCAGATTGTCGCTGTCGATAAAGGGTGACTGATTGGGGTCGCTGCCAAAGGTCGACATCATTTCACAGCCGCCGCCGATCACCAGGTCTTCCATTCCCGACATGATCGAGGCGGCCGCCATGCTCACCGAGGTGATGCCTGACCCACAGAACCGGTCCAGGGTCACACCGGAGGAGCGAACGTCGTAACCCGCGTCCAGAGCTGCCATGCGGGCGAGGTCCGCACCCTGCTGGCCGCGCTGGGTGCTGGTGCCGAATATAATGTCATCGACTTCGGCGGTGTTCAGTTGATTGCGCTCGGCGAGCGCGCGCAGGACGGTTGCCGCAAGGTGTTGCGGGTGCTGGTCGGCGAGTGCGCCCTTGCCCTTTTTGCCGATGCCGCGTGGTGTTCGGCAGGCATCGATAATCCATGCTTCTGACATTGGTATAGTCCTCAAGTATCGTGGTTTCCGGGGTGCCGCGTTCAGCGGCCTTTCCACTGTGGCGCGCGCTTCTCCGCGAACGCGGTGGCGCCCTCGATGGCGTCCTCACTGGTGAAAATGGGTTGAATGATGGCCTGCTGTTTGGCGAACATTTCGTCGCTACTCCAGTCCTGGGCGCCGTCCACCACCTGTTTGCTCAGGGCGACTGCCAGCGGGCCGTTGGCGGCGATTTTGCGGGCGAGGGCTTTTGCAGCATCCAGCGCACTGCCAGCGGGCACCACTTCGTTGATCAGACCCAGGTCAAATGCGCGATGTGCGGAGATGAAATCGCCGGTCAGCGCCAGTTCCTTGGCAATGCGGGAGGGAATCTGCTTGGGCAGCTTGACCAGCCCACCGGCGCCGGCCGCGAGTCCGCGTTTCACTTCGGGAATGCCGAACTTGGAATCATCAGCGGCGACGACCAGGTCGCAACTGATCGCCAGCTCGAAGCCGCCGGCCAGCGCATAGCCCTCGATCGCGGCGATCAGGGGCTTGGCGGGTGTATATTCGCAGAGACCGGCAAATCCGCGTCCTTCAACGATGGGGAGTTCGCCGGTGACGAAGGCTTTCAGGTCCATGCCGGAGCAGAAGGTGCCACCTGCACCGGTGAGTATCGCCACGCGCAACGCCGAATTACTCTCAAGCTCGTCGATAGCGGCGGCTATGCCCTCGGCTACCGCTTTGTTTACCGCGTTTTTTGCGGCCGGACGGTTTAGCGTGATGGTCAGGACGCCATCGTCAATGTCGGTCATTACAACGTGTTCGGACATGTGTTCACTCCATGCGTGTCAATAGTTCAGGTTGCGTTCCAGCCTCAGTGATCGCCGGTGTCCGGATCATACTGCGCCGCGGCGCAAAGCGTAACCGGCCCGGTGCACTATGCGTAGGGCGTAAAGGCGGGGGCGAGATAGGGTGCCCCGTTGGTCTGCTGCAGGTAGACGAAGTCGACGCGGCCCGGCATATCGCAGCGCAGGGCGGGTGTCGTGTTCTCAGTCACCCGCATGACGATGCGAATATCCGGTGCTTCCAGCGGGCTCACCAGGGCACAGGTATAGGCTTCGCGGAACTGCGGGTTCAATCCTCCGGCGACCTCGCACCAGCTGATCAGCGACGCTTCACCGGACAGCCTGCGCCAGTGCAGGTTTCCGTCGCAGTGCGGGCAGTGTGGACGCGGGTACCAGACCGCGCGGTCGCAGGCGGCGCACCAGGTGACCTGCAGCTCCTTCCGGGCTGCAGCCGACCAGAATGGCCCGGCCAGCGGGTGGTCGAGATCGGGCCCGTTCATGCGCCCCCCCGGGACAGCACCAGTGTGGCCGCTTCGTCCGCGGTAAATCCTGCATATACAGCGCGTTGCGCATCGGTGACCTGGTTGGCGGCGCTACCACGCAGCTGTCGCACCAGTTCCACGACGTGGGAGGCACCGAGTAAATAGCCGTGGGACAGCAGCCCGCCGTGCGTATTGCAGGGTATGCCGCCCTGTCGCCGCGTGCGTGCATAGTGCAGGCGATCTTCCTGCACGAAGCTGCCGCCCTCGCCCTTGCGGCAGAAGCCCAGGTCCTCAATCTGCATCAGCGCCGTGCTGGAAAAACAGTCGTAGACGGCAATAACGTCGACCTCGGCAGGTGCCGTTTCCGCCATGGCGTAGGCCCAGGGTGCCGCGAAAACCTGCGGGGTAGCGGTCAGGTCCAGTTGCTGGCTGATGTAGGGCGCACCGGCGATTCGCCCGTGCCCCACACCATCGATATGGATCGGAATCCGGGGCATGTCCGCCGCGCGCTCCGAGGGACTCATGACCCAGGCCGCTGCACCGTCGGAAATCAGGCAGCAGTCTTCGCGTCGTAATGGGCCCGCCAGTGGTGGTCGGGCGAGGTAGGCCTCCAGCGTCAGGCCGCGATCCCGCATCACCGCGCCAGGATGTCCGTTTGCATGGCGGCGAAAGGTGAGCGGGATGGCGGCGAGCTGTGCCTCGGTGAGCTGATACTCGTGCATGTACCGCCGGGCGAAGGTGGCGAAATAGACAGGCTGTGGGTACCAGCCCAGAGGCACTTCAAGGTGTGCCTTCATGTCTTCCCCGGCGTGCCAGTCTCCCGGTGTTCCTGTGCCCGCGGCCCGGCGCGTGGCCCAGTCGACTGCGAACACATTGACGATATGCGTGGCCCGCCTGGCGCGCATGGCCATTGCCGCCTCATGCGCGCAGGTGGCAGCCCAGATCATAGCGCCGCCCTCGGTGCTGAACCAGAGAGGACCCAGGGTACCAAAGTGGCGGTGGAAGTCATCTGGCGTGATCTGGTCTGCGATGTGTCCGGACACCATCAGCCCATCAATGTCCTGCGGTTGTAAGCCGGCATCGGCTATCGCTGCTGCCACCGCTTCCAGTGCCATCTGCCGTGGGTCGCGGCCTGAGGGCCCGCTCACGGCGGTTTCTCCCACGCCGGTGATGGTTGCGATACCGCGGATATCCTCCAGGGGTTCCGCGGTCCCGCCCGCGGGCAGCGACGTGGCGCGCGCGAGCGACCGCAGCGATAATGCAGGCATCAGCGGCGGATCCGCTGTGCCGTCTGGAAGTTCTGCCGGGTTGTGCGCATGCGTAGCCTGCTGAAGTTCAGAGTCTGGCTGCGAAGACTAGCCCGGGGCGCGTTATCGGGGCAAGCCGACTGGTCAGCCTGCGTGTTCCTCCGGGCGATTCGCCAGCCTTCGCGCCACCGGGGTGCGAGTCGGTATAAGCACTTGCACCGCGCCGTTTAAGCGCGCGGGCAAAAACGTCTATCATCGGTTGTTGAGTTTTAGTGAGCCGGGCCGCAGCGTCCGCACGGTTGCCAAGGAGTTTGCAATGCCGAAACCACGTCCCCCGATGCCGATACCCTTCGGCTGGTTTGTTGTCTCCTACAGCGATGAGCTCGCAGTAGGGCAGTCTCGCGCGGTCAATTACTTCGGCCGTGAAATGGTGCTCTTCCGCACCGAATCGGGCCGTGCGGTACTGCTCGATGCGTACTGTCCCCACCTCGGCGCACACCTGGGGTACGGCATCAATGAAAGCAGTGGGCAGGGCGGGCGCATCGAAGGCGAAAGCATTGTCTGTCCCTTTCACGCCTGGAAGTTCGACGCCGCGGGTTACTGTACCGATGTCCCGTACGCGAAAAACATGCCGCCCAAGGTTGTTGGCAAACAGTGCCTGGAGTCCTATCCCGTGGTAGAGGACAATCAGGTGATCTACGCCTGGTACCATCCCGAGGGGGTTGCACCCCTGTGGGAGGTGGAGTCCTTTGAAGAGGCCAACAGCGCTGAATGGGCGCCTCTGCAGCGCTTTGAATGGGTTATCAAAACGGCCTGCCAGGAGATGGCGGAGAATGGTGCCGATTCTGCCCACTTCCGTTATGTACACCAGACCGCGACCTTCCCGGAAACTGAGCTGACCTATGATCAGCACTACTCGCTGGGTGTGCAGCGTGCGGATATGAAAACGCCCCGGGGTATGGTGAAAGGCAGCATAACCTCCAAGAATATCGGTCCGGGGCAGGGCTTCACGCGTTTCGAGGGTATCGCCAGCACGTTTCTGATGGGTAATGTGACACCCATCGACGATGAAACGGTACATGTTCGCTTTGCTTTTACGCAGCCGCTGGTGGATGGCGAGGTCAAGGCTGGTGGTGTCAACGCAGCGATCATCCGGGATATCTGTAAGCAACTGGATGAAGACAAACCCATCTGGGAAAACAAGATGTTCCGTCCGCAACCGGTACTCTGCGATGGCGACGGCCCGATTGCGCGGTTCCGCAAGTGGTACGGCCAGTTTTACGCAGAGCCCTTCACGACCGCCGCGTAATCTGGACTGGCCGCGGTTCTCGCGGCCAGCATCAGAAAGGCCTCAGAATGCAATACTGTCACCTTCGGCGGGTATCGCTGCCCGTCGTTGGTGTCGCTCCCAAAGCAGCGATGCGAGGGCGTCCTGGGCGTCCGGTTCGCCGTGTACCAGCACCAGTCGCGCCGACTCCTCAAAATTCGCGGCCCAGGCCAGCAGCTCGCTCTGTCCGGCGTGCGCCGAGAAACAGCCCAGCGTCTCTATGCGCGCCTTGACGGCATACTCTTCACCGAACAGCTTGACGGTCTGCATGCCATCGACCAGTAGGCGGCCGAGTGTCCCGCGGGCCTGAAACCCGGCGAATATCACGGTATTGCGATCGTCCCAGATACGCTGTTTGAAGTGATGACGGATACGACCACCCGTGCACATGCCGCTGCCGGCAATGATGATCGCGCCACCCTTGATGCGATTGATGGCCATCGACTGCTCCGTATCGGCGGTCAGCTGCAGGCGAGGCAGGAAGTCGGCTAATGATTCCTTGTGTACGTCCGACAGCTCGCGGATATCCTCCCCGTCCATGATGTCCAGCCAGCGGTCGTAGACCCGGGTGACCTCGATGGCCATTGGGCTGTCGAGAAATACCTGCCAGTTGTCGAGTTGGCCCGCGTGGTGCAGGCGCCCGAGGTGGAACAGAATTTCCTGCGTGCGACCGACGGCAAAGGAGGGGATCATCACGCTGCCACCCTGGTTCCAGGTCTCGTGAAGTATCTGGGCAAACTCCTCCATGGAATCATCCTCGTAGCGATGATCCCGGTCGCCATAGGTGCTTTCCATGAGCACGATATCGGCTTTCTCCAGCGTGGCGGGGTCGTTCATCAGTACCGAACCCTTGCGCCCGAGGTCACCGGAAAAGACCAGCCGCTTTTCGGTGGCATTCTCCGTGAGCACGATTTCCACGACCGCTGAACCGAGAATGTGTCCGGCATCGTGCAGGGTAACGCTGCAATGCTGGCCAAGTTTGAACGGTTTGCGGTAGCGACTGGGCTCCAGTTGTTTGAGAACCCGCTCGACATCCTGCTCGTCATACACCGGTTCGCGGGTTTTTCGACCCCGTCGCGCGGCCCGCAGGTTTTCACGCTCAAGGTCGCGCAGATAGAGGCCGACGGCGTCGTGCAACATGATGGGCAGCAGATCCGCCGTGGCGCGGGTGCAGTGAATCGGCCCGCGGAAACCCTGGTGTACCAGCAGCGGCAACATCCCGCAGTGATCCAGATGGGCGTGGGACAGGACGACAGCGTCAATACTGTCGGGGCGAAAGCTGAAGCGTTCGTTGTGGATACGCTCGACCGCATCGCCGCCCTGGCGCAGGCCGCAATCCAGAAGGACCCGCCCGCAGGCCTTGGATTCCAGCAGGTGACAGGAGCCCGTGACTTCCTGCGCGGCGCCGTAAAATGTGAGGGTTGCCATAATCGCTCTCTTTGCACTACGTTGCGCTGATTGTACCTCGGGCCACATGCAGGCGTCTGCTCCCTCTGCCCCTCGCAAGGGGCCCTGCGCGGGATGCAGGAGTCGGCTATAATTGTTGGCTTGCGGGCAGGGCCCGGCCGCTCAGGCACAGGCGACAGGACAGCAACATGGCAGATAACAAACTGATACCCCTGGTGCAGGTGCCCAGCGGTGGCAAGTTCGTCAATGAGCGGGGCATTACCGCCATCAAGGACGGTATCAAAACCGCTGCAACCGCCGGCGCTCGCCTGCCCAAGCCCGAGTGGCTGCGGATTCGGGTGCGCGGCGGGGCAACCTACGATCGCGTCAAGTCCATCGTGCACGAGCACCGCCTGGCGACGGTCTGTGAAGAAGCCAAGTGTCCCAACATGAGTGAGTGCTGGAGTGCCGGCACCGCCACCATCATGCTGATGGGTGATGTGTGTACCCGCGCCTGCCGGTTTTGCGCGGTCAATACCGGAAACCCGCGTGGCTGGCTCGACCCTGAGGAGCCCGCGAACACCGCCCGCTCCGTGCAGCTGATGGGCCTCAAGTACGTGGTGCTGACCTCGGTGAACCGTGATGATCTGCCGGACGGAGGCGCCGGGCACTACGCCGCCTGTGTGCGCGCGGTGAAGTCGGAGAATCCGGAGACTGCCGTGGAGGCCCTGACTCCCGACTTTCTGGGTGCACTTGCCGATGTGGAGACGGTCCTTGATTCGGGTATCGAAGTTTTCGCACAGAACGTCGAAACGGTGCGTCGACTCACTCACCCGGTGCGTGATCCACGGGCCAGCTATGAGCAGACCATTGCCGTGCTCGCCCACGCCAAGCAGTATCGGCCTGATGTGCTGACGAAAACCAGCCTCATGCTCGGCCTCGGTGAAACCGAAGCCGAGATCCTCGAGGCGATGGATGATTTGCGCGCAGCCGGGGTGGATATCCTGACCTTCGGGCAGTATCTGCAGCCTACGGCCAATCACTATCCCATCGAGCGCTATGTGTCGCCGCAGGATTTCGAGAAATACCGCCAGTGGGGCCTGGACAAGGGCTTCCTCGAGGTGGTGTCCGGCGTTTTCGTGCGTTCCAGCTATCGTGCGGAGCAGGTCCTGGAAAAGAACAACGTGGGGCTCACCCGGCCCTGAGTCCGGTAAAGCGGGCAGCGGCGTCTCCGCGCGCCTGCGCCGATTTTCCGTGGTTATCCCGCGCCGATTTTCCGTGGTTATAATGTTGCCCGCGTAGCACAGGGCAGGTAGGGGTGGTCATGCACACGAAATTCGACAGGATTGGGCTGGTTGGCCGCAGCCAGCAGGAGGGCCTGACCGACGTTCTTGACGAGCTGGTGCATCTGCTGCAGGGGCTGGGCAAGGATCTGGTGCTGGAGTCGCGCCTTGCGGAGCTGGTGGCAGACCAGTCCATCCCCCGCGCCAGCCTCGATGCCATCGGTGAGGACAGCGACCTGGTCATCGTGGTCGGGGGCGATGGCAGCCTGCTGAGCGCGGCGCGTACCCTGGCCAAATATGAAACACCGGTGCTCGGGGTCAATCGCGGGCGCCTTGGCTTTCTGACCGATATCAGCCCTGACGACATTGCCCAGCAGGTCCCCGCGGTGCTGGCCGGCGAGTACACCCGCGAGAGCCGCTTTCTGCTCGATGCGCGCGTGGTGCGCGACGGCAAGACGGTAGGGCGGGCGGATGCGCTCAATGACGTTGTGGTCAACTCGGGAACATCTGCGCAGATGATCGAGTTTGAACTGTCGATCAATGGCGTTTTTGTGTATCGGCAGCGGGCTGACGGCCTGATCATTTCCACACCCACCGGGTCAACGGCCTACTCGCTGTCCGGGGGTGGCCCTATCATGCACCCCACACTGGACGCGGTGGTCCTGGTCCCGATGTTTCCTCACGCACTGAGCAGTCGGCCCATTGTCGTGGACGGAAACAGTGAGATTCGCCTCGATATTCTTGAGCGCAACCGGATTCATCCGCCCGTCACCTGCGATGGACAGGTCAACATGACTGCCCGTCCCGGCGATTCCGTGCTGGTCACCAAGAAGCCACACCGGCTCACACTGCTGCATCCGCTGGGTCACAGTTTCTATGCCAGTTGCCGCGATAAACTGCGCTGGAATACGGCGCTGGTGAACTGATGCACGAGGGGTATGTCGTGCTGCGGGCACCTGCGGGAGAGGATTTGCGCCCGGTGGTTGTGTTCCTGCAGCAACAAGGTGTGCGCTGCCGCGTCTATGAGGCCGGCGGGGAACAGGTGCTGGAGGTGGCAGACCCATCTCAGGTGGAGGCGGCGAGCGCCGTGTATGCCGCCTGGCGCGCCGGTGACATCCAGCTTGAGCTGCGTGCAGCCCCTTCGCATGCCCAGTCGCGGCAGGGGCGGGGTGTCTGGCGCGAGGCACCGGTTACACTGCTGCTGCTGTTGCTCAGCGTGGCAGGGTTCCTGCTGGTGTATCTCGGAGCCTCCGCGCAGCGACTGTCCCTGTTCACCTTCACCCCGTTTGTTATCAGCGGTGATAGCCTGCGCTTTGGTGAGATGGGCGCGGAGTACTGGCGCCTGCTCACACCGGCGTTCCTGCATTTTGGCTGGTTGCACATCGTGTTCAACAGCCTCTGGCTGTGGGAGTTGGGTGCCAGGATCGAGCGGCGCCTGGGCTCGGTACACATGCTGGGACTGTTCATCTGTATCGCGCTGGTGTCGAATGCGTCCCAGTACCTGTTTGGTGGTCCCTCCATCTTCGGCGGCATGTCCGGTGTGGTTTATGGTCTGCTCGGCTTCAGTTTTTGCGGAGCACGCCTGCAACCTGCCTGGGGTTTCGAACCCAGTCGTCCCATCATGTTGCTGATGGTGGGGTGGTTGCTGCTCTGCATCGCTGGGGTGGTTGAGGTGCTCGGTTTCGGCGCCATCGCCAACGCCGCGCACGTTGCTGGCCTGTTGTCGGGCGCGCTGCTTGGCGTGTTTCTTGCGCTGCTGGCGCGGCGCAGCGGCGACAGCGGAGCGTCCGGACGGTTATAATCAGGGCTTTTGCCGCAGCCAGGGCCGTCATGAATTATCAGGACATCATCAAACAGCTGTCGCCGGAGATCTACCAGAGCATGCGACGCTCCGTGGAGCTGGGGCGCTGGCCCGACGGCCGCCCGGTTACGCCGGAGCAGCGCGCTCATGCCATGCAGGCGCTGATTGCCTGGGGGGAGCTGCATCTGCCGCCCGAGCAGCGGATCGGCTACATCGACAAGGGCAGCAAAGCCGGCGATACCTGCGATGATCCCGAGCCCCTGCGCTGGCGTGATTCGCAGGAGGGGCAGTGACATGGGACAGGAGCTGGCGCGCGGCGCCCTGCGTAAAATGGGTACCGAACTGGACCAGCCTGTGTCCTACACGCTGGTACTGGGCGAGTCACGCCTGCCCCTGAACGGCTTGCTGGGAAAGTCTCTCACCCTGGAATACCTCGGTGAAATTCACTGCATCCACTGCGACCGCCTGACCAGCAAGAGCTTCAACCAGGGTTACTGTTATCCGTGTTTTCGCCGGCTTGCGCAGTGTGACAGTTGCATCATGAGCCCCGAAAAGTGCCACTACGACCAGGGCACCTGCCGCGAACCCGAGTGGGGACTGGCCAACTGCATGATCGATCATATTGTCTATCTCGCCAACACATCCGGTCTCAAGGTGGGTATCACGCGGCACAGTCAGGTGCCCACCCGCTGGATGGACCAGGGAGCCACGCAGGCGCTGCCGATTTTCCGGGTGGCCAGCCGCTTCCAGTCGGGTCTCGTCGAGAGCCTGTTCAAGGGGCACGTCGCTGACAAGACCAATTGGCAGGCGATGCTGAAAGGCCCTGCCGATCCAGCGGACCTGGCATCCGAGCGCCAGCGCCTGATGGCAGCCTGCGCCCCGGGTATTGCCGAGTTGCAGGCCGCTCATGGCCTGCAGGCGATAGCGCCCCTGGAGGCGCAGGAGACATTGATCGATTACCCGGTTTTGGCCTATCCCGGCAAAGTGTCCTCCTTCAACTTCGACAAGACGCCCCAAGTCTCGGGAACGCTGCAGGGCATCAAGGGCCAGTACCTGCTGTTTGATACCGGTGTCATCAACCTGCGTAAATTCGGCGGCTATCAGGTCGCCCTTACGGAACATTGAGGATTCGCATGCGCGACGCTCAGCCTGGCGCCATCTACCTGCGTGACTATCAGCCCCCCGCCTTTTTCATCGAGCGCACGGAACTCGCGTTTGATCTGCATGAGGATCACGCGCTGGTCAGTGCCTGCCTGCACATACGGCGTAACCCCGCGGTCACGGGCGGCAAACCACTGGAATTGCAGGGCCAGCAACTGGAACTGCTGTCGCTCGCGATCGACGATCGCGCACTGTCGCCGGACGACTACGAGTTGGACGATGCTTGCCTGCGCATCCGGCAGGTGCCTGACACCTTCAGGCTGCAGTCGCAGTGTCGTATCCAGCCCCAGAACAACACAGCGCTCGAAGGCCTGTACAAGTCGCGCAACATGTTCTGCACGCAGTGTGAGGCGGAAGGGTTTCGCAAGATCACCTGGTACCTGGATCGCCCGGATGTGATGGCGGTGTTTGATGTGACGGTGGAAGCGGATGCCACGCGCTACCCGGTGTTATTGAGCAACGGCAACCCGCTGTCCCTGCGTGCCCTGGGCAATGGTCGCCACCGGGCCCACTGGCACGATCCTTTTCCCAAACCCGCCTACCTGTTTGCGCTGGTGGCCGGCGATCTGCGCAGTGTCGATGACCGGTTTGTCACCGCGAGCGGTCGCGAAGTCTCCCTGCATATTTACGTGGAGGAGAAGGACCTCGATAAATGCGACCACGCTTTGCTCTCGCTGAAAGAGTCCATGCGCTGGGACGAGACGGTGTACGGGCGTGAGTATGATCTGGATATCTTCAATATCGTGGCGGTCGACGACTTCAATATGGGCGCGATGGAAAACAAGGGGCTGAACATTTTCAACAGCTCCTGTGTTTTGTGTAGCCCGGAGGTGACCACGGACAGCGAATTCCAGAGAGTGCAGGCAATTGTTGCCCACGAGTACTTTCACAACTGGTCGGGGAACCGGGTAACCTGCCGCGACTGGTTTCAGCTGAGCCTGAAAGAGGGTTTTACGGTCTTCCGGGACGCAACGTTCTCGGCAGACATGGGATCGCCCACTGTCAAACGGGTGGCCGAGGTCAACGACTTGCGCAACACCCAGTTTGCAGAGGACGCGGGCCCACTGGCGCATCCGGTGCGACCGGAGTCCTTTATCGAGATTTCGAATTTCTACACCGCTACGATCTACGAGAAGGGAGCGGAGGTCGTGCGCATGATACATACCCTGTTGGGAGCGCAGCGCTTCCGCGCCGGGTCTGATCTTTATTTTCAGCGTCACGACGGACAGGCCGTCACCTGCGAAGATTTTGTGCGAGCCATGGAAGACGCCTCCGGCGTCGACCTGCAGCAGTTCCGGCTCTGGTATTCACAGGCCGGCACACCGGTACTGTCCGCTGCAGGTGCCTATGACCCGGTGGCACAGCAGTTTCATCTGACCCTGCGGCAGTCCTGCCCACCCACACCCGGGCAACCGGTGAAGTTGCCCATGGTGATTCCGGTCGCGCTGGGCCTGCTGGGGAGCGCGGGTAACCTGCCGCTTCGTCTGGCGACAGACGACCCGGCCTCAGCCGTGCAAACCCACCGGGTGCTGGTGCTGAACCAGCCCGAGCAAACCTTTGTGTTCGAACAGGTCAGCGAAGCGCCTGTACCCGCGCTGCTGCGGGGCTTCTCCGCCCCGGTGCGCCTGGAGTATGCCTACTCCAGTGACGATCTGCGCGCCCTCATGAAACGCGAGGCGGATGGCTTCGTGCGCTGGGACGCGGCCCAGCAATACGCGCTGCGGGTGATCGCGCAGGCGCAGGCCGCCTACACGGCGGGTGACGCTATCGACGTGGAATCGGGCTATCTGGAGGCCTGCGGGCAGCTCTTGCACGATCCTGCGCTGGACCCGGCGCTGGTCGCGGAAATGATGACGCTGCCCGGTGAAACGTATCTGGCAGACCTCGCGGCGGAGGCGGGTGGGGCAGATGTCGATGCCATCCATGCCGCTCGGCAGGCGGTGCGTCTTGCCATTGCCACAACGCACAGCGAGGCGCTGCAGGCCTGCTACCAGCGTTTGCAGAGCACGGCGCCCTACGCGCCCGATGCGGCGCAGACAGGCGCGCGCCGCCTGCGTAACCTGTGCCTGGATTACCTCGCGCTGGGCGGCCCTGGGGGCCTGGCACTGGCCGCCACCCAGTTCCGGGAGGCCACCAACATGACCGATCGGCTTGCCGCCCTGCAATCCCTGGCGTTCCACGGTCGCGATGACCACAGCGACGCGGCTCTGCAACAGTTTTACCGCGACTGGGAGCACGAACCCCTGGTGGTGAATAAGTGGCTGCAGCTGCAGGCCCTGGTTCCCGTGCCTGACACGCTCGAACGCGTGCAGGGGCTCCTGCCGCACCCGGCGTTCGATCTGCACAATCCCAACAAGGTGCGTGCCCTGATCGGCGGGTTCGCCAATGGCAACCCGGTCGCCTTCCACCGGGCAGACGGCGCAGGCTACCGCCTGCTGGCAGACAAGGTCACGCAGCTCAATGCCCTGAATCCGCAGCTGGCGGCGCGTATACTCGAGCCGCTCACGCGCTGGCGCAAGTACCGGAGTCGCGGTGAGCAGATGCGCGCCGTGTTGGTCGAGCTCTCCGCGTTACCCGGCTTGTCTCCCGATGTGTTCGAGGTCCTGCAGAAGTCGCTCGGAGACTGATCAGCGAGCGGGTTTCGCGGCCGGGTAGAGGGGGAATGCACTGTGACTGCCGCTTTTTCCCCCGGGCTGCTGACGCCGCAGCGCGGTGACAGCGGCGGCCAGGTCCGTGCCGCGCCAGGGATTGGCTCCGCGTCGATACAGCGCCTCTTCCAGATCTGCAATGGCCTGCGTCAGTGTCGGGTCTCCGAACTGACGCGCTATGTCTGTAGTCCGCATGGGCCGGTCAGCACCGAGTACGCTCCGGGCCCAGTCGATCAGCGCGACGCGCGCAGACGCCGCGCTGTCGCTGGCACAGGCTGCCTGCAACTGCTTGAACGCCCGTGCCTCGTTGCCGACAGCGCGCGGGTCTGGCTGTTCCTGTGCCGGGGGCAGTGGCCGCCGGCGCCAGAACAGGAACACCGTTGCCAGCCAGAGTGTCGCGAAGACGACGGCCAGGCTCTGCCAGACCACGCCGTGTGCCGCAGCCGACGTCGATGCAGTAGAGGGAAGTGGCTGCGGGGACGTTGCATCGACGGGAAGCGCCGATGTCTGAGCGCCGCGTGACGTCGCAGCCGCGGCGATCGTAATCCTGCGCTCGGGCACCACGGCGAAGCGCAGTACGTCCTGCTCGACATCCCACCAGGGGATGCGAAGCTCAGGGAGCGTGAAGTCTCCTGCGCGGCTGGCTACCAGAGCGGCGCTGTCCCGGCGCTGCCCGACCAGCCCACTGCCGGACTCGCTGTCTACCACGTCGGGCTGATCCGGGTAATAGCGCAGGCCCTCCTGGGCGGTAAATGTCACCGGAGGCAGCTGCGCACCCTGCAGGCCCTCGCCACGCAGGGTGATGGTACGCGTTGCCGACTCGCCCACCTGCAGTGATTCCGGCGCCGTTGACCAGGATTCCTCGATGCTCAGGTTACTCGCAGGCAGCCAGGTGGCGTCGGCGGGGAAGCCGCTGGGGCGCGGCAGCACGCGCACGGTCACCGGCTCGGTGCGACGCTGGATCTGACGCCCGCCCGCACCAAAGTCGAACACGCTGCGTCGGCCGGCACTCTCGCGGCCGGAAAACACCTGGGCGGGGATAACCAGCGTGCCACTCTGCTCCGGGAAAATCGCATAGCGTATTTCATGCACCAGCCAGGGACGGCCGTCTATCGTGCGCTGAAAGGAGTTCTGTTCCAGAGGCTGCACATAGGCGTTGTCGAGTTGCAACTCGCTGACGCTGCGGGAATCCAGGTTTATCGCCTGCTGAATGCGTACGGTGAGCAGCAGCTGCCCCTGCACGTACACGGCATCACGATCGACCTCAGCGGTGACCACCACGGTCTCCTCAGTGTCGGTGGGCTCGGGTGGCGGCCCCACCTCGATAGCTATGGGCTCACTGGTGGCGGCGCCAATGCGCAGGCCGGGGATCGCCAGCAATCCCTGGCGACGGGGGCTCAGGTCCAGGAGGAGTTGCCGGGTCTGGCTGCGCTGGCCGTTGATGATACTGGTGCTGGTCGTATTGCTGCGCTGCAGCACCTCGAAATCCGCCAACAAACGGCGCAGGTCCAGCGCATCGAGATCCTCGTTCGCGGTGGCGGTAATGACCAGCCTGAGGCTGTCGCCGAGGGCCACCTGCTGCCGGTCGACAGCGACTTCCAGCGCCGCCTGCACTGGAACCACCCACAGCGCGAGTACCAGGACCACCCAGAAGCGCTTACCACTCAACATCATTACCTGTCCCCGGTTGTTGTTGCCGTTTGCGGCTCTCGTAGCGAAACTTTTCACGCAGTAATCCGGAGGGATCGTCAGGTACCCGTCGCAGCCACTGCTCCATGGCCTGATTGCGCTCGGCTTCCTCCATGGACAACTCGGGTACCGGAACGTTTTGCGGGGAGCCAGGCTGTGCGGGCTGCTCGTTCTCTGCAGGTCGCTGCTCTCCCTCCTGCGGTGCGGTTTCCTCCTCTGGTGATGCACCTGCCGTTGCGTTGTCATTCCCGTCCGGGTCCCGCTGCTTGCCCTCTGGCTCCCTGCCGGGGTCCTGCGGTGGCGCATCGTCTGCGGCGTCCCCTCCCTTGTCGGAGGGGTCAGCCGCATCGCCGCCGCCTTGTTCGGGCGGCGAATTCCCGGGCTCTTGTTCCGCGGATTCCCCGGGCTCTTGCGCCTGTTCCTGTTGACGCTGCAGCGCCTCCAGAAGCGCCAGGTTGGCCTTGGCATCGTCCTTATCCGGCTCCAGCTCCAGCGACCTCCGGTAGGCGTTGATGGCGGCTTCAAGCTGACCATTGCGCGCCAATGCATTGCCGCGGTTGTACCAGCTGTCCGCGTTTTCCTCTGCAGCAAAGAGCTCGGCGGCCCGTTCAAAGTCGCCACTCTGGTAGGCCGCGGTGGCCTTCCAGTCCGGGTCTCTGAACAGCGCGGCAGCACGTTCCGGATCATCTGCTTCGAGTGCATTTTGCCCCTGCTGGTCCGGCGTCAGCCAGAGGTCCTCCCAGAGGCCGGCATGTACGGGGGCGGGTTGGGAGAAAAACAGCACGGGCACAAGCGTGAGCAGCCAGCCCCGGCGGAAGAGGGCGAGGGCAAGGGGCAGGAGTGCAACAATCAGCCAGTAGCCCTGGTCCTCCCAGGCGTCTGCACTGCGGTTTTCAGCGAGCCGTGTTTCGCGGTTGAGGACCGGCTGGGAGAGCAGATAGCGCAGGTCACTGTCGTCAACCCGCAGTCTGCTGTAAAGGCCTCCCGTGGCGGCGGCCAGCGCTGTAAGCTGCGCTTCATCCAGCCCGGGCATGACGATCGCCCCGCTGTCATCGCGCACGAATCCACCCCGGGGTAGCGGCATCGGGGCACCACTTCGGGTGCCGAAGGCGAGTATGGAGAGGCGGGCGGATGCACCTTCCAACAGCTCCTCGACACGCCGGCTTTCAGCCTCGCTCAGACCATCGGTCAGCAACAGGAGGCGCCCGTCAGTGGTGCCTGCGGAGGTCAACAGGTCCAGCGCGAGCGCAATCGCAGCGGAGGTGTTGCTGCCCGGCAACGGCATCATGTCGGGATTCAGCGCGGGCAACAGGTTGGCGATGGTTGCGGTATCGTCGGTTAGCGGAGTTACCACATGCGCATCGCCGGCGTAGGCCACCAGTCCGGTCTGGCCCTCGTCGCGCTGCTGCAGCAGGTCCAGCAGCTTCTGCCGTGCCCGGTCCAGTCGTGAGGGGGCCTGGTCGGCAGCTTTCATGGAGTAGGACAAATCCAGAACCAGTACCAGTGCATCCTGGACCTGCTCTACCGGCTGTGGAATCTGCTTCAGGCTCGGCCCTGCCGCCGCAACTGCGGCCAGCAGCCACCCCAGCAGGGCGCACCAGAGTATCCGTCGGCGGTGCCCAGCGCGGGTCCCCGCATCGGGTGCCAGGTAAGGAAGCAGGCGTGCGTCGATAACCCGCGTCCAGTCGCCGGCCCGCTGCCCCTGCCGCCACAGCATCCAGGCCAGCGGAATGGCAGGAATGCCCCAGAGCAGCCACGCAGGGCGCATGAAATGCAGGAAAACCTCGGGGTCATTCACGGGCAGTCTCCCCTGTGACCAGGGGGCCACTGCCGCGCAGTCGCCACAGGTGACGCGCGGCAAGCCCGAAACTGATGAGCAGGGCGAATAACAATGGCCAGTGACCCAGTGCCTGCCGCGGGCGATAGGTCGCGGCGTCAACTTCCACCGGCTCCAGTTGATCGAGCAGCTGGTAGATGCCGGCGAGTTCCTGCGGGTCTCGTGCGCGGAAATAGCGTCCTCCGGTCATCTCGGCGATGGCCAGCAGGCTCTCCTCGTCAAGATCTGCGGACGGGTTGACGCGACGGCTGCCAAAGCTGGACCCGAAGATACCGGGAATCGCCAGCTGATCGGCACCGATTCCGATGGTGTAGACGCGGATACCGAGGCCCTGGGCCAGTCGCGCCGCGTCCATGGGGTCGACACTGCTGGCCGTGTCCTGCCCATCCGTCAACAGGACCAGTACGCGGCTTTCTGCGGGGCGTTCGCGCAAGCGTTTGACGGCGAGCCCGATGGCGTCACCGATGGCGGTTTCCTGGCCGGCAAAACCGATCTGGGCCTCCCGCAGAAAACGCTCCACCGTTGCGATATCGAAACTCAGCGGAGATTGCACGTAGGCATTGCTGCCGAACAGAATCAGCCCGACCCGGTCGCCGCGACGACGTTCGATGAATTCGGCGCCGACGGCTTTCACCGCGTCCACGCGACGCACCAGATTATTGCCGACCTGCATGTCTTCAACCCGCATGCTGCCGGAAATATCCACGGCGAGCATCAGGTCGCGACCGCTGGCGGGCAATTGTACAGGCTCGCCAATCCAGGTGGGGCGGGCAGCGGCGGTGAGCAGGCACAGCCAGAGCAGCCAGAGCAGAATCAGCGTGGGCAGGCCGGTGGTGCCCCCCAAACTGCCGCGCGATTGCTCCAGTGCCTGCCAGTCCTCGAAAAACGGTGCGCGCAACGCGGCCGCCTCGCTACGCGCTGCCGGCAACCAGCGCCGGATCAGCAACGGCAGTGGCAACAGCAGCGCCATCCAGGGCCATAGCCAGGTGATCATGCGCGGCCACCCCGATGTCGGCGCAA
Source organism: uncultured Haliea sp. (assembly GCF_963973825.1). Lineage (NCBI taxonomy): Bacteria > Pseudomonadati > Pseudomonadota > Gammaproteobacteria > Cellvibrionales > Halieaceae > Haliea > uncultured Haliea sp. The sequence continues at coordinate 186,523 of NZ_CAXBAE010000002.1, forward strand.
CCAGGCGTCAGCGCAGGCGAGCAGGGCCGGAACATCAACGAATCCCGGGTCGGCCGCGTGGGCCTGTGCGATGGCATCGGGAAAGCGCTGTTCACTGCCCACTGCATGAAATTCCGCATTCAGGAAATCCAGCCACGCCGCGCCGCTCAGCGCCGCGACCGTGCGCCGCGGATACACCTGCAGGCAGACGCCCTTGAGCAGCGCATTGATGGCACACAGTGTGGCTGTTGGATTCTGCCTGGCAGCATGCCGCTCTGCGATGGTGCGCAGTTCGGCCCGCGCCAGGCGTCGATAGCGGTTGCGCCTGTGCTGTCTCCACGCATACCAGCCCAGCGCGGCCAGGGTGGCGCAACCCAGCGCCGCGAGAAGCCACCAGCCCGGCGCAGGTGGCCAAAGCGCGACGGGCTCGGGCGTGCGCAGCGGCTGCAGGGCGGCAAGGGGATCTTGCGGCGTCATGCGCGCGGTTCCCCGAAATAGCGCTGCAGCAGGTGAAAAGGCGAGTTGTCGGTGCTGGCTGCAAGCAATGGAATCCCCAACCGCTGCAACTCCGTTTGTAAGCCGGCAGCGCGGTCTGCGGCGAGGGCTGAGTAGCGCTCGCGCAACTGACGATCACTGGTGACCAGCTCCGCTCTGCGCGAACCATCGGTCACGGCGTAGCGGCCGGGCGGCGGCAACATGGACTCCAGGGGGTCACTGCAGGCGATGGCGGTAATTTCCGTGTGCTGGGCGAGGCGAAACAGGTGCTCGCGCACGGCCGGCTCTGCCGCATCATGAAAGTCGCTGATCAGGTAGACGCTGGTGCCCGGCCGGGCGATGTGACGCAACGTCTCCAGCATGGTTGCCAGGCCACGGGCCGGTTGCTGCGACCCGATGTCTGGCAGTTGCGCGTTGAATTCGACGATGTGCGACAGCAGGGCCAGCACCGTTTTGCGGCTGCGCCTGGGCCGCACCTCCTGATGCGCTGCCTCATTGAAAACGACGCCGCCGACCCGATCGCCGTTACCGAGGGCGCTCCAGGCGAGCAGGCCGGCAAGGTGAGCAGCCAGCACTGACTTGAAGCAACAGTGCGATCCGAAAAACAGGTGCTGTCGCTGATCGATGACCACCAGTACGGGTCGTTCGCGCTCCTCGCGAAACACCCGGGTGTGCGCACTGCCCGTGCGCGCGGTGACACGCCAGTCGATGGTGCGGATATCATCGCCCGCCTGGTAATTGCGCACTTCTTCGAAATCAATGCCGCGACCGCGGAAATTGGCCTTGTTGGGCCCGGTCAGGGCGGCCAGCGCCCTGGTGCGGCGCGACAGGCTCAGGTGTGCAGCGGGAAAGCGTAGCGCGATCAGCGCATCGAGTGTTGCATAGGCGCCAGTAGCGGGGCCTGTCGCATCGGCGATGCTCACCTGGGCAGACCTACGCGGCGGGGACGAGAGTCAGCAACTCGTCGATGACGTGGTCCGGCGTGATGCCGTTGGCTTCCGCTTCAAAGCTGAGAATCAGACGGTGGCGGAGCACGTCGGCGGCGATAGCCTGCACGTCGTCAGGGCTTACGTAGTCGCGCCCACGCAGCCACGCGTGGGCTCTGGCGCAGCGGTCCAGCGCAATCGTGGCGCGTGGGCTGGCGCCGTACTCGACCCAGTTGCCCAGGCGTTCGTCGTACGCAGCCGCCTGGCGGGTGGCAACAACCAGTTGCACGATATAGTTTTCAACAACGTCGGCCATGTGCAGGCCGAGTGCTTCATTGCGCGCATCAAAGACGCTTTGCTGAGGCAGCGGCGTGGGTATGGGGGCGCCGCCACTGCGGGCTTCAGCGCGTGTCAGCCGCAGGATCTCGGCCTCGGCCACGGCATCCGGGTAACCGACTTTCACGTGCATCAGAAAACGGTCCAGCTGTGCCTCGGGGAGGGGGTAGGTGCCCTCCTGTTCAATCGGGTTCTGGGTCGCCATCACCAGGAACAGCGCTGGAAGTGCCCAGGTCTCAGCGCCGACGCTCACCTGGCGTTCCGCCATGGCCTCGAGCAGCGCCGACTGCACTTTCGCCGGCGCACGGTTGACTTCGTCCGCAAGCACCAGGTTGTGAAAGACCGGGCCGCGCTGGAAATGGAAGCTGCCTTCCTGGGGGCGATAGATCTCTGTGCCGGTGATATCCCCGGGTAGCAGATCCGGAGTGAACTGAATGCGGTGGAAGCTGCCCTCGATGCCATCTGCCAGAGCCTTGATGGCACGGGTCTTGGCCAGCCCCGGTGCGCCTTCGACCAGCAGGTGGCCATCTGCCAGCAGAGCGATGATCAAACGTTCGACCAGATGCGATTGCCCTATGATCTGGCCACTCAGCCAGCTTTCCAGCGTTCTCAGTTCAGCGCTAGCCACGCAGTCTCCTTTGGTTGATGACACTACCGCGTCTGCGGCTGGGCGCGTATTGTAGCCAATCCCCCGTGCGACTTCACGCCCGCTCCAACGCAGCCCTTGGAGCCCCGCCGCTGTGTAAAAGTTCCCTCCGCAGACATCACGCCCGGGAAGCCCTTTAGGGTAGACTGGGCCTGGCGAAGAGAAAAAAAGCAGTCGCCCAGGGCGCGGGAGCAGTGCAGCATGGCGTGGGACGAATTCAAGAGAAACCTGCTCAGGGAGCTATCTGCGCGCATTGACGCGCAGGCCGCTGAGGATGATCGCACCTCCCTGCACGAACTCGCAGAGGATTTCTTTTCCCGCTACCCCGCGGAGGATCTGCGGCACCGATCCATTGATGACCTCTACGGCTCGCTCTACGGCCTGCTTCACTTCATGGCCGACTGGGACGCGCCAGAACCCAAGGTACGCATTTTCAACCCGACCCTGCAGGACCACGGCTGGGAAAGCAAAAGCACGGTAATCGCCATCCTCTGTCGGGACTTGCCTTTTTGCACGGCGTCCGTGCGCGGGGAGTTGAACCAGCGCAACATCCGCATTCATGCCCTGGCGAGCTGCAACCTGCTGGTCGCTCGTGATAGGAGCGGCGAATTGCAGGCAGTGCTCGGTGCCATGCCCGACGATCCGGCTGGGGTTTCCCATGAAAGCCTGCTGTTCTTCGAAATCGGCCGTCACTCGCGCCCCGATCAACTGGGTGAATTGCATGATGCCCTGCGGGATATCCTGCGGGAAGTCGCCCTGGTGGTCGACGACTTTGCGGCAATGCGTCAGCGCTTGCAGTTGGCGCGTGATGCGGTCAGCGCCAATGCAGGCCAGGATGACGAGAGCCGTAGCGAGGCACTGGGGTTTATCGACTGGCTGCAACAGGATCGCGTGACATTCCTGGGCTATGAATACCTGCAGGTAACCCGGGAGGGGCCGGACTACCAGGTTAATGAAGATCCCGCCGAGCGCCTGGGCATTCTGCGTCAGCGCGACACACGGGGCGCCCAGGATTTGCAAGCGGATCTGCATGCGATGTCGCCCGAGGAACTGCGCAGGCGTCAGCTGAGTTTTGCCAAATCCGGACTACGCTCCCGCGTTCACCGCCAGGCCTACCCCGACTACATCGAGATCAAGGTGTTCGATGCGGCCGGCGATGTGGCGGGCCAGCACCGGTTCATCGGCCTGTACACCTCGGCGGTATACACCATGAACCCAAACCTGATCCCGATCCTGCGGCGCAAGGTTGCCCAGGTGGTGGAGGGGTCGGGGCTGGACCCACGCGAGCACGATGGCCGGGAACTCGCTCGCGTGCTGGAGCTGTTTCCGCGCGACGAGCTGTTTCAGTCGAGTGTTGACGAGCTGCGCAGTACGGTACTTTCCGTCAACCGCATTCAGGAGCGCCGCCAGACCCGCCTGTTTGTGCGTCGGGATGCACACGGCAAGTTCTTCAGCTGCCTGGTTTACATGCCGCGCGATCGCTATAGCACGCAGCAGCGCTGCGTCATGCAGGACATCCTGTGTCGCGCGCTGGGCGCCGAGGAATCGGAGTTCACCACCTATTTTTCCGAGTCGGTGCTGGTGCGCTGTCACTTTGTCCTGCGGGTCGACCCCGCGGTGCGCAGGGCGTGGGATGTCAACGAGATTGAGGAGCAGATCGTGCAGGCAACACTGGCATGGGAAGACCGGCTGCGGCTGCGCCTGATTGAGGAGTTTGGCGAGGAACTGGGAGAGCAGCACGCGCGTGAACTGGGGCCGGGCTTTCCGCCGGGCTACCGGGACGACTTTGATCCTCGCGTCGCCGTGCTGGATATCAAGCACCTGTTGAGCCTTCGTGCCGGGCAGAAGCTGGGGATGAACCTGACGCGCAAGCTCGAAGAGGATGAAGACCGCCTGCGCCTGCGGCTCTACCACCGCGGTGAGTCCCTGCCGCTGTCGGATGTGTTGCCGATCCTCGAGAATCTGGGCCTGAGGGTGATTACCGAGCGGCCCTATGGCATCCGCGCCGCCGACGATACCCGGTACTGGATTCAGGAGTTCACGCTCAGCTATTCTCTGTCGGACAATATCGACCTCGAGCAGGTACGCGATGAGTTCGAGGATGCCTTTGAGCGCGTCTGGTTCGGCGAGGCTGAAAGCGATTCCTTCAACCGGCTGCTGCTGGGAACCCGGTTGAGCTGGCGGGAGATCGCGCTGTTGCGGGCGTACGCACGCTATTTGCGGCAGATACAGTTTCCCTACAGTGTGGATTACATTGCCGAGACCATGGCGGATCACCTGCAGATCACCGGCGGTCTGGTGGAACTGTTCCTGACCCGGTTTTCGCCGGCCTTCGATGGTGACGATGAATGGCGCCATCAGCGGGAGCAGGCCGTTGAAGACAGGGTGCTCGCAGCTCTGGACGAGGTTCAGAACCTCGGGCAGGACCGGATCATCCGCCAGTATGTGAAGGTCATCAAGGCAACCCTGCGCACCAATTTCTTCCAGCCCGGAAACGACGGCAAGTTCAAGCCTTACTTCTCATTCAAACTGAGCCCGCGCGACATACCCGATGTGCCGCGCCCCGTGCCGCTGTATGAAATCTTCGTCTATTCACCCCGTGTCGAGGGCGTGCACCTGCGGGGTGGCAAAGTGGCGCGTGGCGGACTGCGCTGGTCGGACCGGCTGGAGGATTTCCGCACCGAAGTGCTTGGCCTGGTCAAGGCACAGCAGGTGAAGAACGCGGTGATTGTGCCGGTGGGCGCGAAGGGGGGCTTCGTTGCCAAGTGCCTGGCCCCGGGCATGTCGCGGGATGACGTGCAGGCCGAAGGTGTGGCCTGTTACCAGATATTTATCCGCGGCCTGCTGGATATTACCGACAATCGCGGGGAGGGCGGCATTCTGCGCCCGCCGCTGGTAGTCGCCAAAGACGATGAAGACCCCTACCTGGTGGTGGCGGCAGACAAGGGCACGGCCACCTTCTCCGACATCGCGAACGCGCTCGCCCGTGAGTATGGTTTCTGGCTCGGCGATGCCTTTGCCTCCGGCGGCAGCGCCGGTTATGACCACAAGAAAATGGCCATCACGGCGCGCGGCGCCTGGGTGTCGGTGCAACGGCACTTCCGTGAGCTGGGTATCAATATCCAGCAAACAGATTTCACCGTGGTGGGCATTGGTGATATGGCGGGAGATGTGTTTGGTAACGGCATGTTGCTGTCCCCACACATACGCCTTGTCGCGGCCTTCAACCACCAGCATATATTTGTCGATCCCGAGCCGGATGCCGCCGCCAGCTATCTCGAGCGCGAGCGTCTGTTCGCACTGCCACGCTCGAGTTGGGCCGACTATGACACCACCCTGATATCCGCGGGCGGCGGGATATTCGATCGTGGCGCGAAGTCGATATTCATATCACCGCAGATGCAGTCGAGATTCGCTATTCCGGTCGACAGGCTGACCCCGAACGAACTCATCTCGCACCTGCTGCGCGCAGAGGTGGATCTGCTCTGGAACGGGGGCATCGGCACCTATGTCAAGGCCAGCAGCGAATCCCACACGGACGTCGGCGACAAGGCCAACGACAGCCTGCGTATCAACGCCAGCGAGCTGCGCTGCCGGGTCATTGGCGAGGGCGGCAACCTCGGCATGACGCAACTGGCCCGGGTTGAGTACGGCCTGGCGGGCGGGCGTTCCAACACCGACTTTATCGACAACGCGGGCGGAGTGGACTGCTCCGACCACGAGGTCAATATCAAGATCCTGCTGAATGCCGTCGTGGAACGTGGCGACCTTACCGGCAAACAGCGCAACGTGCTGCTTGAGGACATGACTGACGGCGTGGCGGCATTGGTGCTGCAGAACAACTACCGGCAGACCCAGGCGATCAGCCTTGCCGAGGCCGAGGTGCAGGAGCGCAGCGGCGAATACCGACGTTACATCAGCAATCTGGAAGCCGCGGGCAAGCTCAACCGGCAGCTGGAGTTTATCCCCACCGACCAGGAGCTAGCCGACAGGCGAGCGCAGGGGCAGGGGTTGACGCGACCCGAGCTGGCAGTGCTGGTGTCTTACAGCAAGGCCATCCTCAAGGAAGAGCTGATCGCCTCTGACCTCGGTCTGGATCCGCATCTGGCCGCGGCAGTGGCTACTGCGTTTCCTGCACAGCTGGTGCAGCGCTACCCGGAGGAGGTGGCCGAGCACGGCCTGCGCCGGGAAATCATGTGTACCCAGGTGGCGAATGACATCGTCAATCGCGTGGGATTCAATTTTGTGCCGCGGCAGCGCAAGGCCACTGGCGCGCCGGTGGCGGATGTTGCCAGGGCCTACACCGCGGTGATGCACATCTACGCCATCGACGAGTTATGGGCGCGTATCGAGGCGCTGGACCACGTGGTTGATGCGACGGTGCAACAGGCCATGATGCATTGCCTGATGCGACTCGTGCGCCGTGCCAGCCGCTGGCTGCTGCGGAATCGACGCCATGAAATGGCGCCGACGCGCGCCATTGCCGAATTTGCAGACGGTGTCGCGCAGCTGCGCGAGGCGCTACCGACCATGTTGCGGGGGCGGGCGGCAGAGCAGTACCTTGCCATGTCGCAGCAGTGGCAGGACGCGGGTGTCGATGCCTCGCTGGCCGAGGCCGTGGCAGGTGCTCTGCAGGGCTACACTGCCCTGGGCATAATCCAGGCGGCGCGGGAGACGGAAGCACCGCTGATGCACGTGGCCGAGCTGTACTTCGAGATGGGTGAGCGATTGCAGCTGGACTGGTTCAGTGGGCAGATACTGGCCAGCAAAATCGAGAACGAGTGGCAGGCGCTGGCGCGCGATACGTACCTCGAGGACCTGGAGTGGCAGCAGCGTACGCTGGCTGTCGGGGCACTGCGCTATCTTACCCCCGAAGGGTCCCTCGAGGCATGCCTGGAAACCTGGGAGGCGCAGCAGGCCGCACTGTTGGCTCGCTGGCAGGATATGGTGACCGAGCTACACACCACGGATTCACCTGATTTCGCGATGTTCGCTGTAGCTGTCCGCGAGCTTCTCGACCTGGCGCAGAGCAGCCTGCGAACCTGAAACCGGTGCAGGGGGCCCGTGAGGCACCCTGCACACTGCATTGCGTCAGCTGACGCGTAGTTTGTGTACGCCTGACACGCCGGTCAGGCCGTCCCATTGGTCAACACGACCCTCTCGCCAACCTGATACCCACTGCTGACGGTGTTCCTCGTTGGCGTGCGGACAAAAGTCGATACTCCGGCCCGTAACGCCGGCTTGATAACCGCGGTCGTACGCCCTGGAACTCATGTCGCGTTTCTGTCTTCTCATAGATACTGCCTCCTGTTGGAACTCTGCACCCTGCGGGCACAGTTCCATCTAAACAGACTGCCACAGGCCTCGCAAACATCGATTTGGAGCAAAGCTCCATCCTGTTATAACCAAACAGGGTGTACACTGCAAGGACAAGCCCGGCTGTGCACATCGAGGGGGGAGTATGGCGACGTCCGGCAAGCATATCGTGATTTGTGCCGATGGCACCTGGAACGATCCGGAGGACGAAAACCCCACCAATGTGTTGCGTATCGCCCGGGCGATCAGTCCCCGCGCCGCGAATGGCCGCAGGCAGGTGGTTTTCTACGATTGGGGTGTCGGCTCCTACTATGCCCAGGCGAGCGGCGGCGTTACGGGGCTGGGGATGACCAAGAATATCCAGGATGGCTACCGCTTCATCGTGCAGAATTTCGACCCGGGAGACCGCCTGTTCCTGTTCGGTTTCAGCCGTGGCGCCTACACGGTGCGCTGTCTGGCCGGTATGCTCAACAACTGCGGCATTCTGCGACGCTCCGAGGCCAACCGCATTCCGGAGGCCTTCACCCTGTACAAGCAGCGCAACGCGCCACCCGGTTCAGTGACCTCAGAGCAGTGGCGGCAGCGCTTTGCCGTTGGCGGGCAGCGTGCCACCGTCGATTTCATCGGCGTTTGGGACACGGTAGGCGCCCTGGGCATTCCCACGCGTGTGCTCGCCTTCGCCGAAGAGAAGGACCTGTTTTACGATCCCGTGCTTGGGAGCAACGTGAGGGTCGCACGGCATGCGGTGTCCATCGACGAAGAGCGCAGCGATTTCGAACCCACACTGTGGGCACCCAGCGAGAGTGCCGATATGCAGCAGGTCTGGTTTGCTGGCGTGCATGCCGATGTCGGTGGTGGCTACCCGGCTGACGACGCTGGCAAGCGGCTCAGCGATATCCCGCTGCACTGGATGGCCAAAGAGGCAGAGCGCAGTGGGCTTCGCCTCGAGCCGCACCTGCTGAACCCTCTCGTGCTGGACAGCACGGCGACCGCACATCGCTCCTACCAACGTTTCTGGCGTGCCCTGGGCCGCTACAGCCGACCTATTCCCGATGACGCCGTACTTCATGCCTCCGTCCGAGAACGGTATGCGCAGGGCAACTACGCGCCTAAATCTCTGGTGGAGTGGCTCGCGCGCCGCAGCGGTGCCTGGCGTTCAACGACATGATTGATGGGCCGTGTTATGTGGTGGTCGCGAGAGTCGCGGCGACTCCAGATACCGTTGTCGCTTTTTGGGTTTTAGCCGGTTGAGGTCAACCATCACGAAAGCGTCGACACAGTGGCCAAACGTCGGGTCAATATTGAAGGCTGTCATCCACATCCCGTCGGGCTCCGCAACGTTGGCGTAATGTTTGAACAGGGTCGGAATCTGCAGGCCGAGACCTGAGAGATGCTGACGCAGTGCCTGCAAATCCTGCTCCTGGTCACCGCTGGGTGTGTAGGGTTGCTGTGGGCGAAACGGGCGGCGTGGTTGTACGGAGAGCGCGGTGTTTGCGCCGTAGGTGGCATAATATCCGCAGATCATGGTTGTGGCTTGTTCCCCGTAGAGTGGGCTGATGGACGCGGGCCCGAACAGATAGCGACAACCAGGGTAGCGACGCAGGTATGCCCCGATGCCCAGCCAGAGGTAGTCCAGGCTGTGCCGGGTTTGGTAGTGCGCCTGCACAAAGCTGCGACCCAACTCCAGTCCCTCTCGCAGGTATGTATCCATGCTTCTGCCAAAGCGAAACAGTGAATGGGAGTACAATGCCCCCAATCCACCCGAGGCAACCAGCTTCTGTGCGCGACCGAGCCGATAGGCACCGGCAATTTCCCGAGCCTTCGGGTCCCACAGTGTCAGCTGTAGGTACTCGCGATCAAATCGATCGATGTCTCTTGGCAGACCGGAGCCTTCTCCCAGCGCGCGAAATGCCAGCTCTCTCAGACGCCCTATCTCGCGCATGACACACGGGGCAGAATCCATTTTGCACAAACGAATCTGCATACCATCCGGTGTGGTGCCGAGTAGCTCGCTGGTCTCCATTTCCTGCTGCAGCAACGTGCGATTCTCAGGGTCCGCTATTGCCTCAGCACCCTGGAAGATCGGGCGCGCGTTTCGTGCCAAACGATAAACATGCCGTCTGAAGAGATCCGCCAGAACACGAGGAGAAGAGGACACCTGGCTATAGTTAGCCCAGGGAATCGGCGCTCCCACGCGCGCTGCGACCGTGTTGTGTTCCTGCTTGAACATCTCACGCACCAGCCAGAGTGTTGAGAGGGGTCGTGACAGGAACGAGAGGCTGTAAAAGAACACGGAATTGCGCCCAGCGACGTAGACAGGCAAGACGGGTGCGCGAGCAGACTCAGCGATGCGTATGAAGCCTGGGTTCCATTCACCATCTTTGACACCCTTGATGCCGAAGCGGGACACCTCGCCCGCGGGAAAAATAATCAAAACCCCCTCGGATTCGAGGTGTTCCCGAATGCGCTGCAGGTTTCTCTTTGGAGTGCCGCCCCCCATGTTATGGACTGGCAAGAGCAGAGTCTCCAGTGGTTTTATCGCGCTCAAGAGCGCGTTGGCGACCACCTTGACGTCCTGCCTGATGCGCCCCACCTGCTGCAGGAGCGCGAGCCCGTCCAAGGACCCCAGGGGGTGATTGGCAACGATAGCAATGCGTCCTGAGGCCGGTACCCGAGCCAGCTCACCCGGCGTAACCTTGAGAGTGAAGTCGAAGTACTGCAGCACGCGATCGACGAACTCCAGGCCCCTGAGCTCTGGATGCTCACGCGAAAACTGGGCGAACCGCTGCGTGTAGAACAGATAACCCAGAAAGCGCGTGGCGCTGCGAGCCAGGCGCTTATGGCGTGATACAAACTGGGGATAATGCGTCTGCAGAATCTCTTGTACATCCAGCATGTGGCACGGGCTCCCGTCAGGAGTAGAACAGTGTCAGGGCCTCATCATGGTCTCGCTGCCAGGTGTAGCGCGCACTGCGCCCCTGCGCCTGTTCAATAACGGCGATGCGTCCACCTCGCTGGATGAAGTGGTCAATCTGGCGCTGTATTTCACGTCGTTCCCGCTCTTTCTGAGTCAATGACGAACGAAACTTGTCTGTCTGCATGGGAGCATCTCCGTGTGCGGTTTGATGGCAAAGGTGCATGGCTGCTGTTGCAGTCTGGCTACAGAGCGATGAAGTTTTCTTGACCGATCAGGCGTGGTGACGAGTCGCCCTGGTCGATATTCAGTGCAACAAAAACGTCATATATCGATAACACAACTGTCATTTACCCACCTTATTCTTGCCCCTGTCCTGAGCCGGCGCGCTGATCGCAGCACCGTCTCGAATGTTGCTCATGCATCGGGAAGCAAGAATGAAACCATCGTTTTCTCATATCGGCGCCGCAGCCATCCTCATTTGTTCCAGTGTTATCGTGCAGGCAGCCGATGAACTTGTGGTACAGGTCAGCCGCGATGGGGTCTCCGCAGCGGGGCTGACCGTGGTACTGGACGGCGCGGTGAGCAAGCCCGTAGACGAGGGCGGCTTTGTCTACTTCGATCTTTCTTCCGGTGCCCACAGCGTGCAGATTCTCGACGGTGGCCGGACACTGCACAGCTTTCGTTTCAACACCGCCGACGGACAGCTTGCGGATGTGCTGGTGACGCTTGGCGCTGACTCGGAGGCCTCGGCCTCTGTAGAGTCCTACTTTGCGGCTGAAACCGCCGCACAACGCAGCCGCGCCACCACGGGTCGGATCACCGGCCGCGTGGAATCGGGAGGCCAGCCAGTTGCCGGAGCCGTGGTTGCGCTGGGCGGCGGTGTTGAGCGAACAGCCACGACAGACGAGAACGGGCGCTACCAGCTGGAGGCACCACGGGGTATCTACAGCCTGACCATCAGCCACCCTGACCTCGGTACGCAGAACATCGAGGAATACCGCGTCATCGCCAACGCCGAGAAGCAGTCAAACTTCGTGCTGCGTTCCGCGGCAAGCCAGTCGCTGGCCATTGGCGTGCCGCAGATCGAGGAAGTGACGGTCATCGCCAGCCTGCCCGCCGGCGGCATGCAGGAGTCTGAGCGATTCGCGACCAACGTCATCAACACACTGGACGTGGAGCAACTCGCGCGCTTCGGCGATACCGATGTCGCGGCTTCGGTGATCCGTGTTCCGAGTGTGACGGTGCAGGATGACCAGTTCGTATTCATTCGCGGATTGGGCGACCGCTATGTCAGCAGCACACTCAACGGCGCGACCCTGCCCAGTACCAACCCGACCAAACGCAGCGTGCCCCTTGATCTGTTCCCCAGCAGCATGGTCGAACAGCTTGATATCCGCAAAAGTTACCTCGCGTCCATGCCCGGTGAGAGCACGGGCGGCAACCTGGAAATCAACACCCGGACGTTCCCGAATGAGCGCGGGGGCAGTGTCTCGTTGCAGCTGGGCTACGTGGATGGCGTAACCCTGGACGATGCCTATGTCGATCCGGCCAGCGGCGATTTCGACGTCTTCGGCTGGGACGATGGCGCACGCCAGAGGCCCGCCATTGCCTACGCCGTGTCGCAGGCACTGAAGTACTCGGAGTTCTACGGCCCTGCGGTCGAGCGCGAGCTCGGGAAGCTGGGCGCAAACGCCATCACGGATGGCTTCCAGTACGACACCGAAACCGCGACGCCCGACCTGTCGATGGGTGCGAACTACGGGGACGTGTTCGATCTCCCGGATTGGGGTGCGGAGTTCGGTTACTTTGTTGCCGGTAACTACAAGAATGAACGCGGCGTTCGCAAAGACGGCATCCGCCGCACCTACGGCGGCCTGAACGCGTCCATGGTGCTGGACGATTACCGCTTCGAGCAGTTCGACAACGATGTTGACGCCAGCGGCCTCTTGTCCCTGGGGTTGAACATGGGCGCCTCCAGCTTTACCTCCAATACCGTGCTGTCGCGGGTCACCAGCGAGTCGGTCCGGGTCGAGGAAGGGTTTGACGGCGATGAACTCAACCCCTCCATCAGCTGGTCCATTGAGTGGGAGGAGCGGCAGTTCATTTCCCAGCAGCTCGCCGGCGAGCACATCCTCGGTGATGAGGAGTCCTGGACGCTCAACTGGCAGCTGACCGGCAGCCGGGCCGAGCGCTACGCGCCTGATCGCCGCGACGTGCGCTTCGACCTGCAGGGTGATGACGGCATCTACAACCTGCAGGTGCCCGAACTGACCCGCCGCTACGATGATCTGGTGGATGACAATCTTGACGGCTCTGTGGACGTCAATTACCTGTTCTCCAACGGTGCATTGGAGTCTTCACTGTCCTTCGGCGTTAACGGCATCAGTCGTGAGCGGGACTCGGATTCCGACACCTACGGCTTCGGTGGTGGTCTGCTGGCCATTGACGATAACGCCCCGAATCTCGACGTCTCCGATGTCGTCAACAGCGAAACCATCACGGGCATTCCGAGCACCGGCTTCACCTTCCAGGACAAGACGCTCCCCAGCGACAGCTACGACGCCGAGCTCGATCTGAACAGCGTCTACTTTTCATATGATGCCCTATGGAACCTGAAGTACCAGCTGGTTGTTGGGTTGCGCTATGAAGAGTTCGAGCAGATCACCGACACCTTCTCCCTGTCGGGTGACCAGGGCCCGGAGCAATCCGTGCTGGCGGAAGACTCGCTGCTGCCGACCCTGAGCTTCAACTGGTTCATCACCGATGACCAGCAGCTGCGCTTCGCGATGTCGCGCACGGTAGCGCGTCCGGATTTCAAGGAAACGTCCAACGCGACGTTTTACGATCGCGAGTTCAACTTCCGCGTTCGGGGGAACCCGAACCTGCAGGTGTCGGATGTGACCAACTACGACGTGCGCTGGGAAAAGTACTGGTCTGACCAGGAGTCCTTGAGCATCGCCCTGTTCTACAAGGATATGAAGGACCCGATCGAGCGCGTGGTACAGCCCGCGTCAGGCACGGCCGGCAACTCCCGCACCTTCCAGAACGCCGAGTCTGCCGAAATCCTGGGCGTTGAAATAGATGGGCGGAAGGACTTTGCGCTGGATGACAGCTTCACGCGCAGCGTGTTCCTCGCCACCAACGCCAGCCTGATTGATTCCGAGGTAACGCTGCAGAACGCCAGCACGCGTTCACTGCAGGGTGCGCCGGATTACACCTTCAACCTGATCGTCGGCTACGACGACATCGCGAGCGGTCACGAACTGACGCTGCTGTTGAACCAGAGTGGGGAGACCATCGTGGATGTCGGTGTTTCCGGGCAGCCGGACGTCATTCTCGAGCCCCGCATGGATGTCAACCTCGTCTACCGCTACTCGCTCTCCGACACCTTCACCTTCCGCGTGAAGCTGGAAAACCTGCTCGACAGTGAACTGGAGTTCACCCAGGGCGGGAACGTGTTCCAAAGCTACAAGCGCGGGTATGAAGTGAAGGCAGGATTTGATTGGCAATTCTGATAACAGGCACGCGTTCCGGCGCAAGCAGGATTTTTTTATGAACCAGGAAACCCGAGGAGTAACTATGAAACTGAAGAAATTGGCAATCGCCACGGCGATGCTCGGCTCAGTTGGCGGCCTGTATGGATGTTCTGAAGGTGACAGCGCCACCATCAATATTGATGCCCCCACTGAAATCGTGAACCCGCCAGTGGATGGCGGCGGTGACGGTTCCGGCAGTGCCTCAGTCTGCCCCGACTGGTCTTCCGCCCGTCCGAAAGATGCAGACGGCAACGATGTCTGTCAGATGCCGTCTACCGTTCTCGTTGACCGCACGTTGACCAGCGACAAGGTCTGGTACATGGAGTCGCGGGTTACCGTGGGCAATGGTAACCAGGAGATGTCTATCGACGAGGGCACACTGGCCAGCGGTAACCCCGTCACGAATGTGACCCTGACGATTGAACCGGGCACACAGATCAAGGGACAGACCGGGAGCTTTGCCAACCTGATCATCACACGCGGCTCCAAAATCATGGCGGAGGGCACCGCTGCGGCGCCCATCGTGTTCAGCTCGGATGACGCAGGCTTTGATGGCTCAGGGGAGTGGGGCGGCCTCATCATGCACGGTTACGCGCCGCACAACGAGTGTTTGACCGCAGACCAGGGCGCAGTCGCCTGCAACGTCGACTCCGAGGGTGAATCCGGCTTCGGCGGTGGCTACAGCCCCGACGACAGCAGCGGCGTGCTGCGCTACGTCGTCGTCACTGAAGGTGGTTTCGAGTTCGCCACGGGTAACGAGATCAACGGTATCTCCCTGATCGGCGTCGGCAGCGGCACCGAGATGGAGTACATCCAGGTGAATGCCAACGCTGACGATGGCATCGAGTTCTACGGCGGCAACGTCAGCGTGCGCTACATGGTGTTGACCGGTAACCAGGATGACTCGGTTGACTGGGACGAGGGCTGGAGCGGCAACCTGCAGTTTGTGCTGGTCGACCAGGGCCCGGACGCGACAGGGAACGTGATTGAGGCTGATACGGAAGGTACACTGGACTTCCTCTCCCTGCCCACCATTGCCAACGCGACCTTTATCGGTGGTGGCTCCAATGCCACGGGTGCGGTATTCAAGGCGACCTCGGGCGGGTTCATCCACCACTCGGTATTCACCTACGACGACGCATTCACGGCGGAAACGACCTGTGTTGACGCGAGCCGCGCTGCCCAGGTGGGTGTCGAGCTGGTGTACACCAACGTCGTGGCGGACTGTGACAACAGCGGCGACGTGGTGCTGTTGCCTGCGCTGGTTCCTGATGTCGAGCTGGACGCCAATTACGCAGCACAAGCCGCTGAAGCGTCTGCGGTCGGCGTTCTGGACATCTCGGATATCAATGCAACCTATCCGGCCAGCCTGGCGGACCCCGACTTCTTCGAGGCTACAGACTACGCGGGTGCAGTTGACCCCTCAGCCACCAGCTTCTGGTACGAAGGTTGGACGGTCTCCGGGTCGCTGTAAGCGAAGCCGAATCCCCTTTTGCGCCAGCCTTGAGCTGGCGTTTTTTTTGGTGACAGTTTCAGGGCAACTCCATCCCCAGCTGGCTGCTGCCGTCAATGCGGGGGATATCCAACACGGTCACGACGCCGGCGCTCGCGGCGACCACCGCGGGAATTGCATTCACCAGCCAGCAGGCTGCGGATGCGTTGCCACCGCCAGCCGCGCCGGGTTCGAAGCGGTCCTCTGCATGCAGGCTGAGTGTGACGGTGGGGTTGCCACTGACGATCACGTGGTGACAGCCACCCCCGTGCGGTGGGTAGGGCCAGTCACGTGCGCAGCTGTCATCAATGCGGGTGATGTGCTCCAGTACAAACAGCGCGTGGCCCTGGTGAAGCCCGCGTACTTCGAAGCGGAACGCGCCCTGGGTGCCCGCCTGAAACAAGCCCATGCCCTCGACAGTAACGTCCCGTTCCAGCGCGCGTCGCTCCACGACGACCTCGATTGCGGATACGGGGTGACCGAGGGCGTCACCGACCAGGCGCACCATGGGGCCCCAGACCATTTCGATGGCAAAATCGTGCAGCATTAACGGCAGGGCCTGCATGTCGCCACCAAAGCCGATCACCTCGCGCACGACACGGGGTTGGTCATACAGCGCGTAGTTGAATATCTCCCGGCTGCGAATTTCGGTAATGGCCGAGCTGGTGCCGCTGGCGATAATGGGCAGCATATCCATCGCCCAGCCGGGGTCGATCCCTGAAACGAACAGCGATGCGCCGCTGCGTTGGCAGGCCGCCTCAATGGGCTGCAGCACCTCGGCGAAGCTCGAGGCCGGGTGCAGCAGGCTGTAAAAGGCGCTGGAGACAACATTGCAGCCCGCTTCGAGGCAATGCAGCAGGTCGCGCATGGCCTCCTCGGGCCGCGTATCGGCCGTCGCGGTGTAGACAACGGCATCGGGTCGCTGCGCGAGCAGCCCGGCAGCGTCGCTGGTCGCCACCACGCCCACCGGGGCAACCCCTGCCAAGAGCCCGGCATCAACCCCGACTTTTTCCGGATTGGAAACCACAACGCCCGCCAGCTCAAGGCCGGGATGAGACAGTACGGCCCTGATGGCCGGGCGTCCGACGTTGCCGGTGCCCCATACAATGACGCGCAGATTCATGGTCCAGTGCTCCCCACATTCTTCATATTCTTGTCATACGGATGTCATAAAGCGGACGTATTGTTGCGCGCAATGACGTTTCCCCTGAGGAAGGCCCAGCGTACCATGCGATCACTTGTTGCTGCACTATTGCTCGTTGTCACCACCCAGTCTCATGCGCTCTCCCTCGGTGCCGAGGAGTTTGCCGCGTCCCGGCAGCTGAGCTGTGTGCTGGCGCAGGACGCCCTCGGCTTTCTCAGTGAGGACGAGTACGCCGACCAGGTGGATGAGGTGCTGGGTAACTACGATGCCGAGGCCGGCGATGTGATCTATGCCAAGGCGCTGGGCTACTTCGACGGGCTCATGTTCGGCATCCTCGAGCGCGACCAGTCTGCAATTCAGGCGCGCCTGCTGGAATACAGCGGCAGCCAGGCCTGCAGCCGCCACGTCGGGGCGCACTATACCCTCTAGGCACTCTGCTCAGGTGATCCCTCTGGAGGGTCAGCGCGTAAGGTAGCAGGAACCCGCTACCCGAGAGACTCTCCATGCGCCCCTTGCTTCCATTCCTGCTTCTTGTGTCCCTGCTGCCGGGCCTGTCCGGCTGTGGCGCGGTAACCGTAGACGAATACACTGACAATCAGCCGACCCTGGTGCCGGAAACGTTCTTTAACGGCCAACTCACGGCCCACGGCGTCATCAAGGACCGCAGCGGCAAGGTCATTCGCTACTTCAATGCCGATATCAAGGCCTACTGGAAAGACGGAATCGGCACACTGGAAGAGGATTTCCTGTTTGACGACGGTGAACCCGACCGCAGGGTCTGGACGCTCACGCCTGCGGGCGATGGTCGCTATATCGGCACCGCCGGTGACGTGGTGGGCGAGGGCGATATTACGGTAGCCGGCAACAGCATGTTCCTGGATTACGTGCTGCAGATTCCCTGGAACGACGGCACGCTGGACCTGCGCATCGATGACCGCATGTACCTCGTCAACCCGACGACTCTGATCAATGAGTCCATCATGAGCAAGTTTGGCGTGCGGGTCGGCGAGATACTGCTGGTGATCAGCAAAGTACAGGACTGACAGGGCTATCGCAGTGACACGTCTGGTCACGGCGCTCGGCTTTGCCGGGCTGATACCTTTCGCTGTCAGTGCCGCCGGCATCTGGCTGTTGCAGGACTATCCCCGTGCGCTGTCACAGCAAGGTTTCATCGTATATTCGCTTGCCATCCTGTGTTTCATGGCCGGGTCGCTCTGGGGGACGGCGCAGCGACGGGTGGGTGGCGACAAGGCACTGCGCTTGCTGGTCAGTAACGGCCTGGTGTTGTTCGCGGTGTGCAGTGTGCTCACGGCGCAGGCACTGATCGCCGGCGGGCTGCTGGCGTTGGCGCACCTTGCAACTCTCTGGTATGAACGTGGCAGCAGCACCGATCGGGGTTGGTACTCCCGCATGCGGGTTCAACTCACGCTACTTGTCGTCGCCCTGCATATTGCCTACATTGCGGGCCTTATTGTGCGCGGCAGCGCCTGAGAGGCATTCCGGCGCCAGCGAAGACCCGTACCCGCATCAAGGAGAACCCACATGCGTGCAGTTGCTGTTTCCAAACCCGGTGGCCTCGACAGGCTGAGATTGATCGAGCGGGATGTCCGCCCGCCGGGGTATGGCGAAATACAGGTGCAAGTGCGCGCCAGTTCCCTGAATTTTCACGATTACGTGGTAGCGCTGGGCATGCTGCCTACGGACGACGGCCGCATCCCCATGTCCGACGGCGCCGGGGTCGTCACCGCCGTGGGCGAGGGCGTTACCGACTTTGCGGTGGGCGATGACGTACTGAGCTGTTTCTTTCCCGCCTGGCAGGACGGGCGGCCCGACCTGCAGAAAGTGCTCGGTGTGCCCGGCGACCATGTGGATGGGTTTGCCGCTGAAGTCGTCACCATGCCGGCACAGGGTTTCACGCGCATGCCAGCGGGGCTGAGCTACGCCGAGGCGGCCACATTGACCTGCGCCGGGTTGACCGCGTGGCGGGCCCTGGTGGTGGAAACGCATCTGCGGCCCGGGGACTGGGTGCTGGTGCAGGGTAGCGGAGGGGTGTCTGTGTTCGCCCTGCAGTTTGCCCGCCAGATGGGTTGTCGGGTGATCGCCACCTCGTCGTCTGATGCCAAGCTGCAGCGGCTCGGCGAACTCGGCGCGGAACAGCTGATCAATTACCGCGAGGTGCCCGCCTGGGGCCAGCGGGTGCAGGAGATTACCGATGGCCGCGGTGCCGACCTGGTGGTGGAAGTTGGCGGGCCAGGTACGCTGCCACAATCCGTGAAGGCGGTGGCGTTTGATGGCTGTATCAGCATGATAGGCGTGTTGACGGGTCTTGCCGGTGAAGTGCCGACAGCGGAGCTGTTCCAGAAGAACGCCCGCATCAGCGGCATTACCGTGGGCAGCAGGGCGCAGCAGTTGGACATGCTGGCAGCGGTGGAGGCGGGCGGCCTCAAACCCGTCATCGACAGCAGCTACCCGTTGGAGCAACTGGCAGACGCCTTCCGTCACCAGGAATCACAGCAGCACTTCGGCAAGATCTGCCTGGATATTGGCGGCTAGTACCGGGCTCGAAAGGTGCCAACAGCGCGGACGGGCTGCTATACTCGCGGCCCGCAGCGCCCCCGTAGCTCAGTTGAATAGAGCGACCCCCTCCTAAGGGGTAGGTCCCAGGTTTGAGTCCTGGCGGGGGCACCAATACCCGCATACCCCCTTGCAAATCCCCCGTCCCCGTATCACTCTCTGCACCGTGGAATGCCGCTGCACGGCCGTGCAGCGCGGTGGTTTTTTCAAGAGGGATGCCCGATTGCGGTGGCGGTGTATCGCGAGTGTTCTGGCACTCCAGTATCTGGTAACGACGTCGGCTGTTCAGGCGTCGAACCTTCCTGCGGATCGTGAGCGCTATAGCGATGCTGTAGTGGCCATCGACCGCGGCCAGTGGACCGAATACCGGGCGCTGCGTCCGGCGCTCGATAGTTATCCCCTGGCCATGTACCTCGACTATTTTGAGCTCAGTCGCAAACCCAGCGCCGTGCGCCCCGGGGATGCCCGACTGTTTTTGCAGCGCAGCGCGGGCACGCCGCTGCCGAACCGGTTCCTGGCGATCTATCTGCAACGCGCGGGTCAGGAGCAGCGCTGGGACGATTTCCTCGCCGTCATGCCGACTGAGCCCAACAGTATCGAGCTGAAGTGCTACTTTTTGCGGGCGCAGCTTGCCGCCGGAGACCCGCTGGTGGCCTGGGAGGGGGCCGAGCGGCTCTGGGTCCATGGTGAGTCGCGCCCCAAGGCCTGTGATCCGTTGTTTGCGGCCTGGCAGAAAGCCGGGCAGCTGCAGGACGAGGTGGTCTGGGCGCGCTTGCTGAAAGCCTTCGACGCGCGGCAGCGCAGCCTCATGACCTACGTGGCACGCAAGGGCAGTGATGACCTCCAGCCCTGGTCCGAGCGGCTGCTGCAGGCCTATGTAAATCCCGATCAGATGAAGTCCCGGCTCGCCCCGAGTGACAATCCGAGAGCGGCTGACATCGTTGCGCACGGCACTGCCTATTTTGCGCGCTACAGACCGGAGGCGGCGTTGGCGCAGTGGCAGTATTTTCAGGCACGCATGGCATTTTCGGCGGAGCAGCAGGCCCTCGCGGAGCGCGAGCTGGCGCTGCGCAGCCTGTTTGCACGCTCCGCCGCCAACCTCGATTGGGTGGAGGCGGCGCTCGCGAGGCTGAACGACGATCTGCTGGTTGAAGTCCGCATGCGCTGGGCACTGGAGGAGCAGGACTGGCAGGCACTGGCGGCAAACCTGCAGAAGCTCTCCAGCGAGGGCAAGGCGCAACCGGCCTGGCGCTACTGGCGAGCCGTGCTCTTTGAGCGCAGTGGCGACAGGGCGCTCGCCGAGGCGCTGTTCCGGGAACTGGCTGCAGAGCGTGACTACTATGGCTTTCTCGCCGCCGACCGCCTTGCCCTGCCGTATCAGTTCAACCCCCAGGTCGTCAGCCTGACTGCGGAGCGCATGGCGCCGCTGCGGGAGCTGCCTGTGGTGCGGCGAATCGAAGAACTCTACCATCACGACAAGGAAAACCTGGCGCACTCCGAGTGGTACCAGGTGCTGCAGATGACCACCGCAGAGGAGCAGGTGGAGCTGGCGGCATTGGCCGCTGATCTCGGTTGGCATCGTATGGCAATCGATGCGGCGAACCGCGCCCAGGCCTGGGATGCGCTGGACCTGCGCTTTCCGCTGCCTTACCGCGACACCTTTGCCCGAATGGCGTCACAGCGGGGGGTGGAAACGACTGAGCTCATGGCCATTGCCCGGCGTGAAAGTGCGTTCTACGCCGGTGCGCGCTCGCCAGTGGGTGCCCGCGGCCTGATGCAGGTCATGCCTGCCACTGGCCGGGAGGTTGCCGCCAGCCTCGGTACGCCACATTCCGACGGCGCGCTGTTTGATGTCGAACACAACGTGTTGCTTGGCAGCGCCTATTATCGGCAGTTGCTGGACCGTTACGACGGCAATCGGGTGCTGGCGCTGGCAGCCTACAACGCCGGCCCACACCGGGTGACGCGGTGGCTGAATCCGCAGGATGAGACGGTGCCGGTAGATGTCTGGATCGAAACCATTCCTTTCCGGGAAACCCGCAACTACGTACAGGCCGTGCTGGCCTACAACGTGGTTTTCCAGTACCAGTTGGGCACGGCTGGCAGTCTGCTGACGGAACGTGAACGTCAGCGCGCGTATTGAGCGCTGGCAGTGACGGCCGCGCCACAGTTCAGTTTTGTGATCCCGGTGCTCAACGAGGGGCCGCGTATCAAGGGCCTGCTCGAGGCATTGAGCGCGGCCTTTCCCCGGGCGGAGCGTATTGTGGTCGACGGCGGCAGTGTCGATGACAGTGTGGCGCAGGCCTTGCCCGGTGCAACCGCGTTACTGATGACCGCAGCCGGCAGGGCGGCACAGATGAACCTGGGGGCGCAGACCGCGCGGGGAGAGTATCTGTTGTTCCTGCACGCCGACACTTACCCCCTGTTTGCCGGCGATGCGCTGTCGACGGCGCTCTCTGCGCGCCCGGCCTGGGGTTTCTTTGCCGTGTGCCTGGATGGCAGACGCGCCGTGTTCAGGGTGATCGAGCGGGCGATCAGCTGGCGCTCCCGGGCAAGCGGCATTGGCACGGGTGACCAGTTGCTGTTCGTGCGTCGCGATGTGTTCGAGGCGGCAGGAGGCTACGCCGCAATCCCCCTGATGGAAGACGTCGAGCTGAGTGCGCGTTTGCGCCGGCAGCACAGGCCTCTGGTGCCTCCCGGCCTGCGGGTACAAACGGCGAGTCGGCGCTGGGAGCAGCGCGGCGTGGCCCGCACCGTTCTGCAGATGTGGCGGCTGCGGCTGGCCTTCGCACTCGGGGTGAGCCCCGAGCGTTTGTGGCGGCAGTACTACGGGGCGCCGCGGTGAGTGTCTTGCTGCAGCAGTTTGCCCGGGTTCCGGTCCCCGGCCGGGTGAAAACCCGCATGCAACCGGTGCTGAGTGCGGAACAGGCGTGCGCCCTGCACGAGGCCCTTGTGTTGTGGACCAGTCGCAGGCTGTTGCAGGCGGGTCTCGGGACGGTGGAGCTGTGGGCGGCGGGCGGTGTCGAGCATCCGCTGTTTCGGCGCTGCCTGGGTGAGGGGGTGAGCCGGGTTTGCCTGCAGCAGGGTGACGACCTGGGTGATCGCATGCAGTACGCGCTGGCAAGCGGGCTGCGACGAGCCGCAGCGGTGTTACTGGTGGGCAGCGATTGCCCGGAGATCGACGCCGGCTACCTGCGCGCTGCGACGCGCGCACTGCAACACGTCGACCTTGTGTTAGGGCCGGCACTGGACGGCGGGTTTGTCTTGATCGGTGTGCGCCGCCCGGTATCTGACGGGGTCTTCACGAACGTGCGGTGGGGCTCGGAAACCGTGCTGGAGGAGACCCTCAACGGAGCGCAGGCGGCGGGCTACAGTGTACAACTGCTTACGGCCCTGCAGGACATAGACCGCCCGGAGGATTTGCCGGCCTGGGAAGGGCTGCAGGCGACGGTCGACCCTGCGGTCAGGCGCTAGCGGCTGCCGCGGTGTGCTGTGGTTCCTCGGCACTGGCCCGGGAACGCTGGTACAGCAGCCAGGCTATGGCGGTGCAGTAGCCGAGGTTGGTCTGCAATTCGCCGTCCGGATCGCTCAGGAAGGCGCGCTGGCTGGCAAGCCCCCGGATGCGGCTCGCCATTTCCGGGCGATAGGCCAGGTAGCGATCCCAGATATCGCGGTGCTGCGCTGCGGTAATGTGGTAGAGGCCGAGCCCGTTGCTGCGCTGCGAGAACAGGCCCAGTTCCGGTGCCGCGATGGCGGCCTGAAGCAGGAAGTCTTCACAGGCCGGTGTCCACACGCCGAGGTATTTCAGTGTGGGCCGGATGACCTGGTCTCTCAGGTGTTCTGCCGTGACGTACATGGGCCGTATCCTCTCGGGAAGCCGATTGAATGCTCTACCGCCGTATCGTGTCTCAATCCTCTATCGGCGCTGTTATTGTGAGTACCCTGCCCGGTAGTGCGGCTCGAACACCCGGATGCGCCTGAGGTCTTATTTAGCACAGGAATAGGATAAATCCAACAAAAATAACGGGTTGCGAGTAATTATTTACTAAATGGATGCGGAAGGCTGTGTAACTGGCTTTTTCTATGCCTCAGGCCCAGTGAATAACGTCGTCTAAAGTCTGCTAAATGTGGCAAATAAATGGTTAAAATTCGATAAAAGTATCGAATCAACCGCCTGCGATCTTTACCGTAAAGCCGCGTCGCTCCAACTCGGTTTTCAGCAGCTGACGTTGGTCACCCTGGATTTCCACCACGTCGTCCTTGACCGATCCACCCACCCCGCACTTCTGCTTCAGGGCCTTGGCAAGGGATTTGAGCGCTTCGCCGGTGAGCGGTAGTCCGCGAATCAGTGTGACGGCCTTGCCCCCGCGGCCCTTCGTTTCCCGGTGCAGGCGCACGATGCCGTCACCCACTGTGGCGGGGCGGTCCCTGCCGCACACACAGCTGGCTTCCGGGCGCTGGCACTGTGGGCACAGCCGGCCCCCGTCGGTGGAGTAGACAAGGCGGGAGTTCTGGGCGTCGCGTCGCGGCACGGGGATTTCCTTGTTGAGCGGTCCCCGGCAGTATATTAGCCTCGGCGCTGCAATTGAATGGCGCCACAAGGAGGCACCCCGTGAAGAAAAAGGAATTGCTGCAGATGGTCGAAGACCTGCAGAGCCAGGTCGCCTTCCAAGAGGATGCGCTGCAGGCGCTGCAGGCGGCCCTTACCGGCCAGCAACAGGATCTGCTGGTGCTGCGTCGGCAGCTGCAGCTGCTCAAGGAGCGGCAGGATGAGCAGGCTGCGGCCCTGGATGACGCACGCCCGGAGGGTCGCGAGGCGCCGCCTCATTACTGAGCGCGGGCGCGGGACAACCGCGGGTAAGGCGCGCAGCGCCCGGTGCAACTTGCCTCCCGCGGGCAAATCGCCCACACTTTGGCGCTTTTTGCATACGCATCAAACTGACAGGAAAAGAGCATGTCCGACGCTTCTGCCCGTAAAGATACCCCTGCCCAGGCCGAATTCCGCGCCTATTGCCGCGACTGGCTGGCTGCCAACAAGCCCGGTGAGCCGCCGGTGCGCTTGCCGCAAACCCCGCTTGAGATCATGACCACAGAGCAGCTGGACTACCTGCAGGCCTGGCAGAAGGCCGCCTATGACGCGGGCCTGGTCGGCTGCGACTACCCGGAAGCAGTCGGGGGCGGCGGGCGCAAGGACTGCCAGCGCGTGGCCAATGAAGAAATGCTGGCCGCCCGCACGCCGTTCTTTCCCAATGTGATTGGTCTCGGCATGGCGGCGCCGACGGTCTTTTACCATGCGCAGGAAGCGGTCAAGGCAGAGCTTCTGCCCCGGCTTTTCTCCGGTGAGGATATCTGGTGCCAGGGGTTCAGTGAGCCCGGTGCGGGTTCCGACCTGGCCAGTGTGCAGACCTTTGCGGAAAAGCGCGGCGACCGGTGGGTGATTAATGGCCACAAGGTGTGGACCTCCCTTGCGCACTTTGCCGAGTGGATGATCATCCTCCTGCGCACCGACAAGTCACACAAGTACGATGGACTCTCGTACTTCGTGGTGCCCATCCGTGCCGCACTGGGTAACGGCGTGACTGTGCGGCCGCTGATCAAGATCACCGGTGAAACCGGCTTCAATGAAGTGATTTTCGACAATCTCGAGGTTGACGACCGCTATCGCCTGGATGAGTTGGGCAAGGGGTGGCAGGTGGCGATGACCACGCTGCTGCACGAACGCGGCGCCGGCGAGTTGCAGACCCCGCGCTCCGGTGGCATGAAGAACCGCTCCAGCCACAACATCACGACGTCCGCCGTTATCGAGCTCGCGCGGCAGACACGCCGGGGTGCCGGCGCAGCAGCCGACGACCCACTGCTGCGCGACAAGTTGATGCGTCAGCTTATTCGTGAAGAGGGGCTGAAGCAGAACCAGCGGCGCTCGCGCGTGCAGGCGCTGCTGGACCATCCCATGCGTCTGCCGCTGCAGAACAAGCTCCTTGCCAGTGAGATTGCCCAGTCGATCGCTTCCCTGGCGGTCGAGGTGGAGGGCATGGCGTCATCGCTGTATATGGGAGACAGCAATGCGCCCGCAGGGGGGCAATGGCCGCTGTCCTACATGAATTCCTACGGCATGACCATCGCGGCAGGCACCAGCGAGGTACAGCGCAACATCCTCGGCGAGCGTGTGCTCGGCCTGCCCAAATCGAAGTAAGTTGAAGCCGTAAGGAGAATACCGATGACACAACCCAACAACTACGGCTTCGGTGAAGAGGCTGCGCTGCTCAAGGACTCTGCGCGCAAGTTTTTCCGTGAGCATTTCCCCACCGACAGGCTGCATGCGCTGGTCGCCGCAGACCCCACTCCCGGGCGGGCGCCAAGCTGCCAGTGGGATGAGGCGCTCTGGGCGCAGTTGGTGGAACTCGGCTGGACCGTGCTCGCCGTGCCGGAGGAAGCGGGGGGTGTCGGCATGCCGGTGGCCGCGGTCGCCGGGCTGGTTGAAGAGGTGGGTCGTGCGGCCTTCCCCTGTCCGCTGTTGGGTACCCTGAATGCGACCTACGTGCTGGTGGCCTGTGGCGAGGCGGGGGCCGTGGGACTGGCAGATATTGCCGCCGGCAAAGCCGCGACCCTTGCCCTGACGGACAGGCACGGCGCCTGGGACCCCGCCGCGACCGAGGTCGAATACCGCGATGGCGGGCTCTACGGCACTGCCTGGTTCGTGCAGGATGCGGGCAAGTGTGAGCGATTGCTGGTCTGTGCCAGCACCGGCGCGGGGTACGGCCTTTTCTGGGTGGACGCCCATGCGGCAGGCGTCACTGCCGAGGCCGACGGCATTGTCGATCTCACCCGGGATCAGGCGCATATCGTGTTCGATGGCGCATCGGGCATCGAGGTCAGTGGTAACGCGCTGTCGGCCCTGCACCAG
The DNA here is from genome assembly GCF_963973825.1 of uncultured Haliea sp. Lineage (NCBI taxonomy): Bacteria > Pseudomonadati > Pseudomonadota > Gammaproteobacteria > Cellvibrionales > Halieaceae > Haliea > uncultured Haliea sp. Next base: position 212,788 of record NZ_CAXBAE010000002.1, read on the forward strand.
GCCATGCCGGCGATCTGGACCCTGGTGGCTGCCGATATGGTCGGTGCCGGCGAGTGGCAGTTGCAGACCACGGTGGAATACGTCAGCACGCGCAAGCAGTTCGACCGGCCGCTGGGTTTCTTCCAGGCCATCAAGCACCCATTGGTAGAGGTGATGGTGCAGATCGACGAGGCGAAGTCCCTGGTTTACAACGCCGCCTGTGCCTGCGACAGCGAGCCGGAGAAAGCGGCGCAGTACGCACACATGGCCAAGGCGTCGGCCAGTGACATGGCGGCCTACGCCAGTAGCCGCTCGGTACAGAGCCACGGCGGCATCGGTTTTACCTGGGAGTGCTATGTACACCTGTATTTCAAGCGCCAGAAGCACTCCCAGATGTTGTGGGGTGACGGCGTGTGGCACCGGGCCCGTTTGGCGGATATCGTCATAGGCACTGCGGCATGAAACCCCGGCATCGTTATTCGGAGACCTCACTATGAGCTGGAAAACCTGGGTGCTGCTGGGGCTCACGTTCGCCCTGGGCATGTTCACGCTGTTTTCGATCGCGACCCGCTTGCCGGCTCCGCCCGAGCACCAGGTGTTCGTCAATGGCGACGTCCTCACGATGGATGCCAACAACCGGGTCGTGCAGGCACTGTCGGTGCGTGGCGAGCACATCGAGGCACTGGGCAGCAACGAGGACATCATGGCCTTGGTGGACGACCGCACCGAGGTGATCGACCTCGCGGGCCGGACCCTGATGCCGGGCTTTATTGATGCGCACGGGCACTTCCCCGGCTCCGCAATGAACACGGTCGCCGTCGACCTGAACAGTCCGCCGATTGGTGAGATCAAGGATATGGCGGGGCTGCTGGACGCGCTGCGCGCCAGGGCCGCCGTGGTGCCGGAAGGCGAGTGGGTCACCGGATTCGGTTACGACGACACCCTGCTGGCAGAGCGCCGGCACCCCACCCGCGAGGAACTGGACGCGGTCGCGCCCGGGCGCCCGGTCGCGCTCCTGCACATTTCCGGGCACATGGTGGTCGCCAATAGCCTTGCGCTGGAAGCCGTGGGCATCGGCCCGGAAACGCCGGACCCGGAGGGGGGCGTGATTGCGCGTGACCCCGACAGCGGCGAGTTGACCGGCCTGCTGGAGGAAACAGCGAGACTGCCTGTGGCCGAGCGCATGCTTGATCTCGGCGCGCTGGATTTCCTGCGCATGGTAAGCGCGGCAGTGCGCGAGTATGGCGAGTACGGCGTCACCACCGCGCAGGCGGGTGGTGCGGCGCCGCAGATGGTGGTCGGGTTCAAGCTTGCCAGCCACCTCGGCCTGATCCCCCTGCGGCTGGTGATTTTTCCCATGGAGGATGACTACGGTGAGGCGATCGCGGCGGGTACCTTCGACAGCGCCGACCTCGCTGCACCGCGCATTGACGTGGGTGCGGTAAAGATCGTCGCAGACGGCAGTATCCAGGGCTTTACCGGCTACCTTACGCGCCCCTATCACACGCCGTTCCACGGCGATGCGGATTACCGGGGCTATGCGGCGGTGCCCAGGGAGCGCCTGTTCGAGAAGATTGCGTCACTGCACGCCGCAGGGCAGCAAATTGCGGTGCATGGTAATGGCGATGCCTCGATCGACGACATCCTGGACGCGTTTGCCGCGGCACAGGCAGAACATCCCGTCGCAGATCCGCGGCTGATCCTGATTCACGCGCAAATGGCCCGCGAGGACCAGATCCAGCGCATGGCAGAGCTGGGTGTGACGCCGAGCTTTTTCGCGGCCCATACGTTCTTCTGGGGTGACCGCCACCGCGACATCTTCATCGGCCCGGAGCGTGCAGCACAGATCAGCCCGGCTGCCTGGGCACAGACGGCGGGCCTGCGCTTCAGCTCCCACATGGATACCCCGGTGACCCCGATGCGGCCTCTGCAGGCGGCGTGGAGCCTGGTGCATCGGCAGACCTTTGCCGGTGACGTGCTGGGCCCGGAACAGCGCGTAGATGTGATGACCGCGCTGCGTGCGGTGACCATCGACGCCGCCTGGCAGATCTTCCAGGAGGATAATCGGGGCTCGCTGGAACCGGGGAAACTAGCGGATCTGGTGTTGCTGGACGGCAGTCCGCTGCGCGACCCCATGGCTATGCGGGAGCTCAAGGTGGACGCGACCTGGGTAGGCGGTGCGCTGGTCTACAAGCGCGGCTAGGCAGCGGCGTGGACACCCGCGCCGCGATTCGCTATAAAGCGGGGGCAGTGCCGCTACTCGCGCCGGCAGGTGACAACAAACAAGGGAATGCCCCTCACCCATGTACCTCTACAGCGTTGACAGAACACTGACCTTCACTTCCGAAGATATGGTTCTGTTCAAGGAGTCACCCTTCGCCAGCTGGATGGAGCGCCTGACGATCGAGAATCCGGCGCACGGTGTTGCACCGGACCCGGGCAGTGCCGAGCCCGGTGACAGCGCCAGCCGTCAGGACGCGGTCGCCGCTGTGCTTGCCAGAAACGGCCGGCAGGTGACCTTGGTGGACTGGGAGGCGCCGGAGGCCCTGCGACGCAGTGACACCCTCGCAGCCATGCGCAGCGGCGCGGAGTTTATTGTCAACGGCCAGCTCGCCGTAGGGCCATTGGCCGCGTCCAGCCAGCTTTTAATGCGCACTCGCGGTTATTCAGAGCTGGGCAACCACCTCTACATACCGTGTGACACGCAGGGTAAAACCAGTCAGCACGATGCCTTCAGGCTCTGCTTCATTGCAGACCTTCTGCACAGCCTGCAGGGGGTTCTGCCGCCGAAGATGGTGATATTTCGTGCGGGCGGGCAGGCGCTGCATTTGAACACCGAAGACCATATCTACCACTATCGCGCGGTCAAGCAGCACTTCATGGCCGCGCAGCGCGAGTTTCGCAAGCACCGTATGCCGGATCCGGCGCTGTCCGTCCATTTTGGCCGCTGGAGGGATTGCGCCAACGCAGTGCTGCGCCAGCGGGCCCTGCAGGGTGACACCCACTGGCAGGTGCAGGAACGGCAGGGCGAGGTGGCCAGCGCGCCGGCCGCGCCCCGCGCGCTGCTGGCAGAAGGCAGTGATGCGGCGCTGCAGGGCCTGGAGTTCATCGGCAGTGGCGGTGTTTCGGTGAAACGACCTCAAGGTCGCGCGGCCCGCGCTGGCGATCGGCGGCGCAGGCCCGTGCCGCCCGCGGTGCTGGGCGGCGCGCCGGTGCCGCCCCAGCCAGAGATGACAGAACCCCTGGCGCACCCGCTGGATACCCCGGGATTCAGCGTTGCGCGTCGCGATGAGCCGCTTCCGCGTCGTGCCTACGCAGTGCCCTCGGCAGGGCGCAGGTGCGAGGCGCCGGAGGACAGACCGGGGGAGCAGGACACACCCAGGCGTTTCACGCCGGTGCCGTTTTCTGCCAGCCTGAACACCAGTGAGAGTTTTGACGGCTGAGGGCTAAGCACCTCAGGGCGTACTCAACAGCGCTTTCTGTGGCCTGATAAACAGCCCCTCACAGCTTGCCGTGACCTCACCCGCCATCAGCATTTCGCCCGTAACCACGGTTTTGCGCCCGGTGGAACCCTGTAGCGTCGCGCGCAGCGACAGGTCGGTGTTCAGCGGTGTCGGCCGGTGGTAGCGCACGGTCAAGGTGCCGGTCATGCCCGGGTTGTTTCCCGCCAGCTGTGCCATACCGAGAAACTGGTCGAAAATGGCAGCGATAAAGCCGCCGTGAATAAACCCGGGTGGGCCTTCGTAGGCGTAGCCGCAGCGTACCGTGCCGAAGGCTTCACGCCCCTTCAGCCACATATTGAGCGCCGGTGAGAGGGGATTGCTCCACCCGCCCAGCGCGTTCAGCTCATGGTTCACCTCTCCGTGGCCACCGTGTTTCCCGTCGGCGATGAAGGCCTCCAAGCCGTAGAGGCGCGGTTGGGCACCGAGCGCCGCGCTTTCCCGCTCAAGGCGCTGTGCCAGGGCATTCAGGCCCTCGGTATCCGCATCACTGGTTACCAGGGTTTCAGTCAGCGCACGCAGCGCCTCCGCCGCCCTGCGTTTGGCCTCCCAGTGTGGCGAGAAAGGGGGTGACACTTCTTCGGAAGCAAAGGGGCTGAATACCGCCTTGCTCCGGTCGCGGTTGTCGAACATGCATGGGGTCCTGTTGTGTCGTGTGCGTCAGCGCAGGCTGCGGAAGCAGGTGCGCAGTTCATTGACCAGCACTTCCGGCTGTTCCAGGGCGGCGAAGTGCCCGCCACTGGACAGCTCGTTCCAGTGAATAAGGTTGTGGAAACGCTGCTCCGCCCAGCGTCGGCTGCTGCGAAAAATCTCTTTCGGAAAGATGGAGCAGCCGGTGGGCATCGTGATCGGGTCCATAGAGGGATTGTTGAAACTCTCCCAGTACAGGCGTGCGGAACTCGCCCCGGTGTTGTTCAGCCAGTAGAGCATCACGTTGTCCAGCAGTTCATCGCGGCTGATCACGTTCTCGGGATGTTTGACGCCGCTGCGCTCGCAGTCCGTCCAGGCCCAGAACTTTTCGATGATCCACGCCATCTGCCCCACCGGTGAGTCGGCGAGTCCGTAGCCCAGGGTCTGCGGCCGGGTAGACTGCTGCTTTGAGTAGCCAGAGTCCCACTGTGCGTAATACGTCATGCCGTCAAGCGCGGACTGCTCGTTCGCTGTCAGGTTGTTCATCGTGTCGGGGTCGGGTGACACGATGGGCATGGTGATGTGAATGCCCGCGCAGTGGCGGGTTTCGGTCTGCCCGATGCTCTGTGTGATCATACTGCCCCAGTCGCCACCCTGGGCAACGTAGCGCTCGTAGCCGAGGCGCGCCATCAGCTCACCCCACAGGCGTCCAATCACTTCGACGGAGGTCCCGGTGGCCGCTGGTTTGCCCGAGAAACCGTAGCCCGGCAGTGAGGGGATCACGACATGGAATGCATCCGCTGCGTCGCCGCCGTGGGCGACCGGGTCGACCAGCGCAGCTATGATATGACGGAACTCCAGCACTGATCCGGGCCAACCGTGGGAGATAATCAGCGGCAGTGCGTCGGGGTGGGGTGAACGGCAGTGCAGAAAGTGGATGTCGATGCCGCCGAGGCGTGTACGGAATTGCGGCCAGCGGTTCAGTTCCGCTTCGCAGCGCCGCCAGTCATAGTCCTGTGCCCAGTACTGCGCCAGTTCCTGCGTATAGGCGAGCGGGATGCCCTGGCTCCAGTCCTCGCAGGTTTCCGGGTCAGGCCAGCGGGCGGTGCTCAGGCGGCGCCGCAAATCGTCCAGATCGGCGTCGGGAATATCGACAGTGAATGGCAGAACGGTGGTATCAGACATGGTAGAACCCTCAAGGAAGCGCTCTACCGTAGCCAGAGGAACCTGTCGATGCAAGCAGCGGCGGTAACAAACCCGTCGCGCGGTATAGCGGTTTAACCAGCCGCCGCCACCCGCTTGCTGCTGCCGGCGCTGCGCGTCGCTCGGCCTTTGCGCGGTGCCGTTACCGAAATGGAGTCGAGGTAGGGTTGCAGCGCCTCACGCTCCTGCGCGTCGTCCTCGGTCTTGCTCAGCAGATGCGTGGTGCGTGGCTCGCGGTCGAGGAACAGCGCACCAGTGACTTTTGCCGCCTCAGTCGCGACGGCGAGCCAGACGATGGTGTCCGCACCTTCCTCCGGGCTGCGCAGAATACGCCGGGTGATACGGTGGAAACCGGGCAGGGCCGATTCCACTCCGGGTGTATCCGCCCAACCGGGGTGCATGGCGTTGACGACGATATTCTCATCCTTCCAGGCATCGGCCCACTGCTCGGAGAGCACCATCAGCGCGCGCTTGCAGCGCGCATAGGCAACGCTGCCCGAGTAGTTCTGTTCCCGGGCCTGAAGCCAGCGAACCTTCAGGGGTTGCGTGTACATGCCGCCCGATACCACGTTGATCACGCGCGCTTGCGGCGCAGCCTGCAACAGGGGCTTGACCCCCAGGGTAAGCCGGTAGGGTGAGAGCAACAACAAGGCGAAACTCTGCTCCAGCCCTTCCGCAGTTTCCGCACGCTCGTTGAACAGCGCGCCCGCGTTGTTGACCAGTACATCGATCGGTCGGCCCGTGCGCAGCAGTCGCTCGACCAGACGCTGGACCTCGGACATCAGGCTCAGGTCGGCGATCTCGACCGAAATATTCGGGTTGCCGGTCTCTCGCTGCAGGGTGTTGACGAGGTCCTGTGCACGTGACTCGTTACGAATCACCAGCGTCAGCGCTGCGCCGCGCTCGGCAAGCGAACGCGCTGTTGCCAGTCCCAGCCCGGACGTGGCCCCGGTAATCACCGCGTGCTTGTCGCCCATCCAGGCCGACATGGGGTTCCAGTGGCGTTTGCCCAGTGTGTAGCCCCGTCGGCTGAAGCGCGCGACGCCGGGCAAGACCCAGCGGTCAGCCCGCGCATTGCTTGCCGACACTGTCGGTGCGGGGTAGTTGTCCTCCAGCGCCGTCTTCAACCCCTGCACGGACTCGTAGCCCATTTTTTCCATACCTTTGCGCAGTGCTGCCACCGTTGGGCCCAGGGGTACGTGGAAATTGAAGGTGGCCCGGTAGTCGATATGTGTGCCGGCCGACGACGATGAGAAATGGATGACGTCGTTCACCTCGAACAGCCGGCAGCTGCCGTGCAGTTCGATGGATTTGTCCTGCTCGAGGTGCGTGACGGTATACAGCAGGTCAACCGAGCCAACCGGCATGTCGCAGGTCACGCGGAAGCGTGTACCCACCTCAACAGGCCCTGCGGACAGCTTCTCCGCAGCACTGGCCGTTGCATCCCACTCCTGCGTCGTGCGAAAGTCCTTCACGTAGTCGAACGCCTCGCGGACCGGACGGGGCACATCGATTTTCTCATGCAGTTCAATCATGGTAGAAATCCCGTATAGAAGTTAGTCTGTATACGATGTCAACCCTGCAGTAGATTGCCTGCCTCGTCACAGTATAGACGCCAGGCGGCGGAGCAGGGTGCCGCGATGTTGCGGTGGTCGTACGCGATTCAGTGGAGGACGTCATGAAGAGGATGGGTGCTGGTGTGATCGGGCTGTGCTGCACGCTTGTCGGCGGTCTGTCACAGGCCCAGTACGATATCGAAACCCGCCTGCCGACCTGCGAAACGCTGCAGTGGTCGCCGGCGGTGCACAGAAGCTACCCGGATATCGGGCAGATCTGTCGCGGTATCTATGCGCGTGACGGTACCCTGTACGCCCAGGCTGAGGTTGACGTCGTGCGCGTGACGGGCAACCGGATGACCCTGCGCACAGTGCACGTGGATGGCAGTCAGGGGCATGAAACCACGGTTCGGGTGGGGCCCAAGTGGCGCGCAGTCATTGATGGCAAGGCGTTGCGCGCCGGTGAGTTGATCGCCGGCCAGCGGCTCACGGTGTACATACCGCAAAACCGCTTCGCGCTCACCGCCGAAGGAGGGCAGGGTATGGCGGAAGGACTTGAGCCCGGATCCGGCGAGAATCCCGAGGCAGGGCAGCCCTAGTCGTCAACCCAGACCTGGCGCAGTGGCTCACCGAAGTCATCGTAGAGGATCTTCCGCCGCGGCCGGGGTCGCGCGCTTCCCTTGCTGGCTGGCTGCCGCTTCTGCAATGCCTTCCGGCGTTCCTCTATGGCGGCGACAACCTCGGGTACCAGTGTGCGCTCCGCGCGTGGTTCGGCAAACAGCCGGCGCGTCAGATACAGCGGCGGGGCGAGGGGGTCCTTGCCACTGACACCCGGCGGCACAGATTTTACTTCCCCACCTTCCCGCAGGAACCGCTGTGTCTCGCGGTCGAGATCGGCGCGTAGATCCGCTTTGTCGGGGAGCTTCTTTACCATGAGCTGCGCCTGCCGTAACGCCTCTTGAGCATCCAAAACCGGTGAGTATAGCGCTCCCACCGAAATTTCACAGGCCTGTGGCCGGGGCGCTTTCCCGGCGCCGGTTGCGGTGATAGCCAAGGGCAATGCCCGCGAGCACGCCCAGTACGTCTGCGAGCAAATCGCCGGCACTCGCGGCCCGTCCCGGTACCGCGAGCTGCAGGATCTCGGTGGCGGCGCCATAACCGGACAATGCGAGGAATACGTAGATCCAGCGCTCGGCGCTGCGGCCCCAGGCGCGCATCGCGGTAAAGCCGCACAGTGCGAACAGCACCCCGTGTACGAGTTTATCCGATGAGCCGGTCTGCAGTACGGGCGCTTCGATCGTGGGTAACCAGCCTTCGAGCAGACTCAACACTTCGCCCGGCAGCAATAGCAGCAGGGTGGTAACGCCGAGCATTCCCAGGGCCTGATACTGCAGGCGATGCAGTTTTCGGGGGTCACGCATGCTGTACCTGCCGGGCATCGAGCAACAGGTTGCGGGGGGTCAGCGCGTAGTCACAAAAGGTGCCCAGGCGCACGTCGGCGCCCTGTTCCTGGAGCAGCAGCGCCCGGTCCAGCACCAGCCATATTTCCAGCGGGCGACGAAACGCATGGGCAACCAGCTCAATACGGCGCACCAGGTCGCGACGCTGCATGCCCCGTAGCAGCCAGTGGTGTTCATCGACATTCTCTACCGGTGGCAGTGCCTTGAGGGCGGCGGCCGTGCGCAGAAAACCGCCAAAGCTCCCGCGCGTGATATTGTAGGGCACGGCCGGGAGCGGCAGGTAGCGGTCTATGCCGGTGACGCTGCGCTGCCATTCATCGAAAGCCAGGCGCCACAGGACCTCACGTTGACGCCTGCGTTGCGTGGCGCGGCCTCCGGTGACACTTTCCTGCTGGGTGAATTGCAGGTCCGCGCGGGTCAAGCGGAGACCGCTGCTGGCGGCCTCGTGGGATAGGGGGCGATAGCGCTCGCCGGCGATCGCGTCGTAGCAGCAGGGAGACAGGGTCAGGCGCTCACAGCGGCTGCTCAGCCAGAGTGTCATGAGCCGCGTGTGCAGGTCGCCGCAGGCATGCAGTGCCACGGCGTGGCCGTTGGCGGGCAGGAAGTGTGCGGCGGCATCGCCCAGCACATCGACTGCGTGAAATTGCATCGGGGCGGCCCAGCCTGCGGCGAGGCGCTGGCCCTGCGCGCAGAGCATCGCGTTATGTTCCAGGCTGACAACATGCCGTTGGTCGGCCACCGCGAGCAGGCGGCCGAGGTGCCCCTTGCCGGCGCACCATTCCAGCACCGGGTGTTCCTCCCCCGGCGCCATCCGCGCAACGAACGCCGTAATCTGCTGCCATTTACGCCCGGGTACCCCGGTGTCGAGGCGCGCTGGAATATCCAGACGACGACCTGGCAGCTCGGGCAACGCCACGAGCTGTGACAGCCGATCGGCCGCGTCGCCCAGCCAGGGGCGCAACCAGCGCAGACGGCGCTCCATATCGCCTTCCAGCACCGTCAACTGGGCTTCATCCAGTGCGTGCAGCGCTTCGGCGAGTGTCGTTTCGGTTTCCCACCAGGGCAGCGAACGGTGGTGAAAGGGCCGCAGCTGCCACAGAGGGCGATAGCGATAAAGCAGTGCGTCGAGCGCGCGAAACCGTTCTGCCCAGCACGTTGGCGCTGCGTTGCTCACCGCCGCTGTGCCGTCAGGCCTGCAGCAGCCGGTTTACATCGGCGGCCTCCAACGGGCGCACACAGCGGGCAATTTCCTGCCCGTTGCGCAACAGGATCAGCGTCGGCCACAGTTTGACGCTGTAGGAGCGACCCAGTGGGCGGCCCTTGCCGTCTTCGATTTTCAGGTGGGTCAGCGCGGGGTGCTGGCTGAGTGCCCGGGCAATGCCCGCTTGCGCGGCCTGGCAGTGGCCACACCAGTCGGTGCCGAATTCAAGGAGCAGATCACCTTCGCTGTCCTCCAGCGATGCCCGATCGGGGGCCTGCGGTGAGTAGCTTGTGTTGCGCGTCATGGTTTTTCTCTGCGGCTGTCTGTGGGCGCTGCCACTATACCGAATCTCCGGGCACGCGGTCAGCAGCGCTTGCGCAAGCCTTCGAGAAAGGTATGCGTGCTGCTCTCCAGGAGTGAGAAAACGTCTGCCTGGGGCAGGAAGCGCTCCACGTGACCATACAGGGCAATACCTGCAAGCCCATGCGCCATCGACCACAGTTTGATAGACAGCTGCAGCACATCGCGTTCATCGACAGGATTTTGTGCGCACCAGGCCTCCACCGCCGACATCAACACGTAGAACCCGGCGGCGCTGCGTTCGTCACTGGGCCGCTCCTGTAGCGCGCGTATCCCGGCGTCTCCCCACATCAGACCGTAGAAGGCGCGGTGCTCGCGCATGAAGCGGATATAGGCTTTGCCGATGGCGATGATGGCCTCGGCACTGCCGGGAGGCTGCGTCTGCACTGCCGTTTGTACCTGCTCGCCCAGGGCGAAGAAGGCGAAGTCGATGACGGCGTCGAGCAGCGCTGTCTTGTCGCGGAAATGCCGATAGGGCGCCGCGCTGCTGACGCCGGCACGGCGCGCAGCATCCACCATGGCGAAGTCTGCGCTGCCCCGCTCCTCGATCAGCTCGGCGGCGGCGAGAATCAGGGCGTTGCGCAGGTCGCCATGGTGATAGGCGGTTGCCCGGCTGTTCATGAGATCACATCCTTCGGCGTCGAGGGCGTGGATTGCGCTTCTGTGTGAGCCTTGCCGTGTTTGAGTAGCACGAACAATTGTGGCACCAGGAAGAACGATACCACTGTGGACAGCAGAACACCCCCGGCGATGGACATGGCGAAGGGCGGCCAGAACTGGCTGCCCTCCAGGATCAGCGGCAGGAAGCCGCCGAAGGTCGTGACTGTGGTCGAGGTGATGTGCCGACTGGAATCCATGACGACGCGTCGCACGGCATAGCGGCCACCGCTCATGGCGCCACTGTCTTCCTGCAGCGCCGTCATAATGATAATCGCGGCGTTGATCGATACCCCGATCGATCCAATAACGCCGATCAGAGCCTGAATGCCGAAGGGATACTGGAAAATCGCCAGCGACAGCAGGCTGAGCCCGATGGAGCAGACGCAGACGACCCCCGCGACAGCGGACAGTCGCCAGGAATTGAAGGTCAGGACGATGGTGGCGATCAGCAGTGCGACAATCATCCCCATCGGTGCCATGATCTCATTGACCACACCGGCGCGTTCGTCACTGTCGCCACCAAAGCCATAGCGATAGCCTTCGGGCATGGCAATCGGGTTGGCCAACAGGTCCGTGCGCAGCTGCTCAAGTGCCTCCTCGGGCAGTACGCCGCGGGTCAGGTAAGCCTGTACCGTATTGGTGCGTTCACCCTGTTTGCGACTGATGGGGCTGCGGGCAGGCTCCAGCGAGAAGCTCCCCAGGCTGTGCAGGGTCACGCCGGGCAGGCCGTTGTCGCCGGCACCGCCGCGCAAAGGCAGGTGCAGGCTGCCGACATCTCCGGGGCTATGCCAGCGCGCTTCGTCCAGCCGGGCGACGACCGGCAGCCGTTCTGTTCCCTCGAGCACTTCGCCGCCGCTGATGCCCTGCAGTGCCGCTTCCAGGGCGGTCGCGACATCGCGCTGGCTGACGCCCGCCATCTCCATGCGCATGGTGTCGCCGTGGAATACCCACTTTGGTGCCCCGGCAGCGAGGCTGGTATTGGTGTGGGTGACATCCCGGAGTTGCTCCATGCGCAACCGGAACGCCTCGCCGAGTTCGCGCAGCACATCAAGATTATCGCCATAGACCTCGACTTCCAGCGGCGCCATCACGGGCGGTCCCTGGTCGATGCCACGGACGATGATGCGGGCCTCCGGGTAGTCCCGATCAACAGCGCGCTGCAGTCGGCGGATGAGGTCATCGGTCGCGCGGGCATCGGTCGTCAGTACCAGTGCCTCCGCCCAGCTGGGCATCGCTTCGCGGGTGCGGAACATGTTGTAGTAGAACGGCGGTGCGCTCTCGCCAATGGTCCAGTCCACCCGCCGCACCAGCGGCTCCCGGCGCAGGTCCTGGTCGAGCCGCTGGACCAGGGCGGTGGTGTCGTCAATGGATCGCCCGTCGGGCAGCTTGACCTGCAGGTACATCTGGTCCCGGTCGGTGCCCGGGAAGAACTGTGCGGTGAGCGTGGGGAAGGTCAGAAAGCCGGTGACCGGCAAGACCAGCGCCAGGGCCACCGAGCTGGCCGGATGTTGCAGCGACCAGTCCAATGCGCGCACCAGCAATGCACCGGGCGTGCCGCTGTCAATGCCCATCTCCCACCAATGTCCGCTGCGCGCCAGTCCCCTGGGCAACAGCCATGCAGCGAGCACCGGGGTGACGATCAGTGCCAGCAGCAGCGAACCCGTCAGCATAATCACGACGGCGATGGCTATCGAACCCATGAAGTCTCCTGCGGGCCCGGGCAGGATGACCATCGGGGTGAAAGCGAGCACCGTGGTCACCGTGGAGGAGAGCAGGGGAATGCGCAGGCGGGATACGGCACCGGTGATGGAGGAGAGCGGGCTGTCGCCGTGGTCGACCAGACGCTTGCGGATTTCATCGGTCATCACAATCGAGCCGTCGACCAGCAGGCCCAGCGCAACGACCAGGCCGGTGACGGACATCTGGTGGATCGCGATTCCCGAGTGATAGAGCACAGTGATCGAAAACAGTGTGCACAGGGGCAGAATGCATGCGACCACCACGGCGGCACGCCAGCCCATGGTGAACAGCAGTACCAGCAGCACCAGCACAACACCGAGCGCCAGATTACCCACCACACTGCGCAGGCGCTCCTCGGTATATACGCTCTGGTCGTAGCTGACTTCGATGCTGACACCCTGAGGCGCCAGCGCCCGGTAACCCTCAAGGAATGTGCTGAAGTCCGCGGCCCAGCGGTCGACTTGCAGGCCATCTTTCATGGCAACGCCGATCAGAATGCCCTCGACGCCTTTGACCAGCACCCGGGAATCCGGCGGGGTGGCCTGTGCGCGATACACCTCCGCGATATCGCCGACTCGGATCGTGCCGCCCTCCGCCGTGGTCCGCAGCAGCACGTCGCGGATTTGCGCGGTGCCGTCAAACGTGCCGTCGATTTCAATGAGGAAATCGTTACCGTGCCCGGTGCTGCGTCCGGCGGCGACGCGCGGGTCGGCGCCGTGCAGGGCGGCAGCGACGTCCGCTGCGCTCAGGCCTGTGCTCGCCAGCGCCACTTCATCGATGGCAACGCGAATCTCCTCGCGAGGCTCACCGAAGAGATCGACCCGCTCGGTGCCATCAAAATTGCGTGCGGCGTCGGCAAAATCCAGTGCGATACGGTGTAGCAACGAGAGCGGCGCGGTGTTCGCGGTTTCAGCCCGCAACGCCACCAGCATGGTGTAGGATTTCAGCCGGTCGTCATCGAACAATGGGGTGCTGGCACCCGGCGGAAACTGCGCTGCAGCATCTGCCAGTGCATCCCGAATCTCCGACCAGCTGCGCTCGATGTCGGTATCGGAGAGGCTCTCCACCAGGGAGACGGTGAGACTGGAGACCCCGGTCGCCGAGCTTGAGTTGAGCTCGTCGATTTCCGCGATCTGGCGCAGGGCGTCCTCCAACGGCCGCGTGATGATCGCCTCGACGCGAGCGGGGTCTGCCCCCGGGTAAAACGTTGTCACGTGGGCGACAAAGTTGGTGATGGTCGGGTCTTCCTGCCGCGCAATGGAGCGCAAACTGGCGATCCCTACGGCCAGAATCACCAGCACCAGCAGGGTAAAATACCGGGTGTTGTTGTAGAGCAGGCGAGCCAGCATGGTCAGCCCTCCAGCGCCTGTACGGCGGTGCCTGCGGCGATGCGATGTACACCGTCTGCGACCACAGGCTGGCCGTCCCGCAGGCTGCCCCGCACAAAGGCTCTGTTGTCGTCGACGGACAGCACTTCCACCGCTTCACGCAGCGCCACCTGGGCCCCGTCCTGCCGCTGGCTGATCCGCAGCACGGTCCAGGCACCCCGTTCACCCTCGAGCAGTGCGCTGATGGGCACCCAGCCGCCGCGCGCCCGCACGCTGCGCTCCAGGCTCAGGCTGACGGTTTCACCATCCAGCACCGTCGCGGTCGGTGGCAGGTCAAACACTGCCAGGGCTGTGTGTGTGCGGGTGTCGATGTCACGGCGCAGCGCCCGCAGCGTGGCATTGACGTCGCCGTTGCGCAGGTTCAGGAGGTAGCTTTGTCCGGGCTCGAGTTCATCAAGGTGGCTCGCAGGGATGCCGATGCGGGCTTCCAGACTGTCAACGGAGACAAGCTGCAGAACCGGCTCTCCAGCCTGCAGCACGGTGCCCGGGTCCAGATGGCGCGCTGCGACGACGCCGTCATAGGGTGCGCGCAGGGCGGATTTTTCCAGGTTGATGTCCAGGCTTTCCAGCCGCGCAAGCAGGGCGGACCGGCGGCTGGCGAGCGCCTCTGCGGTCAGGCGTGTTTCGTCATACTCCTGCGCTGACACCGCACCGCTCTCCCGCAGTCGTGCACTGCGCTCGAGGCGCAGGCGGGCCAGCTGCAGTTCCGCGTCGATACTGGCCAGGTCAGCCGCTGCCACATCCCTTTGCGCCTGTAGCTGGCGTGTATCCAGCTGTCCAAGCACCTGTCCGGCGGTCACCGCGAGGCCTTCCTCAGCCTCAAGCGCCAGCAGCAGGCCGGGTATCTCGAAGGCGAGCTGCGCCCGGGCCTTGGCCTGGACCAGGCCCGAGAGTCGCAGCGTCTCGCGGTAACTCTGCTCCTCGGCAAACGGCAGCACGGTAACCGGAAGGGGAGCAGGCTCAGCTCGCCCGGCCGAGCCTGCACGCAGCGTAATCCCTGCAGTGAGTACCGTGGTCACCAGAAGGGCAGCGGCGCTGCTGAATACAAAGACAGAGTAGCGGGAGCGAGGGGCCTGGGGCATGTGAACGCCTGCATGTTAATAGCTTTAACATGCAATGTTAGAGGATTTAACATCTGATGGGAAGCGCCAACCGCACAGGACCTGCATCTCCCCGGTGGCCTCACTGTGCGGCGCCTCGTGCGACGGACCGGTTGCAGCCAGCGGGGTATTCAGGGAGAATGCCGCCCGGCGACTCGGGTGGTCCCCTCGCAACGCCAGGTAGCGAACCCCGCCAGGCCCGGAAGGGAGCAACGGTAGTTACTGATGCGTGTGCCGGGGTGTGGCTGCCCGGGTTGCCTCTTTCCCGAATTGCCTGTGCCCCGTCCCCGGGGGTGGTGTATCCTTTGCGCTTTTCGGCAAGGCCAGTTTGACATGTCGTATCAGGTACTCGCACGCAAGTGGCGGCCCCGTCGGTTCAGTGAAATGGTGGGCCAGGAGCATGTATTGCAGGCGCTGGTCAACGCGCTGGATCACGACAGGCTCCACCACGCCTACCTGTTCACCGGCACCCGCGGCGTTGGCAAAACCACAATCGCACGCATACTTGCGAAAAGCCTCAACTGCGAAGCAGGGGTCAGCTCCGAACCCTGTGGGACCTGTAGCTCCTGCCTGGAAATTGCCGAGGGACGCAGTGTCGATCTGCTGGAAGTGGATGCGGCCTCACGCACCAAGGTGGAAGACACGCGCGACCTGCTGGAAAACGTGCAATACGCCCCCACGCGCTCGCGCTACAAGGTCTACCTGATTGACGAAGTGCATATGCTGTCCAACAGCAGTTTCAACGCCTTGCTGAAGACGCTCGAAGAACCGCCGCCTCACGTCAAGTTCCTGCTCGCCACCACAGACCCGCAGAAACTACCGGCTACCGTGCTCTCACGCTGTCTGCAATTCAATCTGAAAAACATGGTTCCCGAGCAGATTGCGGCGCATTTGGGCGCGGTGCTTGACGCCGAGATGATTCGCTACGAGGAGCCCGCACTGTGGCTGCTTGGACGGTCGGCAGACGGGAGTATGCGCGATGCCTTGAGCCTCACGGACCAGGCGATTGCCTTCGGCGCGGGGGCGATCACCGAGGCGGGCGTGCGCAGCATGTTGGGCACCGTGGACATGACCTTCGTCTATGCAGTGCTGGAGGCGGTAGCGGCGGGAGATGCGGCCGCCGCGCTGGCGGCGGTGGCGCATATGGCGGAGCATGCACCGGACTTTGAGTCCGGCCTGGATGAATTGCTGTCGCTCCTGCACCGTGTTGCGGTCGCACAGATGCTCCCGGACCACGCCGACAACAGCCGCGGAGACAGTGAGCGTGTGGCGCGTCTGGCCCTGTCTCTGACGGCGGAAGATGCACAGCTGTTCTACCAGATGGCCCTGAACGGCAAGCGCGATCTCCCGCATGCCGCTGATCCGCGCAGCGGGTTTGAAATGACGGTTTTGCGGATGCTCGCCTTCCGCCCGCTGGTTCTCCCCGATGATGGCAGCCTGGTTCCATCCGCAGACGGCGCATCCGGCACGGCCGGCCCGGGGCCAGCCAAACACGGCAGCGCTGCCGCGCCGCAGTCTGCCGCAGCTGCTGAGCAGGCTGCGGTGGCAGGTGTCGAATCGCCTGCAGCGGCTGAGCCTCCTGCGGCGGCTGAGTCCCCGACAGTGGCATCGGTGCCCGCTGGGGAACCGCCCAAGGCCGCCGGCGCGCGGCTGCAGCTCGACCGCGCCAGTCCACCGGCCCTTACCGCCTGTGCCGACTGGCCGGACCTGCTGGATCGACTGGGTCTTGCTGGCATGGTCCTGAGCATCGCTTCACACTGCGCACTCGAGGCGCAGCAGGGCAGCGACTTTCGCTTTGTACTCGACGACAACCAGATGGGACTGTTCAACCCGGGACACGCAGAGCGCATCCGGCTGGCATTGCAGAACTACTTCGATACACCGGTGTCAGTGTCCATAGAGCCGGGGCGCCCCACCACGGAAACGCCGGCGATGCGCATCGCGCGACACAAGCAGGAAAGGCAGCGCGCCGCTGAGGCGGCGATCGAGTCTGACGCGCGTGTGCAACGGCTGATCCAGCGTTTTGATGGCGAACTGGATCGCACCTCCATCACGCCCCTGGAACCCTGAGGACACGACATGAAAGGCATTACCGACCTGATGCAACAGGCGCAGAAAATGCAGGCCGACATGCAAAAGGCACAGGAAGAACTGGCACAGAAAGAGGTGATCGGCGAGGCGGCCGCGGGCCTGGTGCGGGTGACGATGAATGGTCGCCACGATGTCAAGCGCGTGCGCATAGACGACAGCGTCCTCAGCGAGTCGCGCGAGGTATTGGAGGACCTGCTCGCAGCGGCGGTCAACGATGCCGTGCGCCGGGTGGAAGAGCAGAACCGGGAGTCCATGGCGGGTCTGGCCGCCGGGCTCAACCTGCCCCCCGGTTTCAAGTTGCCGTTTTGACCTCGCCATGAAGTTCAGCCCCGTTCTGGCACAGTTGATCGATGCCCTGCGCTGCCTGCCCGGCGTTGGCCCGAAGTCCGCCCAGCGCATGTCGATGCACCTGCTTGAGCGCGACCGCGCCGGCGCACTGGCACTGGCCGAGGCACTGCGTGTCGCGATGGACCGCATTGATCACTGCTCCCTGTGCAGGAACTTCAGTGAACACGATGTCTGCGAAATCTGCAGTGATCAACGCCGCGACCGACAGACCATATGCGTGCTGGAAACCCCGGCAGACGTGCTCGCTGTCGAGCAGAGCGGCAGTTACCGCGGCCTGTATTTCGTATTGATGGGGCACCTGTCGCCCATCGACGGCATAGGCCCTGCCGAGATTGGTCTCGACAGGTTCCAGCAGCGGGTGATTGATGAGGGCATCACCGAAGTCATTCTGGCCACCAACCCGACGGTGGAGGGTGAGGCAACCGCCTACTATCTGTCGGATATGCTGCTGCCCAGGGGCATTCGGGTTTCACGCATTGCCCACGGCGTGCCGCTGGGTGGCGAACTGGAATATGTCGATGGCAATACGCTGGCACACGCGTTCAGTGGCCGACGCCAGATGAGTGGAGACGGCTGAATGCGCTGGCAGTTGATTGAATCTGACGATGCGCTACGAGCTTTGTTGGAGCGCTTCAGGGGGGCACCCGCGGTTGCGGTTGATACTGAATTCATGCGTCGCAGCACCTTCTACCCGCAGGTGGCGCTGGTGCAGCTGTGCTTTGGCGAGGAGGCCTGGCTGGTGGATCCCCTGCAGGTGAGTGATCTGCAAGCACTGAGGGCGCTGCTGCAAGCGCCGGAGACGGTCAAGGTGCTTCACTCCCCAAGCGAAGACCTCGAAGTGTTCGATCGCTGGTTGGGTGTGCTGCCCGAGCCGCTGTTCGACACCCAGCGCGCCGCAGGATTGCTGAATCTGGGCTTTGGTATGGGCTACCGCGCTCTGGTGTTGGCCTGTGAGGGCGTTGATGTGCCCAAGGAAGAGACCCGCTCAGACTGGCTGCAGCGTCCGCTCACTGCTGCACAGTGTGAGTACGCAGCGCAGGATGTGGCCCATCTGTTGCCCCTGTGGCATCGGCTGGCGGCTGACTGTGAGACGCAGGGCAAGCTGGCGTGGGTGCTTGCGGACGGGGCCGATGCACTCGCGGCCTTTCGCGCGCCCGGCGACCACGGCGTATCCAGGATCAAGTCGGCCTGGAAGCTGGACCGCCGCGCGACAGGGCGCCTGTACGCACTGTGCGCCTGGCGCGAGGCGACAGCCCGCCAGCGGGACAAGCCGCGTGGCTGGATTATTGACGACGCTACCTGCCTCGGGCTCGCGGAAAAAGACCCGCAGTCACATACATCGCTGGAAAAACTCGGTCTACTGAGCCCGGGTTCGCTACGCCGTGATGGTGCGGCGCTGCTGCAGCTGCTGGCTGCGCAGCGTGAACTCCCGGAGGACGCGCTGCCGCAGCGTCTGCCACAGCCGCTGGATCCCGTCGGGCGCAAGTCCCTGCAGGCGTTGAAGCAGTGGTCCAGGGAGATCGCTGCCGAACTCGGCACCGTGCCCGAGGCATTGCTTGCCGCCCGTGACTACGAACTCCTGCTGCGGCAGCACCGGGGCGAGGCGCTGGAAGAGCCACCGAGCTGGTCCGGCTGGCGCCACGAGCGGGTGATCGTGCCCCTGCGCCAACGGTTGCGGGAGAGGGCGTCGTGACGCGTATCTGCCAGGTGTTCCGCAGCCCGCTGAAACCTGAAATGTACCTTTACGTGGACAAGGCGGAGGGCTGTGCGCGCGTGCCCGAGGCGCTGCTCGCGCGCTTCGGCGAACCGCAGCCTGTACTGGTGCTGGCGATCTCGCCAATGCGCAAGCTGGCGCGCGTAAACGCCGCCGACGTCCTGGCCGGTATTGAGTCGCAGGGGTTTTTCCTGCAAATGCCCCCTGCGGACGCCGTGTACACACAACGGGAGAGCGCCCGTGACTGAGTGGTGGGAGCAGCCGCTGGAATCCCTCGATGCGGCGCAATGGGAGGCGCTCTGCGATGGCTGCGCCCGCTGTTGTCTGCACAAACTGGAGGATGCCGACAGTGGCGAGGTGTTCTACACCCGGGTGAGCTGCCGTTATCTCGATACCGAGACCTGTCGCTGTCGCGATTACCGGCATCGAAGCAGTCTGGTTGCGGACTGTATTACACTGGGTCCGGCCAATATCGCGGACGCGCTGAGCTGGTTGCCTGCCACCTGTGCCTATCGCCTGCGCGCGCGTGGGGAGCCACTGCATCCCTGGCACCCGCTGTTGTCCGGCGATGCTGCCACGGTGCACAGGGCGGGCATTTCCGTGCGCGGGCGTGTAGTCTCGGAGCTGCATGTGCATCCCGACAGCTATGAAGAGCAGATTGTGCACTGGGTAGAGGAGGGCACGCGATGACGGAACAGCCGGACTACCTGATCGCCACGCTGGTTTACCTGGGGACGGCCCTGCTGGCGCTGGTCGCGATGTTCTGGTGGCTGCGGCGGGTCTGGTCACCGGCCTGGCGCTGGCTGCTGCTGCTGGCAGGTGCCGCGCTGCTGATGACGCCGGCCTATCCCTATGAGGGGGTGGATACGTTTGCCCCCGCGCTTATCGTGGCTGCGTTCCAGCTGCTGACAGCGGGCCCCGAGGCCGCCGCCCACGCAGTGCGCCCGCTGGTTGCAGCGTTGGGGCTCGCGTTGGTAGTCACCCTGCTATTGAGAATAACCGTGTTGCGCCGCGCACGGCATGCACCTGGCGATCAATGATCCGGAGGAGCTGTTATGTCCGTTCAGTTTGGAAGCAAAGCATTATTCCCACGTATTTTCCTGTTTCTTGCCGTGCTGCTTGGCACACCGGCTGCGCTCCACGCGCAACCCCCCATCGGCCCACAGCCGGACCTGCGCCTGCTCATCGATATTTCGGGGAGCATGAAAGAGTCCGATCCCGACAACCTGCGCGGCCCTGCACTTGAGCTGATCGTCCGCCTCCTGCCCGATGGCGCCCGTGCCGGCGTCTGGATATTCGGTGAAGACGTACAGCAGATTGTCCCGCACCAGGTGGTCGATGCCCGCTGGCGGGAGCGCGCTCTGGAGGCCGTGGCCCGCATCGACAACTCCGGGCAGCGCACCAATATTCCCGCGGCACTGGCCGCGGCCACCTACGATATCGGCAGCATGGATCCCACCTACCGCACCAGCGTGGTGCTGTTGACCGATGGCAAGGTCGATCTCTCTGCGTCGCCAATGGCAAATGCCACGGCAGCACGTGACCTGCTCGCCACGACGGCGCCCAAACTGGGTGCCACGGGCATACCTGTGCACACCATCGCCCTCTCTGAGGAGGCAGACTGGACCTTCCTGCGCGCACTGGCCAACAGCACCACGGGGATTGCGGAGAAAGCGCGTACAGCGGCGCAACTGACAGAGATCTTCGTGCAGTCGCTGGAGATGGTGGCGCCCACGGCGCGGGTGCCGATTGTCGGCAACATTTTCCTGATCGATGAGACGGTGGACGAGTTCACCGCACTGGTGTTCCTGCAGGAGCCCGGTGCGGAGGTGACCCTGACCAGCCCTGACGGCGTCGAGTACCGTCCGGAACAGAATGCCGACGGAGTCGACTGGTTTCAAAGCAGCCAGTTTGCCCTGGTCACCGTAACCGCCCCGGAGCGTGGCGCCTGGACACTGGTCGCGCCAGAGGGTGCCCGGAGTCGGGTATCGGTCATCTCCGATCTCAAGCTGGAGGTCGACCCTCTGCCCAACAGTCTCCCCGCCGGGCGGGTTACCGAGCTGGGCATCCGCCTGCGCGACGGTGATGGCGTGATCGCACGGCCCGAACTGCTGCAGCTGTTCACCCTGTCGGTACAGATCACCGGCCCGGAGGATTACAGCGAGCTGATCGACGTAACCGGGCGCTATCCGGTTCCAGCGACCGGGGAATACCGCGTCAGCATCCCCGCGTTTGACCGCGGTGGGCGATACCAGCTGTTGGTGCAGCTGCGCGGTGAGACCCTGCAACGGGAACTCCCGCTCTATATCGAGGTGATTGCCGAGGAGGCAGCACCGGCCATCAGCACCCGTCCGCCGATGGTGCCGGAACAGGATTTGCAGCGTCCGGCACTGACGCTGGCGGTTCTCGCGTTGCTGGCAGTCGCGGTTGCCCTGTGGGTCTACCGGCGGCGTCGCAAGCGCAAGATGGCGATCTGGCAACGTCGTTTTGATGCCTCACGTGGCGCCGCGGATGAGACCGTAGTGGCCGGGCTGAGCGCCACGGCGGATGAAGATGAAGGGAAAGGCAAATCCCCTTGATTAGGCGCGCGGCGCTCGCTACCCTTGGCGGCTTTGTTTTTCACGGGTATTGAACAGATGATGAAATTTGAGGGAACCGAGCGCTACGTCGCGACCGACGATCTGCGCATGGCTGTTAACGCGGCGGTGACCCTGGCGCGCCCTTTGTTGATCAAGGGTGAGCCGGGCACGGGGAAAACCATGCTTGCGGAGGAGGTGGCGCTGGGTCTGGGCAAGCGGCTGATCCAGTGGCATATCAAATCCACAACCAAGGCCCAGCAGGGCCTGTATGAGTACGATGCGGTCTCGCGCCTGCGGGACTCCCAGCTCGGCAACGAGAAGGTGCACGACATCGGCAACTACATCAAGAAGGGCAAACTGTGGGAGGCCTTCGAGGCTGAGGAGCAGGTCGTGCTGTTGATCGATGAGATCGACAAGGCGGACATCGAGTTCCCCAACGACCTGCTGGTTGAACTGGATCGCATGGAGTTTTTCGTCTACGAAACCGGCGAGACCGTGCGTGCCCGCCACCGCCCCATCATCATCATCACCAGCAACAACGAGAAGGAACTGCCGGATGCGTTCCTGCGCCGCTGCTTCTTCCACTTCATCAACTTCCCCGACCGCGACACCATGCGCGCGATCATTGACGTGCATCACCCGGGGATCGCCCAGGAACTGGTGCAGGAGGCGATGGAGGTCTTCTTCGATCTGCGCTCCATTCCCGGCTTGAAGAAGAAGCCATCGACCTCCGAATTGATCGATTGGTTGAAGCTTATCCTTGCGGACGACATCCCCGATGAGGTTTTGAAGAATCGCGATGCCAGCAAGGCGATTCCCCCCCTTTACGGTGCGCTGCTGAAGAACGAGCAGGATGTGCACCTGCTGGAGCGCCTGGCCTTCATGCACCGTCGCGAGACGCGCTGACACATGCTGGTCAACTTTTTCCATGGTCTGCGGGATGCCGGGGTACCGGTGACCACGCGAGAATTGCTGGATCTGCTCGGCGGCATCCGGCAGCACGTGGTTTTCGCGTCGATCGATGACTTCTATTATTTCAGCCGCACCTGCCTGGTGAAGGACGAGAAGTACTTCGATCGCTTTGACCGTGCCTTCGGTGCGCACTTCAAGGATCTGGAGGGCCTGGATGACGTCATCGAGGCGATCATCCCCGACGACTGGTTACGCGCCGAGTTCATGAAGCAGCTGTCCGAGGAGGACCGCGCGAAAATCGAATCCCTGGGCGGACTGGAGAAGCTGATCGAGGAATTCAAGAAGCGCCTGGAGGAGCAGAAGAAACGGCACCAGGGCGGCAATAAATGGATCGGCACCGGCGGCACTTCGCCCTTCGGTCAGCAGGGCTATCACCCCGAAGGTATCCGCGTGGGTCCGAACGGCGGTAATCGCAAGGCCGTGAAGGTGTGGGACAAGCGCGAATTCCGCAATCTCGATGACAGTGTTGAACTGGGTACGCGCAATATCAAGGTCGCGATGCGTCGCTTGCGCAAATTTGCGCGAACCGGCGCAGCGGATGAACTGGACCTGGACGACACCATCCGCTCGACCGCGCGCAATGCAGGTCTACTGGATATCAAGATGGTGCCCGAGCGGCACAACGCGGTGAAGGTGCTGTTGTTTTTTGATGTCGGGGGATCGATGGACCCGCATGTGCGTGTCTGTGAGGAGCTGTTTTCGGCTGCACGCAGTGAGTTCAAGCACATGGAATACTTCTACTTTCACAACTTTATTTACGAAAGTGTGTGGCGTAACAACGTGCGCCGGCATAACGAGCGCGTGCCGCTGCTGGACGTCATGCACAAGTACAGCCACGACTACAAAGTGATTTTTGTCGGCGACGCCGCCATGTCGCCCTACGAGATTGCACAGCCCGGTGGCTCGGTAGAGCACTGGAACGAGGAGTCGGGCGAGGTGTGGATGCGGCGTCTCAAGCAGACCTACGAAAAAGTGGCCTGGATCAATCCGGTGCCACGTGACGAGTGGGAGTACACCCAGTCCACGGCGATGACCCACAAGTTGCTGGAGGGTCACATGTACCCGCTGACCCTCCAGGGGCTGGAGCAGGCGATGGCGTTTCTCTCCAAGTAGGTCCGCGCGCGGGATTCCGGCGCTAGCGCCCGAGGCTGCCGCAGAAGGCGATGAGGCTTGCCGTTACGGCAACGTTGAGGGATTCAACACCGTTGCGCATGGGAATGCACAGGGCCTCGTCCGCCAGGCGTTCGCTCGCCTTGGAAACGCCCTCGGTTTCGTTACCCAGAATGTACACACAGCTGCCCGACGGCCGGTAGTCGAACAGGCTTTGACGGGCGTCCGCGCGCAACGAGCACACCTTGAAATCCCGGGCCTTGCAGGCTTCCAGCGCTGTGGGCAGCGATTCGCAAAACAGGATGGGGGCGCGGTATAACGTGCCCGCGCTGGCCTTGATGACCAGCGGACCCAGGGCGGCGTTGCCGCGCCTCGCCAGCACGATCCCGTCAATGTTTCCCGCCGCGGCGGAGCGGACAATCATCCCCAGATTCTGCGGATTGGTGATGCCGTCGAGTGCGAGCAGGCGCTGGTTCGCGAGGTCCGGGCCTGCCAGGTAGTCATCTACGCGGGCAAAGGCGGGGCAGAGTATATCCAGTGCGATACCCTGATCCTGGCGCCCGTTGCGCGATATTCTGGCGAGCTCAGCCCGGTTATGACGCTGCACCGCGAGGCCGCGTCGCGCTGCATCGCGCAGAATCTCTGCCATCACCCCGTCCTCCCGGTTGCTGTCGGCGACATGCAGTGCATGCAATGACAGCCCCGGCGTGCGCAGGGCTTCAAGCACCGGCTTGCGGCCGTAGACAGTGAGAACGCGGTCGAAAAAGGCCTTGCGCGCCGTGTATTCTGGACGATCGCTCAAGGTGTCAGGGGTTTGCGCCGGGCTCATGACCGCTGGCGAGCCGGGTTACACGGTCAGCCGACTGCTTCATACGCTGGGCGATATCCTCGATCTGGGCGCCGGTAATGGGGGAATCCATTGAACCGGCCACAAAACACATGACCGGTACCTGCCGGTAAACGAACACCGGCACCGCAATGGTGCTGACCTCGTAGCGGGCCTTGGGGTCGATACGGTCGAGGTGGTAATGCTCTACACAGATGCCCTGCTGGTACTTGTTGGTGGCCTCTTCCAGCTCCTGCAGGCTCCAGGACTGGTGTATGCGGGTCAGCTCCCGGGTCAGTTCTTCCTCCGCACGGGTTTTCAGCGTGACCTCATAACCCCGGGCCCGAATCGCTATCACCGACACCCGCAGTTTCTGGTCGAGGCGCTCGTTGTACCCGCCCCGTGACTCGTGTGCCCGGGTAAGCCAGGCTTCGAGCTGCTTCGCTGGGGAGAAGGCGGTAAAACACGCCGCAACGGGCGCAGCGTTGGGCAGGCGCAGGCCCAGCTGGAAGGAGTCCATCAGCGGGGTGGCGTTGCCATACAGCGCCAGCAGGACCTGGTGCAGCTTGGAACGTGCGGTGACGGCAAAGCCCAGGTTCAGGTCGCTGTTGAGGCCCTCCAGTTCCGGCCTCGCGTATTCCAGCACGGGAAACTGCGCGAAAGCGGCGTTACCTGCCGCTATAATGGAAGGGCCGAGGCGATACGCCTTGGTTTTGGGATGTTGAACCAGGAAGCCGTAATTGGCCATCGTGGTCAGGATGGCGTGACAGGTGGCCTTGTTGAGGTTCAGGCGACGCGTCATTTCCGTCAAACCAAAGGCCTGTTGCGGGTTCGCCATCAGCAGATCGAGTATGGCCAGCGCGCGGGCGGTGGGTTGGGAAAACAGTGCCACGTCAGGTACTCCCTGGCTTCGCAATGGTGCGGTTCATTATGCTGTACTGAAGAATCATAA
The DNA here is from genome assembly GCF_963973825.1 of uncultured Haliea sp. NCBI lineage: Bacteria > Pseudomonadati > Pseudomonadota > Gammaproteobacteria > Cellvibrionales > Halieaceae > Haliea > uncultured Haliea sp. The sequence goes on from NZ_CAXBAE010000002.1 coordinate 238,157, forward strand.
CCTCCGACTGCCTGCGGCCGCAATCCTGCGTTTGGGTGAGGCGTGCAGCAGGCGAGCCGCATTAAACAACAGGGAGCCAGCAGGTGCCAGAGCTTTGTCAAAGTCCACTCACACTCTACGGGACGTCTGCGTGTCACCTGTGCGAACAGGCTGCTGCCTTACTGGATCTGGCTGTGCAGGAGGCGCTGATCAGCGACTACGATGCCGTGGATATCAGCGAGGATGAGCAGCTGTTTGTGCGCTACGCAACCCGCATCCCGGTGCTGTACCGGCAGGACGGGTGCGAGCTGGACTGGCCGTTTTCGCCCCAGCAGCTGCTGGATTTCATCGATGGCGGTGACGGCGGGCAGGGGTAGCGCGCCGCGAGCCGCGGCGCAGCAGGGCTCAGGACCGGTTGCCGACCCTGACGGCGAGAACATCACAGGACGCGCCATGCAGGACGCCGTTGGCGGTAGAGCCCATGAGGAGTGCCAGGCCGTAACGGCCGTGACTGCCCACCACGATGAGGTCGGCGCCGATTTCCTCCGCCTTGCTGTGGATTTCCACCTCCGGACGGCCGAGCACGATGTGCTGGCGGTCGGCGGCAATCCCGTACTGCTCACCGAAACGCGCCAGTTGCTGCGCGGCCTGTTGGTGGATTTCGTCCTGGATACCGGAAAAATCCATGGGGATGTCGCCGCCATAGGCAAAGCTCAGGGGCTCGATGACGTGAATGAGGTGCAGCTCGGCACCGCTGCCCTGTGCGACGCCGCGTGCGCGCTGGGCCACGTCTGCGGAATCTTCACTGAGATCCACCGCGATAATCAGTTTCTTGTAGTTGGACATAGACCCCCCGTAATCGTGAACAGAAATCAGGTTCCGTTATAGCATACAATGCGCGCCGGACAAGCGCCTCCGGCAGCAACGCGGGCGACTTTGCCCCGATCGTTGACCTGAGTCAGGACCTGCCTTGAATTATGTGTTGATTGCCTTCGCCCTGCTGGTGGCCCTCGCGCCGCTCACGCATTTCCTCCCCAGCAAGCGACAGCGCCTGCAGGTCACCCTGCGGGAGACCGCGGCGTTGAACGGGCTTTTCGTCGAGTTTCGCGACCAGCCGGGGCCAGCGTTACCACAGCAGAGCCTGGCATCCGACGTCATTTATTATGGCCTGCGACTGCCGCCCTCCCGCGGCAAGGGCCGCCGGCGCTGTGTCTGGCAGCTGCGTGCTGACGGGTGGCAGGCCGTCGGGCCAAAGCCTGAACCGGTGCCCGCTGCGCTGCTCGCGGCCCCCGGCACCATGCTCGCGGCAAGCGTGCATGAGGACAGCTGTGGGCTGTACTGGCAAGAAGCGGGCGATGCGGCTACCGTAGAGCAGATGGCAGCTATTCTGAAGGACTGGGCGCAACAGATTCCTTGACCCGGAGGGACAGGGTCTTTATATATGCGACTTTTTTGACGGGCGCTGGCAGGTGGATGCTGGCGTCTGCTGACCCACACCAAGCGAGATCACGCGGGAGTCTATGGGTAAATCACTGGTTATTGTCGAATCGCCCGCCAAGGCGAAAACGATCAACAAGTATCTCGGTCCGGATTTTATCGTCAAATCCAGCATCGGACACATCCGGGACCTGCCCACAGCCGGCAGCGCCACGCCGGTGGATGCCAAGGAACGCGCCGCCCAGGCGGCCATTACCCGCAAGATGTCACCCGAGGAAAAGGCCCAGCACCGCAAGACCAAGTCGCGTGAGCAGTTGGTGCGTCGGATGGGCATTGACCCTGAGCATGGCTGGCAGGCGGACTACCAGATCCTGCCGGGCAAGGAAAAGGTCGTGGCCGAACTGCGCAAGCTGGCCGCCAGCAGCGATGCCATTTACCTCGCGACCGACCTTGACAGGGAAGGGGAGGCCATCGCCTGGCACCTGCGTGAAGCAATTGGGGGGGATGATTCACGCTATCAACGCGTGGTGTTTAACGAGATTACCAAGAAGGCCATTGGCGAGGCATTCAAGCATCCTGCACATCTGGACCAGAACCGGGTCAACGCCCAGCAGGCGCGGCGCTTCCTCGACCGGGTTGTCGGCTATATGGTTTCGCCCCTGCTGTGGGCCAAGGTGGCCCGTGGTCTTTCGGCGGGCCGGGTACAATCCGTTGCGGTACGCCTGATCGTCGAGCGTGAACGCGAGATCCGTGCCTTCGTGCCCGAGGAGTACTGGGAGATTCACGCCGACCTGCAGCCGGCTGATGCCGACGCGGTGCGCTTTCAGGTGCGCAAGCAGGCCGGCGCCGCCTTCCGCCCGACCAGCGAGGAGGCAGCGCGGGCGGCGACGAAAGCGCTCGAAAAGTTGCCCTATGTGGTCAGTGACCGAGAGGACAAGCCCACCCGGTCGAAAGCGCCGGCGCCTTTCATCACCTCCACGCTGCAGCAGGCGGCCAGTACGCGCCTTGGGTTTTCCGTGAAGAAAACGATGATGATGGCACAGCGCCTCTACGAGGCAGGCTACATCACCTATATGCGCACCGATTCCACCAACCTCAGTGAAGACGCGGTACAGGCCTGTCGCGACTACATCGCGGCGGAGTTTCCACCCGCCTACCTGCCCGCCACGCCCAACCGTTACAGCAGCAAGGAGGGCGCCCAGGAGGCCCACGAGGCGATTCGCCCTTCGGACGTCAACCTGCTGCAGTCGGGTCTGCAGGGCATGGAACGCGACGCCGAGCGCCTGTATGAAATGATCTGGCGACAGTTTGTCGCAGGCCAGATGACGCCCGCTGAATACACCGCGACGACCATCACGGTCACCGCAGGCGACTACGAGCTGTCGGCCAAGGGCCGCATCATTCGCTTTGATGGCTACACCCGTGTGCAGGGGGCTGCCGGACGCAAGGGAGAGGACGAAGTGCTTCCCGATATCCAGAAGTCGGACACGCTGAAGCTGGTCGCCCTGGACCCGGCGCAGCACTTCACCAAGCCCGCGCCGCGCTACGGGGAAGCCAGCCTGGTGCGAGAGCTTGAAAAGCGCGGCATTGGCCGCCCGTCCACCTACGCCTCGATTATTTCAACCATTCAGGATCGTGGGTACGTACGCCTCGAGAACAAGCGTTTCTACGCCGAGAAAATGGGTGACATCGTCACCCAGCGATTGCAGAACAGCTTCACCGAACTGCTCGACTACGGCTTCACCGCGAGCATGGAGGAACGGCTGGATACGGTGGCTCAGGGCGAACTCGACTGGCGGGATCTTCTGGACAGTTTCTACGCCGATTTTCGGCAACTGCTGGAAAAGGCGGAAGAGGCGGAACCCGTCGGGATGCAGCCCAATGAGCCGACACCGACGGACATACCGTGCAGCAAGTGCGGCAGGCCCATGCAGATCCGCACCGCCAGCACCGGTGTGTTCCTGGGCTGCTCCGGTTATGCACTGCCGCCCAAGGAGCGCTGCAAGAACACCATCAACCTGACACCGGGCGACGAAGCCATTCGCGAGGACGCGGACGACGAGGCCGAGTCCCGCCTGTTGAGGAAAAAGCATCGCTGCACGCTGTGCAATGCGGCGATGGACAGTTACCTGATTGACGAGCAGCGCAAACTGCACGTCTGCGGCAATAATCCCGACTGTCCCGGTTACGAAGTCGAGACCGGCAAGTTCAAGATCAAAGGCTATGATGGTCCTACGCTGGCCTGCGACAAATGTGGCGCGGAGATGCAGCTCAAAACCGGCCGGTTCGGCAAGTACTTCGGCTGCACGGCGGAAGCGTGCAAGAACACGCGCAAACTGCTGCGCAACGGGGAGGCGGCACCGCCGAAAATGGACCCGGTGCCCATGCCGGAGCTGGCCTGCGAGAAGGTGGATGACCACTACATCCTGCGCGACGGTGCGGCCGGGTTGTTTCTGGCTGCCAGCCAGTTCCCGCGTAACCGGGAGACCCGGGCGCCCTTCGTGGATGAACTGCTGCCCCACAAGAACGAGATCGACCCCAAGTACAGTTTTCTGTTCTCGGCGCCAGTCAAGGACGACGACGGCAATCGAACCCAGGTGCGCTACAGTCGGAAAGCGGCTGAGCAGTATGTGATGACCGAGCGCGATGGCAAACCGACGGGATGGCGAGCGGTCTACCGCAATGGCAAGTGGCAGACGGAAGAGGGCAAGAGCACGGCCGCGGCGAAAGGCGCACCGCGAAAGAAGAGCGCCGCGCCCAAGCGCAAGGCGGCGCGCAAGCGCACATGAGCAGTCTCCGGGGCCAGGCCAATCATGCGCTGTACCTCGGCCGGCTTCTGTTGCAGGCCTGGGAACAGGCGCGGCGCGCCGAAAATGTCCCCGCCAACACCTTGGCGCAGGCTTTTGGGCCAGCCGTGCGGGAGCACCTGCTGACGGCCTATGGCTGGTTCCTGCTCGATTTGCAGAAGCCCGCACAATTGCCGCCGCAGCCGCCTCACTGTGTTGCGGAACTGCCGCCGGCAGCGCCGGGCAAGGCGCAACCGGCAGAAGTGACGGAGTTTGCGCAACTTGAAACGCAGGGCTGGCTGTCCCGGCTGCTGCAGCAGCCCGCGGCGCAGCCGGCCAGGCGGACGGAGGGCAGCCTTGCGGTGAGCACCTCTGGCCAGCTGGACTGGGACACGCTGCAGGTCGCGGCAGACGAGCTTGAAGCCGCGTTTTCCCGCATGGGTGACCTGCTGGACGAATGCTAGCAAGTGCGCGTTGGCGGTCGCATCTGCCCCCTGTTACACTGGCATTTGATGCAAAAAGAGGAGCCTCTCGTGGCCACAGCCCTGTTGGAAATTGTTGATCTCGGCGAAGGTGAAATTGTCCTGCAACGCGCCGAAGACGATTCCGAGCCTCTGCTGCGCATCCAGTTTTCAGATGAGGCGCGTGATTACCTGATGGACAACGGCCTGGAAGTTGCGAAGGTGATGATCCAGGCTGGCATGCAGGCCGCTGCCAGCATCAATGAAAAAGAACGCCCCGAAAACGGTGAAGGCCGGGCGCGCACTGTTCACTGACCCGGCACAACGACGTTTGCTAGCGTCGCAGGATGCCGACACTCAACCCCTCGATCGCGAACGCCTGCGTGCGCAGGTCAACCTTGATCGGCGCATAGGCCGGGTTCTCGGCGTGCAACTCTACCAGGTGCCGGCTACCGCCTCGCTGAAAGCGTTTCACGGTCACTTCATCCTCGATGCGGGCGACAACAATGGCGCCATTGCGGGCTTCGCTGCTGCGGTGCACCGCCAGCAGGTCCCCGTCGAGGATGCCGACATCCTGCATGCTGTCGCCCGTGACCCGTAGCAGGTAGTCTGCCGCCGGCCGGAAGAAGTTGGCGGGAATGGCGCAGTAATCCTCGACATGTTCCTGCGCGAGCACCGGGTTGCCTGCCGCAACGCGCCCGATGATGGGAAGGCCGGGGTTCTCGGGCAAGCGGATACCACGAGAGGCGCCAGCAATGATTTCAATCGCACCCTTGCGCGCCAGCGCCTTCAGGTGTTCTTCGGCGGCATTGGCCGACTTGAATCCCAGCTCTTTGGCGATGTCGGCGCGAGTAGGGGGGTAGCCGGTCTGGTCGATATGCTGGCGGATAATGTCCAGCACCTGCTGCTGTCGCTGCGTGAGTTTGTCCATGACCCGTCCATCTGTGTATTTGTACAGTGGCTGGGATTATATACAGTAATACGCGGCAGCGACAAGCGGGCTCAACTATCCTCCACGCCGAGCATGGTGTCGGGTTCGATCGTCGACAGGGGGTTGCTCCACTCTTCGGGGTGGTAGGGCAGGTCGGGATCCAGGCCGTCTTCGTCATCCAGCTCGAAGGGGGTTCGCCAGTCCTCCGGTGCCGCCGCCCGCTGCAACTGCAGCATGCGCCAGACCTCGAGATCGTACTCGGTAACCTCGCCGTCCAGGAACTGTGTCTCCACGGTACGCGCGGCTTCGTCCAGGGCGACAACTTCGAACAGCTCTCCCGTTTCGATATCCCGGTACCAGCTGCCAACGGTGGGATTCAACATGACTGCGCTCCCTTCCAGAGTCCTCGGTGTCACCTGCAACATACCATGCCGACCTGCGCTGTCCATTATGTGCTGTCGATCTAAAAACACCTTTTTTCATAGCGTTTTTCCGGGGCACTGAATTTTCCGCGGCAGATCAGTCGCTTGCGGATGTCGCTCGGCACATGTCGAAAGGAGGATGGCGCTGTTATACTGAGTGGCTCTGACAAGTGCCTGGCAACAGAAGAAAATTGTCTAAACCCGGGAAATCAGGAGCCTGATGTAACGTGGAAGCCACAGAGCAAACGCTGTCCCGAATACTGGCGACCTACGGCCTCGACACACCGCTGGTAGCGATCGGCGGGCTACTCCTGCTCGCCATGCTCATCCACCTGCTGCTCGGTGTCCTGCTGCGCCGCCTGCACCGCGTGGCGGAGTCCAGCAGCAATCGCTGGGACGACGTGGTAATCACTGCGGTGGAAACGCCACTGCGTGTCGCGCTCTGGCTCATCGCCTTGATGCTGATTCTGGGCAGGGTGCCGATCGCCGCAGATTTGCAGGCCTTCATACTGCGAGCCTACGACACGCTGCTGATTCTCATGCTGGCCTGGTTCCTGCAACGTCTGATATTCGGCGCAGAAGAAGAGTTGCTGTCACCTGCGCGGGGCCACAAGGCCTCCACGGACAAGGCTGCCGTGCATTCGACGGCGAAACTCATCCGGGTGATCCTTTGGATTCTCGCTGGCCTGATGGCCCTGCAGAGTGTCGGTGTGTCCATTTCGGGGCTACTCGCCTTCGGCGGTATTGGCGGTATTGCAGTCGGTTTTGCCGCCAAGGACCTGATGGCGAACTTTTTCGGCGGGATGAGCATCTACCTTGATCGCCCCTTCACCCCCGGGGACTGGATTCGCTCACCGGATCGGGAAATCGAGGGCACGGTGGAGGATATCGGCTGGCGCCTGACCCGTATTCGCACGTTTGATCAGCGTCCGCTGTATGTTCCGAATGCGGTTTTCACACAGATCGCAGTGGAAAACCCGTCGCGCATGTTCAACCGGCGGATTTATGAAACGATTGGTGTGCGCTACCAGGATTCAGCCAAACTCGCGTCCATTGTTGCGGATGTGCGACAGATGCTGGAAAAGCACCCCGAAATCGACCTCAACCGCACCCTGATCGTGAATTTTGTGTCTTTCGGGCCCTCGTCACTCGACTTTTTTGTGTATGCCTTCACACGGACCACGGTCTGGGTGGAATATCACGCCATCAAGCAGGACGTCTTGTTGAAGATCCTCGACATTATCCATGAGCACGGGGCCGATGTGGCGTTCCCGACCCGTACCCTGCACCTGGACAGCGCGCCGCCCGAGCTGGCGCAGGCTGTGCGCGGAGAGCACCCATGACGGAAAGCGCCGTGCCAGTGCCATTGTGTCTCGGGATTATCGGCGGCACAGGCATCCACCAGGTCGAGGGCCTGCAACTGCTGGGCGAGCACCCGGGAGACAATGCCTACGGCAGTCCCTCGCGGCCTGTGCAGGAGGGCATGGTCGACGGGCAGCGGGTTTTTTTCCTCCAGCGCCATGGCAGCCCCAGGGCGATTCCGCCGCACCTGGTGAACTACCGCGCAAATATCGAGGCGCTGCGCGGCCTCGGGGTCACCCACGTGGTTGCCATCAACGCCGTGGGCGGTATCAGTCCCGACATGCAGCCGGGGCGGCTGGTAGTGCCTGACCAGATTGTGGATTACACCTGGGGGCGGGAGCACACGTTTGACGATGGCCGCAGCGGCGCGCTGCAGCATATCGATTTCACCCATCCCTACGATCACGCCCTGCGCCTGGCCATTATCGAGGCAGCGGAAGCGGCGGGCATCCCCCATGAGCCCTCCGGTGTACACGCCGTCACCCAGGGCCCCAGGCTGGAGACGGCCGCCGAGGTGCGGCGCCTGGCCAGAGAGGGTTGTGACATCGTCGGCATGACCGGCATGCCCGAGGCTGCGCTGGCCAGGGAGTGCGGTATTGCCTATGCAACTATCTGCATGGTGGTCAATCCTGCCGCAGGGCTGGGTGATTTGCCCCTGACGCAGGATACCATGCGCGATATTCTGCAGCGTGAGGCCGCCGTCGTCAGGCGCCTGCTGGGCTGCCTGCTGCCTCGGCTGGGCGCTCAGGGCCTGTGATCAGCTCGAGGATGGCCTGGTCGTAGTTCGCGCTGTACAGCGCATCCGCATCCAGTGGTGTCAGTTTGATGACCAGTCCGAGTAAGGGGTGGTCGATGTAGTGCACCTCATTGGAGCGCATGCGCCGCTGCTGCTGCAGAAGCACGGCATGTCGGTAAGGATAGGCGGGGGCAGATTCCGGCTCCGGGGCGTCCAGCAGCCCCGACGCGGCATCCCACTGCGGGTCGTAGCCGATCGGCGCTTCGGGAGCGGTCGGCTGTGTGGGCAGCACCGGCGCCGCGATCAGCTCCAATGAGGCCGGCGCCAACGGCGGTGCCGGCATACGCCAGGTGCCGGGCAGGTAATCGCCGTTGGTGTTCAGCCAAAGCCGGGTGTCGACATGCAGGAAGCGGGAGCGATGTAGCCTGATCGTGCCTTGCAGGGCAGGGTAGGCCTGGTCATCACCAGAACGGTCAAGCACGATGGGCAGGGCTGTCCTGGCACTGCCTACCGGTTGCCACCACACTTCGTGAAACAGTATGCGGTAGGGGCCGTTGCGTTCCATATAGGCTGCTTTGCCGCGAAACTCTCGGGCCTGGGCCGGAAGCAGCACAAACGGTGTGGGCAGCCGAGGCGCTGCTGCATCTTCCGCCGCGGCAACCTCGGCGCCGGGTGCTGCGGTGACCTCTGGCGCCGGGGCCGGCGTGTCGACAGCCGCCGCTGCAGGCAGATCTGCCGCTGCGCCATCGGCCTCCTGGCCGCGCAGCTGGATCAGCTGTTTGCCGCGCTTATCGACCCGGCTGTGCAGTGCATCAGCTGTGCGCTCCAGGTTGGCCTGCAAGCGCTGGGGATCGAGCAAGAAACGCACGGCGTCCGGGTACTGCAACCGGGGCAGCGCGTCCCACTGTTCCGAGCGTGGGGCTCCCGGGCTGGTGTGCGCAACGATCAGTAATTCCACCTGATACCAGTTTTGCTGACGCCCATCCTCCGCCAGGGTGGACGTCGCCAGAAGCGCCGTCACGAGAAGCGCGAGCAGGGTATGAACGGGGCGGGCAGTCATCAGGCGGCATCTTCCGTGGCATCGGCGGCAAAGGTGTCCAGCAGCTGGTCGGCGAACTGCTGGCGCTGTTCGGGCTCATCCAGCTGGCGTTTGAACCGCAGGCGCATGGCGCCGGCCAGCTGGTACCCCTTGGGATCGGACTGCACCAGTTTGACGAGGCTCAGCGGATTCACGCGGGTGGACTCCCGAAAGTCGATGTTACCACCGCCGGGGCCAACCTCAATGCCTGCAATCCCCAGCTGATCCGCGCGGATGCGCAGCCTGGCCACCTGCACCAGGTTTTTCACCTGCTGCGGCAGCAGGCCGAACCGGTCGATCATCTCCACCTGAATCTCGCGCAGTGCCTGCTCGCTGGCGGCGGCTGCGATGCGCTTGTATAACACCAGTCGGGTGTTGATATCCGGCAGGTAGTCCTCCGGGATCAGCGCCGGTATATGCAGGTTGATCTCGGTGCCCGCGTCCAGGGGTGCGTCCGTGTTGGGGATCTCCCCGCGCCGCAATGCCGCCACGGCGCGCTCCAGCATGCGCATGTACAGCGCGAAGCCCACGCTGTGTATTTGCCCGCTCTGTTCATCCCCCAGCAGTTCCCCCGCACCGCGAATTTCCAGGTCGTGGGTCGCCAGCAGATAACCGGCGCCGAGGTCTCCCGCGGCTTCGATGGCTTCGAGACGTTTTTCCGCATCGGGTGTGATTGCCGAACGCGGCGGGCACAGCAGGTAGGCGTACGCCTGGTGGTGCGAGCGGCCAACCCGTCCGCGCAGCTGATGCAGCTGGGCGAGGCCGAACTTGTCGGCGCGCTCGATGATGATGGTGTTGGCGGTCGGCACGTCGATCCCGGTTTCAATGATGGTCGTGCACAGCAGGATGTGGTGGCGCTGGTGGTAGAACGCGGACATGACCTGTTCCAGTTCGGCCTCGCGCATCTGCCCGTGGGCAACCCCGATGGACAGATCCGGCAGCAGCTCCCGCAGCTTGCGGCCGGCCTCCTCGATACTTTTCACTTCGTTGTGCAGGTAGTACACCTGCCCCCCGCGCAGGGTCTCACGCAGCACGGCCTCGCGAATCAGGGCGATGTTGTGTTCCCGGACAAAGGTCTTGATCGACAGGCGGCGTGCCGGTGGCGTGGCGATGACAGACAGGTCGCGCATACCTCCCAGTGCCATGTTGAGCGTACGCGGGATGGGGGTCGCGGTCAGTGTGAGGATGTCGACCTCAGCGCGCAGGGCCTTGATCGCTTCCTTCTGTTTGACACCAAACCGGTGCTCTTCATCAATGATCAGCAGGCCGAGGTCGTGAAAGCGGAAGTCGCTGGAGAGCAGTTTGTGGGTGCCGATAAGAATGTCGATGTCGCCATTGCTGACCCGCTGCAGCACCCCGCCGAGGTCCTTGCCGCTCTTGAAGCGTGAAACAACCTCCACGGTCACCGGCCAGTCCGCAAAACGATCGGCAAAAGAGTTGAAGTGCTGCTGGGCGAGCAGGGTGGTCGGAACCAGCACAGCGACCTGCTTGCCATTGCGTGCGGCGATGAAGGCAGCGCGCATGGCCACCTCGGTCTTGCCGAAGCCAACGTCACCGCACACGAGCCGATCCATGACACGCTCGGCGGTCATGTCGGCGATCACCGCGTCAATTGCCGCAGCCTGGTCCGCGGTCTCCTCGAAGGGAAAGCTTGCGGCGAACTGCTCGTACTCGAGGGCGGGCAACTCGAAGCAGAAGCCCTTGCGGGCCTCGCGACGTGCGTAGACATCCAACAGCTGCGCGGCCACATCACTGGCCTTTTCGGTGGCCTTGCGCCTGGCTTTTTCCCACTGGTCAGAGCCCAGCTTGTGCAGCGGGGCGAGTTCCGGATCGCTGCCAGCGTAGCGGCTGACCAGGTGTAATGAGGCGACGGGCACGTATAGCTTGCTGCCCTGCGCGTATTCCAGCGTCAGGAATTCATTGTCGGCGCCATCCACCTCAAGGGTTTGCAGCCCGAGGTAGCGACCCACACCGTGCTCCAGATGCACCACGGGCACACCCTCGCGGAGCTCATTGATATCGCGAAACACATTTTCCGCGTGGGCTTCATCAACCTTGCGCCGGCGCCGCCGCTGGGCGACCCGGTTGCCGAACAGCTGCGCTTCGCAAACCAGTGCCGGCTGGTCGGCGCCAAAGTACATGCCGCGATCAATCGGTGCAGTGCTGATGGCGAAGCGCAGTCCCGAGGCCAGGAATTCGGCCCAGTCCGCCACCTCGGGGGGCGTCAGGCCGTGGGCGGCGAGATTTTCCAGCAGGATCTCCCTGCGGCCGGCGGATTCCGCGCACAGCAACAGCGGCGCCGTATGCTGTTGCATGAAGTGCTGCAGCCGCTCGGCAGGTGTCTGGCGCGCGCCCTCGGTGCTCAGGTCGGGCAGGGGTTGCGAGGGGCTGGCCACGTGTGTCGGCGCCTCCGGATTGCGTCGCAGCTCCAACACCGGGCACTGGCCCATCAGTTGGTACAGTTCCTCCACCGGAGTGAAACAGCGCGCGGGAGGGAGCAGGGGGCGCCGAGTATCAATGCCGTACTCGGTGTATCGGTGTCCGGCATCTTCCCAGAAGCGCTGCGCGGCCCGGTAGTGGTCGCCGATGGCAATGACCGGGGTGCCTTCCGGGAGGTAGTCGAAAAGGCTGGCGCAGTGCTCGAAAAACAGCGGCAGATAGTACTCGCAGCCGCCGGGTGCGCGACCCGCACTGACTTCGCGGTAGGTGGGGCAGGCGTCGTGGTCGACATCGAAGGCCTCGTACCAGCTCAGCCGGAAGCGCTCGATGGCCGCGGGATTCAGCGGGTATTCGCGAGCGGGCAACAGGTTGATGGCGGCGACTTTCTCCAGTGTGCGCTGGGTGTCGGGGCTGAAGGTCCGCAAACTGTCGACCTCGTCGTCCAACAGATCCACCCGAAAGGGCAGCTCGCTGCCCATGGGATAGATATCCAGCAGTGAGCCGCGCAGGGCGAATTCACCGTGCTCGTAGACGGTCTCGACATTGCGGTAGCCGTTGCGCTCCAGGTTCCGCCGGAAGGACTCGCGGTCCAGTAACTGCCCGGGCTCCAGCACCAGGCTCGAGCCCGCCACATAATGCACCGGTGGCAGCCGGTGCATGAGCGTGGAGATGGGCACCACAAGAATGCCCGCTGTGAGCGTGGGCAGCCGGTACAGGGTCTCCAGTCGCTCGGAGACGATGTCCTGGTGCGGCGAAAAATTGTCGTAGGGCAGCGTCTCCCAGTCGGGAAACGCCAGGATGTCGACGGGCTCGGCCAGGAAGAACGGCAGCTCCCGCTCCAGCGCCAGGGCTGAACTGGTGTCCGCGGTGATGACCAGGAGCAGGCTGTCTGGCCGGGCCATCTCCGCTATCAGCCGGGCCTCGGCACAGCCGTGGAAGGGGCCGATGGCGGTCCGGGTACCGGATTTCGCGGGCCAGGGTGTGCTGGCGAGCAGGGATCTGTACATAAAGCCTGGCGTTTCACTGCGGAAGGGGCGGTTATTGTAAAGCGCTGGGTGAAAAGTACCACTGTGCCTTGCCCTCACCGGGATGCGGCGGGATAATACGCGCCCGTTGCAGCCCTGATTCCCCCTCACACAGGTGACAGACGAGTGAACGAACGCAAGCGAGAGCGCCCCGACGACTATTTCAGAGACTGGAAAGAGCGCGAAGCGCTGGCCGAAGGCATGATTCCCCTGGTCGGTGAGCTGTCCCGCCGCAAGAATGTAAAGTGCTACATCTACGGCAAGTCACTGGTGAACCAGTCTGTCACCCAGATCATGAAGGACCACCGCTACGTGCGGCAGGTGGAGGAGAACGAGCTCTCCGAGTTCGAGACCTTCCCCATCATCAAATCCCTGTCGGCCCTGGACCTGGGACCTGCGCATATCGATATCGGCCGTCTCGCGGTGCAGTATTACGATAAAGGCGAGGGCGCCGGTCTCAGTGTCGATGATTATGTTCGCCAGCAGGTCGCCGACCTGATTGGCGCCAAGGCAGAGCCGGGGCGTGGCCCGGTGGATGTGGTGCTCTACGGCTTCGGTCGTATCGGCCGCCTCATGGCACGCATTCTGATCGACAAGACGGATGGTGGCGAATCGCTGCGCCTGCGGGCCGTTGTCGTGCGCAAGGGCTCCGCCCCTGACGACCTGGTGAAACGCGCCAGCCTGTTGCGGCGTGATTCTGTGCACGGGGCCTTTGACGGCACCATCCGCGTGGACGAGGAGCGCCAGTCGTTTGTGGCCAACGGCAACGAAGTCAAGGTCATTTACGCCGACTCGCCCGACAGCATCGACTACACGGAATACGGCATTAACAATGCGATTGTGGTCGATAACACCGGGGTATGGCGCGATGAGGCCGGGCTGTCACGGCATCTCAAGTCCAAGGGTGTGGCCAAGGTCATCCTCACGGCGCCGGGCAAGGGCGACATGAAGAATGTGGTTGCGGGCATCAACAATGACATGATCGACGCCTCCGACAGCATCATTTCCGCGGCATCCTGCACCACGAATGCGATCGTGCCGCCGCTGAAGGCAATGGATGACCGTTACGGCATCATCAGCGGGCACGTCGAAACGGTGCACGCCTACACCAACGACCAGAACCTGATCGACAACTACCACAAGGCTGATCGGCGGGGCCGCAGCGCGCCGCTGAATATGGTCATCACCGAGACGGGCGCCGCCAAGGCGGTGGCCAAGGTGTTGCCGCAGCTCGCAGGCAAGCTCACCGGCAACGCCATACGTGTACCGATTCCCAATGTCTCCATGGCCATCCTCAATCTCACGCTGGGTCGCGCAACCACCAAGGAAGAAGTGAACGAGTACATGCGGCACATGGCACTGCACTCGTCGATGCGCAAGCAGATCGACTATTCCAACTCTCCCGAGGTGGTGTCGAGCGACTTTGTCGGCTCCCGGCACGCCTGTATCTTCGATGCCCAGGCCACCATCGTGAACGGCACCCAGGCTGTTCTGTACCTCTGGTACGACAACGAGTTCGGCTACAGCTGCCAGGTGTATCGGATTCTCGAGCAGGTGTCGGGGATACGCTACGCCCGCTATCCGAAGAATGCCTGAGAAACACAGCGGGCGGCCGCCGCGATGGACGGAAATGGCGTGACGGGGCGCTTGCGCAGTGGTGTTTTGGCGCAGGCTTCCGTTATAATGCGCGCGGCCCGGGACAGGGCGGCTGCGCTTGATTTCTCCGGCCTGGCCAGGCGCACGGATGACCCGGCGCCTCGCCTCTGCCAGCTTTGGGGTGCCAACTCCTTCGCACGGCTCTGGCCGCCACAAATACTGACGAACCTGTAGGCAGATCGTATGATCAAGATCAAGCGGGGCATGGATATTCCCATCCAGGGGGCCCCCCAGCAATCGATTGAAGACGCTTCCCCGGCGCGCGCTGTCGCCCTTGTCGGTCCAGACTACGTGGGCATGAAACCCACCATGGAAGTTGCCGAAGGCGACCGGGTAAAGGCGGGCCAGCTGCTGTTCACCGACAAGAAGACCGACGGTGTGCGTTACACGGCACCCGCGGGTGGCGTGGTGTCGGCGATCAACCGGGGTGCGCGGCGCGTGCTGCAGTCCGTCGTCATCGAGGTGGAGGGCGACGCCTCCGAGAGCTTTACCGCCTACAGCGCCGACCAGGTACGTGGGCTGGGCGGTCAGGCCATTCGCGAGCACCTCAACCAGGCGGGGCAGTGGACCGCGCTCAGGACACGTCCCTTCAGCCGGGTCCCGGCGCTGGACGCCGAGGCCGCCGCGATTTTCATTACCGCGATCGACACCCACCCACTTGCCCCCGATCCAGCGGTGGTCATTGCCGCCGAGGCGGAAGCGTTTGCGCTGGGGCAGGACATCCTCGCGCAGTTGACCGCAGGTCCGGTCTATCTGTGTACAGCGCCCGGTGCCAACCTGCCCTCGGGGCAGGCCGCGACCATCCAGGTAGCCGAGTTCGCGGGCCCGCACCCGGCGGGCCTGGCGGGCACCCATATCCACTTCCTGGAGGGTGGCGTCACCGCGACCAAAGTGGTGTGGACCATCGGCTACCAGGACGTGATCGCCTTCGGCCGGCTGTTCCTTGACGGCTCCATCTACACGTCGCGTGTCATCGCCCTCAGCGGGCCGCAGGTCAACAAACCGCGCCTGTTGCGCACGAGACTGGGTGCCGACCTGCAGGCGCTCTGTGCCGGCGAGTTGAAAGACGGTGAGAACCGCATCATTTCGGGCTCGGTGCTTGGCGGCCGCCGCGTACAGGCCCCCACCGCCTACCTCGGGCGCTACCACAACCAGGTCTCCGTGCTGCTGGAGGGGCGTCAGCGCGCCTTCATGGGATGGCTTTCCCCCGGTGTGGAAAAGCACTCAAACCTCGGGATCTACCTCAGCAGCCTGTTCGGTCTCAAGCCGCTGGCAATGACCACCACAACCAACGGCAGCCAGCGCGCCATGGTGCCGGTGGGCACCTATGAGACGGTGGTTCCCCAGGACTACCTGCCGACGCACCTGCTGCGGGCACTGATCGTCGGCGATACGGAAACCGCGCAGTCGCTTGGCTGCCTGGACCTGGACGAAGAAGACCTCGCGCTGTGCACGTATGTGTGCCCCGGCAAATACGAGTACGGTCCCATCTTGCGGGACAACCTGACGCGCATCGAGAAGGAGGGTTAAGCCGTGGGACTGCGTAAGATCCTTGATGGTGTAGAACACCACTTTGAAGAAGGCGGCCGCTTCAAGCAGTGGTATCCGCTGTACGAAGCGATTGACACAATCTTCTATTCGCCGTCCTCGGTAACGCGGAGCACGGCGCATGTGCGCGATGGCGTGGATCTGAAGCGCATCATGATCACCGTCTGGTTCGCAACGTTCCCCGCCATGTTCTACGGCATGTACAACCTGGGCTTCCAAGCCAACGACATTCTTGCGGCCACTGGTGGTCAGGTAGACGGCTGGCGGGGTAGCCTGATCGCTGCGTTCGGTGGCTACGACGCTTCCAGTCTCTGGGATTGCTTCTTCTTCGGCGCCCTCTACTTCCTGCCTATCTATGCCACCACCTTTTTGGTCGGTGGGTTCTGGGAAGTCCTGTTTGCCATGAAACGCGGGCACGAGGTGAACGAAGGCTTCTTCGTCACGTCCATTCTGTTCGCGCTGATCTGCCCCCCGGACGTACCCCTGTGGCAGGTTGCTCTGGGCATCAGCTTCGGTGTGGTGATTGGCAAGGAAGTGTTCGGCGGCACCGGGAAGAACTTCCTCAACCCTGCGTTGACCGGACGGGCCTTCCTGTACTTCGCTTATCCCGCTCAGATGTCCGGTGACGGCGTCTGGACGGCGGTGGACGGCTATACCGGCGCCACACCGCTGTCCATTGTCGCCTCCGACGGCATGGCTGGCCTTGCCCAGGAACAGATCACCTGGATGCAGGCCTTTCTCGGCAATATTCACGGCTCTATCGGCGAAACCTCCACGCTGGCCATTCTGATCGGCGGTGCCGTGCTGATGCTGATGCGCATTGCGTCGTGGCGTATCGTCGCAGGTGTGTTCATCGGTATGGTGGCCCTGTCTTCACTGTTCAACCTGATCGGGTCCGAAACCAACCCCATGTTCAATATGCCTTTCTACTGGCATCTGGTGGTGGGTGGTTTCGCCTTCGGCATGATGTTCATGGCGACGGATCCGGTGTCTGCGGCCTACACCAATACCGGGAAGTTCGCCTACGGTATCCTGATCGGCGTGATGTGTGTGCTGATCCGGGTGGTGAACCCGGCGTTCCCCGAGGGCATCATGCTGGCGATTCTTTTCGCCAACCTGTTTGCGCCGCTGATGGACCACTTTGTGATCCAGTCGAATATCAAACGGAGGCTTGCCCGTGTCTAAGAATGACGGCATCAGTAAGACCCTGCTGGTTGCCTTTGCGCTCTGTATCGTCTGCTCCGTGGTGGTCTCGACCGCCGCGGTCATGCTCAAGCCGGCACAGGAAGCAAACAAGACCTTGGATCGCAAACGCAATATCCTCGCAGCCGCGGGCATGCTCGATGAATCGCGCTCCGTTGAGGAGCAGTTCGCTCAGGTGAAAACCCGGGTCGTTGACCTCCGCACCGGGCAGTTCACGGATGCCGTGGACCCGGCCAGCTACGAGCAGACCAAGGCGGCGAAGGAACCCGGCAAATCCACGGACCTGAGCAAGACGGAAGACATCGCCGGTATCGGCAGCCGTGAGCATTATGCGCTGGTGTATCTCGTGGAAGACGGCGGGGGCGACATCGACAAGCTGATCCTGCCCGTACGCGGCTATGGCCTGTGGTCAACCCTGTATGGCTTCATCGCGCTGGAGTCCGATGCCAATACCGTCGCCGGCCTCGGGTTCTATGAGCACGGCGAAACGCCCGGTCTGGGTGGTGAAGTGGATAATCCGCGCTGGAAAGCACAGTGGCCGGGCAAGCAGGTCTACCGCGACGGCGAAGTGGCTCTGTCCCTGGCGAAGGGTAGCGTGGACCCCGGCAGCCCGGATGCGCCCTGGCGTGTCGATGGTTTGTCCGGCGCAACGCTGACCTCCCGCGGTGTCACCCAGCTGGTTCACTTCTGGCTCGGTGAGCAGGGCTACGAACCGTTCCTCAACAATCTCAAAGCAGGGGAGGCCTGAGATGTCTTCGGTCAAGGACACCCTCGTTACACCCATTTTCAAGAACAATCCGATTGCGCTGCAGATTCTCGGCATCTGCTCGGCACTGGCGGTTACGTCGTCGCTACAGGTCACCGTAGTGATGTGTATCGCGCTGACGCTGGTGACAGCCTTCTCCAACCTGTTCATCTCTGCGATACGCACCCAGATACCGGGTAGCATTCGTATCATCGTGCAGATGACGATCATCGCTTCACTGGTGATCGTGGTTGACCAGGTGCTGAAGGCCGTCGCCTATGACATCAGCAAACAGCTTTCGGTGTTCGTCGGCCTGATTATAACCAACTGTATCGTCATGGGGCGCGCGGAAGCGTTTGCGATGAAGAATCCGCCGTTGCCCAGCTTCTTCGATGGCATCGGCAACGGGCTCGGCTACAGCACAGTGCTGCTCGCAGTCGCCTTTGTGCGCGAGCTGTTCGGCTCGGGCAAGCTGTTTGGCATCGAGGTGCTGCCGCTGGTCACGGAAGGTGGCTGGTACAACCCCAACGGCCTGCTCCTGCTGCCGCCCAGCGCATTTTTCCTGATCGGCGGTTTCATCTGGATCCTGCGCAGCGTCGACAAGAAGCAGGTTGAAGAGCCTGATTTCCGCATGGCCAAGCACACGGCTGCCGAGGAGGGCGCGTAATGGAACAGTACCTGAGCCTGTTTATCCGGGCCGTGTTCATCGAGAATATGGCGCTCGCGTTCTTTCTTGGCATGTGTACCTTCCTGGCTATCTCCAAGAAGGTACAGGCGGCAATCGGTCTCGGCATCGCCGTTATCGTCGTACTCACCATCACCGTGCCGGTGAACAACCTGATCTACAACTACCTGCTGGCGGACGGCGCGCTGGCCTGGGCGGGCCTGCCGGATGTGGACCTCAGCTTCCTCGGGTTGTTGTCCTATATCGGCGTTATCGCGGCCATCGTCCAGATCATGGAGATGTTTCTCGACAAGTACGTCCCGGTTCTGTACAACGCGCTCGGCGTCTTCCTGCCATTGATTACAGTAAACTGTGCCATCCTGGGCGCGGCGCTGTTCATGGTGGAACGCGATTACAGCTTCGGTGAAAGCGTGGTGTTCGGTGCCGGCGCAGGTGTCGGTTGGGCCCTCGCCATCGTCGCCCTCGCAGGCATTCGCGAAAAGCTCAAGTACAGTGACGTGCCCGACGGCCTGCAGGGTCTGGGCATCACCTTCATCACGGTGGGTCTGATGTCACTTGGCTTTATGTCTTTCGGTGGTATGAATCTCTAGGCGGAAGTGCTGTTATGAACCTGACGATCATCCTCGGTGTTACCATGTTCACGGCGATCGTGCTCGCCCTGGTCGCCGTCATTCTGAGCGCACGCTCTCGCCTGGTGAGCAGTGGCGAGGTCGCCATTGAGATCAATGGCGAGAAAACCATTCACGTACCCGCGGGTGGCAAATTGCTGCAGACCCTGTCCGAAAGCGGATTGTTCCTGCCCTCGGCCTGCGGCGGCGGCGGTACCTGCGCGCAGTGCAAATGCATCATCACCGAGGGCGGCGGCGCCATGCTGCCTACCGAGGAAAGCCACTTCACCAAGCGTGACGCGCAGGAGGGCTGGCGCCTGAGCTGCCAGACCGCCGTCAAGCAGGACATGAAAATCGAAGTGCCGGAAGAAGTGTTCGGCGTCAAGCAGTGGGAGTGCACGGTAGAGAGCAATCCCAACGTGGCGACCTTCATCAAGGAACTGACGCTGAAGCTGCCCGAGGGCGAGAACGTCGACTTCCGCGCCGGGGGCTATGTGCAGCTCGAGTGCCCGCCGCACGTGGTCAAGTACAAGGACTTCGAGATCGAGGAGGAATACCGCGGCGACTGGGAACGCTTCGGTTTCTTCAAGCTGGAATCTCACGTTGACGAAACCACCATCCGTGCCTACTCCATGGCCAACTACCCGGAAGAGCGCGGCGTCGTCAAGTTCAACATCCGCATCGCGACACCGCCTCCGGGCAGCGAGGGCATCCCGCCTGGTGTGATGTCGTCCTGGGTGTTCAACCTGAAGCCCGGCGACAAAGTGAAGGTGTATGGTCCCTTTGGCGAGTTTTTTGCCAAGGACACCGACGCGGAGATGATCTTCATCGGCGGTGGCGCGGGCATGGCGCCCATGCGCTCACACATCTTCGACCAGCTCAAGCGCCTGCAGAGCAAGCGCAAGATTTCCTTCTGGTACGGTGCGCGCTCGCTGCGTGAGATGTTCTACGTCGAGGACTACGACCAGCTCGCCGCAGAGAATGACAACTTCGAGTGGCACGTGGCCCTGTCGGATCCGCAGCCCGAGGACAACTGGGAGGGCCTGACGGGCTTTATCCATAACGTCCTGTACGAGGAATACCTGAAGGACCACCCCGCGCCAGAGGACTGCGAGTACTATATGTGCGGTCCGCCAATGATGAATGCCGCGGTAGTGCGTATGCTCACCGACATGGGTGTGGAGCCGGAAAACATTCTGCTGGACGACTTCGGCGGTTGATGCAGGGTTCTCGGCACAGTACAAGCCACTCTTCGGGGTGGCTTTTTTGTAGGGCGGCCGGCGCGCTGCTGGCGGTGCTGGTACTCGTTGCGGCCTGTTCGCAGCCGGGTACGGGTGTGGCGCTGTCTGGCGCCACCATGGGCACGACCTGGCACATTACCTATATCCCGTCCGAGGCGTCGCCGCGTCCCGAACAGCTGCGGACCGTGCTCGAGGGCCTGCTGGTCGACCTGAACGACAGCATGTCCACCTGGCAGATCGATTCGGAGATCAGCCGCTTCAATCGCAGCCCGGTCGGCGAGTGGGTTCCTGTCTCCGGTCATTTCGGGCGAGTGATGGCGCAGGCCCTGCACATCGGCGAACTGTCCGGTGGCGCCTACGACGTGACCGTGGGTCCGCTGGTAGAACTCTGGGGCTTCGGTCCGGTCCAACCACGTATGGAATTGCCCGACGAGCGCGCGATCGGCACAGCCCGCGAGCGTGTGGGGCAGCGTTACATCGAGTTCGACAGCGACCTGCAGCGCCTGCGTCGCCTGCGCGATGTGGAACTGGACCTGTCCTCCATCGCCAAGGGGTACGCCGTCGATGTGCTGGCCACCGCCCTCAGTGGGCACGGCATCGCCAACTTCCTGGTTGAAGTGGGCGGCGAAATGCGCGTCGCAGGAATCAGCCCGCGCGGCGACGCCTGGCGTGTCGCGATAGAACGACCCGAGCCCGGTGCACGGGCTGTCGCGCTGGGTATTGCGCTGGAGGATATCGCGGTTGCGACCTCGGGTGACTACCGGAACTACTTTGAATTGGAGGGCCGGCGCTACTCGCACAGTATCGACCCGCGAACCGGGTATCCGGTGGCACACGATCTGGTGTCCGTCACGGTTTTGGCGGAAGACTGTATGACGGCGGACGGCTGGGCCACCGCACTCACCGTGCTCGGCGCCGACGAGGCACTGGCACTGGCGGAGCAGCACGGCCTTGCCGTGTATTTGATGCGACGCGAAGGGCAGCGTATCGTGCCGCTGTATTCCAGCGCGTTTGCGCCGTGGCTGGATCAGAGTACCCTGACAGAATAGCGGCCCGCTGCCGCAAGGATGACTGGAATGACCGAATTTGTTCTCGCCGCGGTGCTGATCGCGATTGTCATGGGCATTATGGCCGTGGGGGTGCTCATGGGCCGCGGGCCCATCAAGGGCTCCTGTGGTGGCATGGGCGCACTCGGTTTCGATACCGCCTGCGATATCTGTGGTGGCGACCCCGGCCGCTGCGAGAAGGAGACGCGTAACACCGGTGGCGCCGATGACCGGGATGATACGCGCTTCTACCCGGCGGACCGCTAGGGCAGGCTACGCGCAGGGACACTCCACTGGGCTTCCACTACGCCATTTTCGTTGGCCTGCGCTACAGCTTCAGCCGACGGCGCAACCGCTTCGCCAGTGTCATCGCGACGGTGTCCATGCTGGGCATGGTGCTCGGCGTCGCGAGCCTGATAACCGTGTTGTCCATCATGAACGGCTTCGCCGCGGAACTGCGTGATCGCATCCTTGCGTTGGTGCCCCACGGGTTTGTGGTGGCCGCCGAGGGGCGCATCGAGGGCTGGCCGCAGCTGGCTGAAGCGCTTGCCCTGCAGCCCGGTGTGGTCGCCGTAGCGCCGTACCTCACGGACAAGGTGATTCTCTCGGGCCATGGAACCCTGCGCGGTGCCAGCCTGACCGCTATCGATGTACAACGCCAGGCGGCTGTGTCGGGTGTCAATGAAGCGATGCAGAGCGGCACCCTGACCGACCTGCAACAACCGTTCAGCGTCGTCCTGGGCACGGGCCTGGCGCGCGGCCTGGGAGTCGCACCCGGCGACACGCTGGATGTCACGCTACCCAGCCTTACGGTTACGCCGCTGGGCACTTTTCCGCGCAGTAAACGCCTCCGTGTGGTCGGGCTGTTTGCTGTCAACGCCCAGCCCGATGGCTATCAGGCCTACGTGTCGCTGGAAACGGGGCAGCGGCTGTTCGGCGCGGGCGAAGGCGTGGACGGTATACAGCTGCGCACCGTCGACCTGATGCAGGCACCGCGTCAGTTGGCCGCTCTCCAGCAATCCCTGGCCCCCGGATTGCTCGCCCGCGACTGGACACAAACCCAGGGTAGCCTGTTTCGCGCGGTCAAAATGGAAAAAATCATGGTCGGGCTGTTACTGCTCAGCGTGGTCGCCGTGGCGGCATTCAACATCGTATCCACGCTGGTTATGGCGGTGGCTGAAAAACGCGGTGATATTGCGGTATTGCGCACCATGGGGGCCCGCGCGGGCGGCATCATGGCGATTTTTCTTGCCCACGGCTTGGGCCTTGCCTGCACCGGCATTGGCGTCGGTGCCGCGCTGGGTGTGGTGCTGGCGAGCCACATTGCCCGGATCACGGCGACCCTGGAGCAGTGGCTGGGTGTGAAGCTGTTTGATCCCTCCGTTTATTTTATCAGCGAGTTACCGGCGCGTTTGCAGTGGCAGGATGTTGCGGCGGTGATTGCCGCATCCCTGTTGCTGAGTCTTCTGGCGAGTGTTTACCCCGCCTGGCGGGCCTCGCGTATCGCACCGGCTGAGGTGTTACGTTATGAATGATGCAATGGTGCTGCGATGCGAGCAGTTGGGCCGTGTCTATCGGGATGGCACGCGCGAGGTGCAGGTTCTGAGCCAGGTTGAGCTGGCGCTGCGAGACGGGGAGAAAGTCGCCATTGTGGGCGCATCGGGGTCCGGAAAATCGACGCTGCTCAATCTGCTCGGTGGCCTGGATTCGCCCACAACGGGGCGGGTACTGATTCGCGGTCAGGATCTCGCCGAGCTGGGGGAGCGCGCCCTGTGTCGCTGGCGCAACCAGCATCTGGGCTTTGTCTACCAGTTTCACCACCTGCTACCGGAGTTCGACGCCAGGGAAAATGTGGCCATGCCGCTGTTGATTGGCGGAACGCGGCGGCGCAGCGCGTGGAAGTCGGCAGAGGCCGTGCTCGAGCAGGTCGGCATGCAGCACCGCTTGCAGCATCGGCCCGGTGAGTTGTCGGGCGGGGAGCGTCAGCGCGTGGCGATTGCCCGAGCCCTTGTCACGCGGCCCGATTGCGTATTGATGGACGAACCCACGGGAAATCTGGACCCGGAGTCAGCGCAGCAGGTTCTCGCCCTGATTGACTCCCTGAGCGCTGCACGTACCGGGTTCATTGTGGTCACACACGATCCGCACATCGCGCGGTGCATGGATCGAACGCTGGAGTTGCGACAGGGTGCCCTGCGGGAACAGGCCGATGCGGCTGCGTGACCAGGGGCGTATCGCCCTGCGCTACAGCTTTGCGTTTGGACGCGGCTACCTGTCGACGTTTCTTGCGTCGCTCTCGGCGCTGGGCCTGATCCTTGCAATTGCGCTGCTGATTGCGGTGCTTTCGGTGATGAACGGTTTTGACAAGGAAATGCGCGAGCGGATCCTGGCGCTCGTGCCGCACATCAGCGTTTATGCTACCGATCCGCTGATCGACTGGCAGCCGGTTGCGTCTGCAATACGCGCGCGGCCGGACGTACAATCGGTGCAACCGTTTGTACAGTTCGACGCCTTGTTCATGCGCGGCCGCGACATTGAAACGGGCGTCGGCATAGGGCTGTCCGGCGCAGGGCAGGAGGGCTTGCTGGCGGCGTTGGATCGCGCTCTGCAGGAGCGCTTCGCCGCAGAACCCTCGGGACTGCTCCTGGGCAGCGGTCTTGCGAATCGCTTGGGCGCAGCTCCCGGTAATTCGCTGACCCTGATTGTCCCCGGCACGGACAGCGCGAACCCGGCGGGGACGCGGTTTGCTGCGGTCACCCTGGTGGGCCTGCTGTCAACAGGCACGGAGCTGGACGAGTCCGCTGCCGTTGTGCCCCTGGAGCTGGCCTCGGAGCTCGCGGGGCTCTCGGGCGGGATAACAGGCCTACAGGTGCGCGTGCCGGATCTGTTCAATGTCCACGGCCTTGGCTGGTCTCTGCTGGCCGACCTGCCGCCGGGCTACTACACCACAAACTGGATGATGACCCACGGAAACCTGTATTCCGCGATCCAGCTGTCGCGGGACCTGGTCAGTATTCTGTTGTTCTCCATCATAGGCGTTGCCGCCTTCAACGTGGTTTCCTCCCTGGTGCTGGTCGTGTTCGACAAGCAGGGGGATATCGCAATTCTGCGCACTCTGGGTGCGTCCGGAGCAGACATCACCGGCATCTTTCTTCTGCAGGGCGCGATGATCGGCCTGATCGGGGCATTGCTGGGCAGCCTGTTCGGGGTACTCTTGAGCCTCGGTATTCCCCATCTGGTTATGGGGCTGGAACAGCTGCTGGATATACGCTTCCTCAGCACCGACGTGTATCCGGTATCCTTTCTCCCGGTGGAAATACTGGCGTCGGACGTGGCGTGGGTGTCGCTGGTGGCGCTTATGCTTTGCGTGTTGGCCGCGCTGTATCCGGCGCGGCGCGCTGCACGCCTTGCGCCGGCGCAGATTCTGCATCAGGAGCGGGTGTAGGCGTTTGCGCCCGGGCCTTGCGCCGGGCCTGGCGTTTGCGCCAATGGTGGCCGACCCGCCAGCGCCACAGAAGGTTGACCGCTGTATAACCCAGTGAGCCAAACAGCAGGCCGCAAAGCAGGCTGCCTACCAGCAGGGGCTTCCAGATCATCTCTATGCGATCGGTTATCCAGCCAAGGCTGAGTTCAAACTCCAGCACATGCACCGGTGCATCAATCAGCAGTGCACCGACCCTGTAGGAGAGGTAGAACACCGCCGGCATGGTTACCGGGTTGGTGATCCACACCAGCGCCACGGACATGGGCAGATTGCAGCGCAATAACACTGCCAGCACGGCGGCCACCAGCATCTGCCCGGGTACCGGGAGGAAGGCCACGAAGACCCCGACGAAAAACGCCATGGATGCAGAAAAGCGATTGATGTGCCAAAGATTGGGTTGGTAAATCCAGTCCCCCAGCACGCGCAGACTGTCAATGGCGCGAATGCGGCTGGGCGTGGGGAGCCACTGTTTCAGGGTTTTTCTTGGCATGTGCAGTCTGGTTGATTTTGGTGTGTATTGAAGGGGCTACATCGTGTTTCAGTGCGCGCTGATAACCACCCGGTCAATCCTGCGCGTATTATGGCGGCAAAACCCCCGGCAAACCACCGATGCCCGCGCTGCTGACGGCGTTTCTCGTCGGCGTGGTGCTCTTTTCCCTGGCCTCACAGGTGGGGCCCGCGTGGTTGCCGCCCCTGCTCGCGACCCTGGCGGTAGCTGCCTGGCAAGGCCGCAGCGGACTCCATCGGCTGTGTGCAGCGCTGCTGATGGGCCTTGCGGTGGGCGCCAGCCACGCCCAGGCCTGGCAGGCAGGGCAGCTCCCGGTTGCCTGCGAGCGCCTGCCGCTGTGGGTCGAGGGCCGTGTGTCGGGCTTGCCGCAGAAATATGTGGAGGCCGATGGGCGCCAATGGCAACGCTTCCACCTTGAGCTGGAACAGCCGCTGGGTAACGGCTGTTCCGGCCCGCAACAGCTGCTATTGACGGAAAGCACCGGCCTCCCACTGTTGCCGGGGGAACACTGGCGATTCCTGGTCCGGTTACGCCTGCCCTGGGGCCTCGAGAACCCCGGCGCGAGTAACCGCCAGCGCTGGCTCGCCGAAGCGGGCATCGATGCGGTGGGCAGCGTCAGCGGCACGGCGTCGGCACAGCGCCTGCAGGCGGGTGACTGGCGCACCGCGCACCAGCGGCTGCGACGGCATCTCAGCGAAAGGATCAGCCGTTCGCAGGGCGCCGGCCCCGCGTCGCCGATACTCGCGGCGCTGGCCGTCGCCGATCGCAGCGCGCTGGACCCGGGGCTGTGGCGGGTATTCCAGCAATTCGGTGTCGGCCACCTGCTGGTGATCTCCGGGTTGCACGTGGGGATGGTCGCCGCCTGTGGCCTGCTACTGGGGGGCGGTTTTGCCCGTCTCCTGCTCATGTGCGGTGTGTCCCGATGGAATCATCTGCCGGCGCCGCTGGCGGCATTGATTCTCGCAACGGTGTATACCGCACTGGCGGGCTTTTCACTGGCGACATCGCGAGCGTGGCTGATGTCGGTCACGCTGCTCTGTGCGCGCCTCTGCGGCCGCCCCGCATTCACCGGGCATAACCTGTTGCTCGCCGCCGTGGTGCTGGTGGTCACCAATCCACTGGCCGTACTGGGCGCGGGTTTCTGGCTGTCGTTTTCCGCGGTGGCGTGCCTGCTCTGGTTCAGTGCCTGGCGGCGCAGGCGGGGTGGCTGGTTACATGCCCATGGCTTCATGGCCGTCGCAATGCTGCCTCTCAGCGGTGCCTGGTTCGGTGGCGCCAGCCTGCTCGCTGCCATCAGCAACGCCCTGCTGGTGCCACTGGTCGGAGCGTTTGTGGTGCCTCTGGTCCTTGCCGGAACACTGCTTGCTCTGCTGGGGAGTGGCCTCGCCGACCTGCTCTGGCGCCTCGCCGCGTGGCCGTTTGAGCAGTTGCTCCCGGCAGTGAGCGCGGTGGCGGAGCGCTATCCGGAAGTCGTATATCGGGTGCTTGCGGCGACACCGCTTGCCCTGGGTCTGGCCGCTGCGGCGCCAGCGCTGGCCTGGCTACCCCTGCGCTGGCCCTGCAAGGCGTTGCTGCTGATACTACCGCTGCCCCTGTTGCTGCCCTTTGCCGACCACCGGGTCGCCAGTCCGCAGGCGGTGCATGTGATCGTGCTGGATGTCGGGCAGGGGACGTCAGTGTTGCTGTACGACCGTGAGCAGGCACTGCTCTACGATACCGGTGGGGGCCCTCCGGGCGGCGTATCGGTGGCTGAGCGTGCGGTAATCCCTGTGCTGCGCCAGCGCGGTATCCGCCGTCTCGACACGCTCCTGGTCAGCCACGGTGACCGCGACCACAGTGCCGGACTCGCCAGTCTGCAGGCAGCTCTGTCACCTGTCAGTCTTCTGGTTGGCGCCGACCTCTCGGACACCCCGGGCGCCCAACCCTGCCGCGCGGGCCATGCCTGGCAATGGCGCGAGGACGTGCGCTTTCAGCTGCTGGCACCGGCGCCCGGCGAGCACCTCAGTCGCAACGATGGCTCCTGCGTGCTGCGCGCCGTGCTGCCGGGTATCGAGCTGCTGCTACCGGGTGATATTAGCGCGCAGCGAGAGCGCGCGCTGGTCCGCTACTGGGGCGAACATCTGCACAGCCGCCTTGCCCTGGCACCCCATCACGGAAGCAAGACCTCGTCGTCCTGGGCCTGGCTCGGGCATGTCCGACCACAGCGGGTGATCTATACCCATGGACGGGCCAACGCCTTCGGTCACCCGGCTGCCAGGGTGGTGCAGCGGCATCAAGCGCTGGGCATCGACACCCTCAGCACGGCGCAGGCCGGGGCGCTTGAGTGGGTACTGGTGCCCGGTAAACCACCCGTCCTGCTGCAGCACCGGACCTTGCAAACGCGCTACTGGAAGCACTAGTGCGCAGTTTCGCAGGCCTCGGGCCTGTGCGTATAATGCAGGCCACACTGGCAATGGATATCGATTGTGCTGGAACTCGTAACGGCGGGCGGTTGGCTGATGGTGCTGATCCTGCTCTGCTCTATCCTCGCGCTGGCGATCTGCGTTGAACGCCTGTACACACTGAACCCGAAGAAGATTGCGCCGCCGCACCTGCTCGCTACCGTGTGGAAGCAGTTGAAGGCCGGGGAGCTGGACACGCAGCGTTTGCGCAGCCTGCGGCAGTCATCTCCGTTGGGGCGCATACTGGCGGCGGGGCTGGCCAATGCCAATCACGGCCGCGAGGTGATGAAAGAGAGTATCCAGGACGCCGCGAGCCACGTCGTACACGACCTGGAACGCTACCTGAATACCCTGGGCACCATTGCGGCGGTTGCGCCCCTGCTCGGGCTGCTGGGCACCGTGGTCGGCATGATCAAGGTTTTCGCGCAGATCATGGCTCAGGGCACGGGTAATGCCAGCGCGCTGGCCGGTGGTATTTCCGAAGCGCTGATCACCACGGCGGCAGGCCTTGCGGTAGCGATTCCGGCCCTGGTCATGCATCGCTATTTCGTCGGTCGCATTGACGCCATCGTGGTGGGGCTGGAGCAGGAGACCATCAAGCTGATGGATGCCCTGCACAACGATGAGCGGCGGGACGAGCGCGCTTGAAATTTCGCCGCCAGCAAGCCGCCGAAGTTGGCGTGAACCTCACGCCGCTGATCGATGTGGTATTTCTCCTGCTCATTTTCTTCATGGTGTCGACAACCTTCACCCGCGAAACCCAGCTTACCCTCGATCTGCCCGAGGCCAACGGCGAGCCCAGGGAAGTCACCGAGCAGCAGGTAGAGGTGCTGGTGGACGAAGCAGGGCGCTACCGCGTCAACGGGCAGCCGCTGGTGGACAACCGCATGCGGACACTGCAGGCGGCGATCTACAAAGTGTCTGCGGGCGACACGACCCTGCCACTGGTGATTGCAGCCGATGCGCAGGCAGCGCACCAGGATGTGGTGCGCGCCATGGATGCCGCGGGCCAGATGGGCTTTGTGCACATGAACATCAGTACCCGGATGCCTGCCGAGGCAGCAGCCAGTGACTGACCGGGAGCGCCCCAGCGACTGGCAGCTGTATCGGCGGCTTATCTCCTATGTGTTGCCCTACTGGTATCTGTTCGCGCTCAGTATTGCCGGCTATGTGGTGTATTCCATCGGCAATGTGCTGCTGGCCGACCTCATGCAGTTCCTGCTCGATTCACTCAATGAGTCAGACAAGGCCGAGTCCGGCCTGGTCGCGCGCGCTGCCTATGCGCTGTTGGACGCGGGCGACATGACACGGCTTGAGTTTGCCCGTATCGGGGTACCCATTGCCATGATCGTGCTGGCCTTCACCCGTTCCATGGGTTACTTCGCCGGCAACTACTTCATGAACCATGTGGCCCGCAACCTGATTCACCAGCTGCGCATTGAATTGTTCGACAAGATGCAACTGGCGCCCAGCAGCTACTACGACAACAACAGCCAGGGGGTGCTGATTTCCAAGATTACCTACAACGTTGAGCAGATCACCGGCGCCGCAACCAAGGCGCTGAAAGTGGTGGTCGGCGAAGGCCTCACGGTCATCGGCCTGTTGGGGTATCTGTTCTACCTCAACTGGCGTCTAAGCCTGGTGTTTATGCTGGTCGCCCCCTGTATCGCGGTGGTGGTAAGCGTTGTGGGCAAGCACTTCCGGCGCTACAGTCGGCGAATCCAGGATTCCATGGGCGATGTCACCCAGGTGTCCAATGAAAGCATTGGCGGCTACCGGGAAGTGCGCCTGTTCGGGGGGCAGGCGCAGCAGAGTGCGCGCTTTGCCGCCGCCAGTGAGTACAATCGCAATCAAAGCCTGAAGCTGGCCTTTGTCGATGCCTTCAGCACCCCGGTGATACAGACCATGCTGTCCATCGCACTGGGCGCACTGGTCTGGTTCGCGCTCAACCCGGAAATCCTCAGCGGTTTCAGCGCGGGTTCCCTGGTCGCTTTTTTGACGGCCGCGGGCCTGCTGGGCAAGCCAATTCGCCAGGTGAGCAGCATCCAGAGCATCATCCAGCGGGGCCTGGCGGCCGCCGAGGACATCTTCGCCCAGCTGGACTTGGATGACGAG
The DNA here is from genome assembly GCF_963973825.1 of uncultured Haliea sp. Taxonomy (NCBI): domain Bacteria; kingdom Pseudomonadati; phylum Pseudomonadota; class Gammaproteobacteria; order Cellvibrionales; family Halieaceae; genus Haliea; species uncultured Haliea sp. The sequence goes on from NZ_CAXBAE010000002.1 coordinate 268,093, forward strand.
CAGGACACGGGAATCTACCGCGTGGAACGCGCTCGGGGTGACATCGTGCTGCGCGACGTGAGCTTCACCTACCCCGGTACCACGCAGGAGGTCCTCAGCGGACTCAACCTGAGTATCCGGGCGGGGGAGGCGGTGGCGCTGGTCGGTCGCTCGGGCAGTGGCAAGAGCACGCTGATCCAGCTGCTTGCACGCTTTTACCCGCTGCAGAACGGCGATATCACCCTGGACGGCGTCTCCATCGCGGATTACGAATTGGCGAACCTGCGCCGCCAGCTGGCGATGGTGTCCCAGGACGTCACCCTGTTCCAGGACAGCGTAATCAACAACGTCGCCTACGGCGACCTGTCCGGCGCCAGCCGGGAGGACGTGATCGCGGCCTGCCAGTCGGCCCACGCCCTCGAGTTCATCGAGCGGCTCCCCGACGGCCTGGACACCGAACTGGGTGACGATGGCGGTGGGCTGAGCGGTGGCCAGCGCCAGCGGCTGGCGATTGCCCGAGCCATCCTCAAGGACGCGCCGGTGCTCATTCTGGACGAGGCGACGTCGGCCCTGGACAATGAGTCGGAACACCGGATTCAACGGGCCCTGGATACCATCATGCGCAATCGCACCAGCATTGTTATCGCCCATCGCCTGTCCACGGTGGAACGGGCCGACCGTATCGTGGTGATGGATGCGGGGCGCATTGTGGCCGCCGGAAGTCACGAGGAGCTACTGGCCGAGGGCGGTCTGTACGCGCAGCTGTATCATCAGGAGTTCAGTGACTAGCCCAGGGCTGGAAGCGGCCCTGCTGCGAGGCTGGTATGAGGGCGCCTGGTGGACCTGGCTGTTGCGGCCGCTGGAGGTGCTCTACCGCGCTGTGACGGGGCTGCGACGGCTGCTTTACCGGCTCGGGGTGTACAGGGCCTACCGGGCGCCAGTCCCCGTGGTGATCGTCGGCAATATTACCCTGGGCGGTACCGGCAAGACTCCGATCATCGTCGCGCTGGTCGAGGCACTGCAAGCGCGGGGCCTGCGTCCGGGGGTGGTCAGTCGCGGCTACGGCGCAATGGCCGGCGGCTTTCCACATACCGTCTCCGCGACCAGCAGCGCTGGCGATTGCGGCGACGAGCCGCTGCTGATATTCCAGCGCACCGGCGCCCCCTGCGTTGTAGACCCTGATCGCCCCGCAGCGGTGCGCAGCCTGCTGGCCTCGCACCCCGTGGATATCGTGCTCTGTGACGATGGCCTGCAGCATTACGCCCTCGCGCGGGACTTCGAGATCGCCGTACTGGATGCAGAGCGCGGCGTGGGCAACGGTTTCTGTTTGCCGGCAGGTCCACTCCGCGAACCGCCGTCTCGCCTGGAAACGGTGGATGCGCTGCTGTGGCGCGGGGGCACGGCGGTAGAGACGGGTGTCACCCTGGAGGTTGACGGGGTGTTTGCGCTGCGGCCCATGCCGGGGCAACGCCCTCCCGGAGCGGGTGCGCAGGTGCACGCGGTCGCCGGCATCGGCCAGCCACAGCAGTTCCAGGCCACGCTCACGGCGATGGGCTATCGCGTCATCGCACACAATTTTCCGGATCACCACCGGTTCAGCGCCACAGATATCACCGCACTGGACGACGCTCCGGTTATCATGACCGAGAAGGACGCGGTAAAATGTCGGGCGTTCGCAGGCGAGAATCACTGGTATCTGAAGATCAGTGCGCGCTTGCCCGAGACCGTCGTCGAACGTATTGCCGCACTGGCAACCCGGACGCCTTGAGCCTGTAGATACTATGCATTTCACCGTTGTCATCCCCGCACGCTACGCCTCAACCCGACTGCCCGGCAAACCCCTGCTGGATATTGCAGGCCAGCCCATGGTCCAGCGAGTCTGGGAGCAGGCGCGGCAGAGTGGGGCAGACCGCGTGGTCGTGGCGACTGACGACGCGCGCATTGTCCAGGCCGCGGAACGCTTTGGTGCCGACGCGCTGCTGACCGATTCCGCTCATCCCTCGGGGACAGATCGTCTGGCACAGGTTGCGCACCTGCTGCAGCTGCCGGCGGACGCCATCGTGGTCAACGTGCAGGGTGATGAGCCCCTGATTCCGCCTGCCGTCATCGACCAGGTCGCAGGCAATCTCGCGGCCCATCCCGCATGCGGCATTGCCACCCTGTGCGTACCGATCACAACGCTGGAGACCTTGCGTGATCCGAATGCGGTGAAAGTCGTAAGCGATGCGCAGGGCAGGGCGCTCTACTTCAGTCGGGCACCGGTGCCGTGGCCGCGTGATGCCTTCGCCGTAGCCGGTGCAAGCCTGCCCGCGGAAGGTGCCTGGTTCCGGCACGTGGGTATCTATGCCTACCGGGTCAGCTTCCTCCAGGAGTATGTTGGCTGGTCCCCTGCGCCGCCGGAACAGCTGGAACAGCTGGAGCAGCTGCGGGCCCTGTATCACGGCGTGCGTATCCACGTTGCTGAGGCCGTCGCCGAGGTACCCGGTGGGGTGGACACGCCCGATGACCTGGCAGCGGTCCGCGCGCGCTTCGGGGTCTCGCCGTGAGCGCGTTGCCCTCTACCCAGCGCGTGCTGTTCGTCTGCCTGGGCAATATTTGTCGCTCGCCCACCGCCGAGGGTGTGTTCAGGAAGCTGCTTGCAGACCGCGGGCTTGAGCACCGCATACACGCAGACTCCTGTGGCACCGCTGACTGGCACAGCGGCAAGCCGCCGGATCCGCGCAGTATCGCCGCCGCGAAACGTCGTGGTTACGATCTCGAGGCACTGCGCGCACGCCCGTTGTGCTGGGAAGACTATTACACCTTCGATTACATGCTGGCGATGGACGAGTCCAACCTGGAGGTGCTGCGCCGGGAGTCGCCGCTCGATTACGCGGGGCACATCGGGCTGTTCCTGGATTTTGCCCCCGACCTTCCGGAACGCGAAGTACCGGATCCGTACTACGGCGAAGGTGACGGATTTCTGCGGGTGCTGGAACTGGTCGAGGCGGCCAGTGACGGTTTGCTGGCTGAGCTGCTGCAGCATGGATGATGCCCTCGACTCCCTACAGCCGCCGAATACCCTGCGTCTGCGTGCACAGGCGCAGGCACTGCGCAGCGTATACTCGGTCGCCGAGGTTGAGTCCGTGCTGGCGTGGGCGCGGGCCCGGGCATTGCCGGTGCTGCCGCTTGGCGAAGGCAGCAATGTGGTGCTACAGCCGCAGCTGGATGCCTTGGCCCTGCTCGTGCGGCTGTCGGGGCGGGAGCTGCTGGAAGACGGACGCGAGTTCATCACGCTGCGCGTTGGCGCCGGTGAAAACTGGCACGCGCTCGTGGTGTGGACATTGTCGCGTGGTTACTACGGCCTCGAGAACCTGGCGCTGATCCCCGGCACCGTCGGCGCGGCGCCTATCCAGAATATCGGTGCCTATGGCCGTGAAGTCGCGACTTTTGTGGTCGCCGTTCACGCACGCCGTGTTAGCGATGGCACACCGCTGACCCTCAGCGCTGCCGAGTGTGAATTTGCCTACCGGGACAGCGTGTTCAAGCGGGCGCTGGTTGACAGTGTGGTCATTACCCATGTCGACCTGCGGCTGGCACGCAGGCCGGCGACCAACACCGACTATCCCGCACTGAGCGCGGCGCTGGGGGCGCGAGGTTGCGGCGACAATGCGAGTCCGCAAGAGGTATTCGACGCCGTGGTCGCACTGCGCCGCGCACGCTTGCCGGACCCAGCGCTGCAGCCCAACGTGGGCAGTTTCTTCAAGAATCCGATCGTCTCCCGAGATCACGCCGATGCACTGCGCGGCCGGTATCCGGACTTGCCGGTGTTTCCGCTGGATGCCCGGCACTGCAAGCTCGCAGCGGCCTGGCTGATTGAACAAGCGGGCTGGAAAGGCCGCCGGTCGGGAGGCGTCGGCGTGCATCCCGGGCACGCGCTGGTGCTGGTCAACTACGGTGCGAATACAGCACCGCCCCTGCTGGCCCTGGCCGCCGAAATCCAGGCCACCGTCGCGCAGCAGTTTGCGGTGCACCTGGAACTGGAGCCGCGCGTCTACGGGGTGGAGCGGTGACTGATTTCGACGCCGAGAGCTTCCTGAAACAGCTCACCACGCGCCCGGGCGTTTACCAGATGTACGGTGCCGACGCCGAACTGTTGTATGTGGGCAAGGCCCGCAACCTGAAAGCGCGGGTCAGCAGTTATTTCCGCGCCAGCGGGCTCACGACCAAGACCATGGCGCTGGTGGCGCGAATCCGGGACATCCAGGTCACGGTCACCTCGACGGAAGTGGACGCCCTGCTGCTGGAACACAATCTGATCAAGAGCCACAGGCCGCCCTACAACATACTGCTGCGTGACGACAAATCCTATCCGTACATCTACCTTTCCACCGACGACGAGTTCCCCCGCCTGAGCCTGCACCGGGGGCGGAAACGGCGCAAGGGCAGCTACTTCGGACCCTATCCCTCAGCCTCGTCGGTGCGTGAATCACTGCACTTTCTGCAAAAGGTGTTTCGCGTACGGCAGTGCGAGGACAGCTTCTTTCGCAATCGCTCGCGACCCTGCCTGCAGCACCAGATCGACCGTTGCACGGCGCCCTGCGTCAACCTGGTGTCGGCCGAGGCGTATGCAGAGCAGGTCCAGAACACGGCGTTGTTTCTGGGGGGTAAATCGCAGGAGTTGCTTGTGCGGCTCGCGGATGACATGGAGCAGGCCGCGGCGGCGCTGGAGTATGAAAAGGCTGCCGTGTATCGCGACCAGATCAGTCAGCTCCAGCATGTCCAGGCCAGCCAGGGCATCGAGGGCGCCAGCGGGGAACTGGACATACTCGCCGTCGCCGTCGATGGAGGACGGGCCTGTGTGCAGGTGCTGTTCGTGCGCAACGCGCAGGTTCTGGGCAGTAAAACCTGGTACCCGCCTCTCAAACTGGACGAGACAGGCGCTGAGGTTCTCGCGGCCTTCCTGCCCCAGTTCTACCTGGCGGGCGGACGGCCCATACCGGGCGAGATCATCGTCACCGACCTGCCGGATGACAGCGAAGCCCTGGCGGCGGCCCTGACCCATCAGGCCGGCCGTCGCGTGCGTATCCGGGCCAACGTCCGCGATGCGAGAGCGCGCTGGATGCAGCTTGCCCGACAGACCGCCGAGACCAACCTGCAGTCACATCTGGCCGGCCGGCAATCCACCCTGGAGCGCCTGCAGGCGATACAGGAACTACTGGATCTGCCGGCACTGCCGGAACGCATGGAATGCTTCGATATCAGCCACAGCTCCGGTGAGGCCACGGTGGCTTCCTGCGTGGTCTTTGACCAGAACGGTCCGCGTAAATCCGACTATCGGCGCTTCAATATTGACGGCATTACCGGCGGCGATGACTACGCGGCCATGCAGCAGGCGCTGGAGCGACGCTACCGACGGCTGAAGGACGGGGAGGGTAGCCTGCCTGACATCCTCTTCATCGACGGTGGCAAAGGGCAGGTTGCGCAGGCCATGCAGGTGCTCGAGGCATTGCAGTTGAACAGCATTGAGGTCGTCGGGGTTGCCAAGGGGGTCACCCGCAAAGCCGGTTTTGAAACGCTGATCCGTGGCGATACAGGGCGTGAAACCCGACTGCGCGGGGATAGCCCCGCGCTGCACCTGATACAATCGATACGCGACGAGGCACACCGCTTCGCCATAACCGGGCATCGGGCGCGGCGCGACAAGGCCCGCCAGCGGTCCTCACTGGAGGGGATTCCCGGAGTAGGGGCCAAACGCCGCCGGGAGCTGCTACGGCATTTCGGCAGTGCCAGCGGCGTGGCGAACGCCAACGTCGATGAGTTGAAGAAAATCAACGGAATTAGTGCGACCCTGGCGCAACAGATATACGATCACCTCCACGGCAGTGGCCAGTAACGGAGCGAACGCCCTCTTGAGCATCAACATACCCAACACGCTGACCCTGATGCGGATATTCCTCATACCGGTGTTGGTTGTGGTGTTCTATCTGCCTTTCCAGCACCATCTGCTCGTTGCGGCGGGCGTGTTCAGCGTCGCTGCGGTGACGGACTGGCTGGACGGTTACCTTGCCCGGCGTCTGGGGCAGATGACCAAGTTCGGGGCGTTCCTCGACCCGGTTGCCGACAAGCTGATGGTGGCCGTGGCACTGGTGCTGCTGGTGGAACGGCACAACACTATCCTGCTCACCCTCGCCGCCAGCGTGATCATCGGCCGGGAGATTGTGGTCTCGGCGCTGCGTGAGTGGATGGCGGAACTCGGGCAGCGCACCTCGGTGGCCGTATCTTACATCGGTAAGGTGAAAACCGCGTTCCAGATGATCGCCATTATCGGCCTGCTGGCAATTGATCCCACTGTTCACGGCAACGCCTTGCAGGCACTCTGTTACTTCATGCTCTACGCCGCCGCCGTACTCACCTTGTGGTCCATGGTGATTTATCTGCGCGCCGCGGCAGAGGTCATGCGCGGACAATGAGCCCAGCATTGTTCTTGACAGGGCGGTAACAGGCCCTAGAATAGGCGCCCTCACGCGGCCCTCAAGGCTGTTTGATGTTGCGGGAATAGCTCAGTTGGTAGAGCGCAACCTTGGCAAGGTTGTGGCGGGGCGCGAAGCCTCGACGGTTCCGGCGACCGGGGACACAGCAGTAACGAAGCAGTAAAGCGGGAATAGCTCAGTTGGTAGAGCGCAACCTTGCCAAGGTTGAGGTCGCCGGTTCGAACCCGGTTTCCCGCTCCAACCCCCTCTGTACCGCCTGGTACAGTGACAATCAAGGCTCGGTGGCAGAGTGGTTATGCAGCGGATTGCAAATCCGTCAACGCCGGTTCGATTCCGACCCGAGCCTCCATCATCTTCCAGCTCACCACTGGCGTCTATGCGTTATTTAGCGGAATACTCGGTAGTCCGATAGGCCGGATCGCTTGTGTTATGTGCCACGGCGGGGCAGGATTGTAGCCTGACCGGACTGCAGAGGGCGCTGTATCCTTATGAAACGAGATAGGTACGGGCAGCTGACGGCTGCCATGGTATTGCTGCTTGCCGCTTTATCCGCCACGGCGGCGGAGCCGGATCCACTCCCGTCCTGGCAGGAGGGTGCCACGAAGTCCTCAATCACCGCCTTCGTCGAGCGCGTTACAGAAACCGGCTCTGAGGACTACATTCCACCCGCAGAACGCATTGCAACCTTCGACAACGACGGCAACCTCTGGGCCGAGCAACCAATGTATTTCCAGCTGTTCTTTGCCATTGACCGGGTGAAGGCGTTGGCGCCGCAGCACCCGGAGTGGGAATCCCAAGAGCCCTTTGCGTCCCTGCTCAAGGGGGATGTCAAGGCAGCGCTTGCCGGGGGCATGCCGGCGATCAATGAATTGATCATGACGACACACGCGGGCATGACCACCGACGAATTCGCGGTGCTGGTGCGCGACTGGATTGCGAACGCGCGGCACCCGGAGACCGGACGGCTGTTCACTGACATGGTGTACCAGCCCATGCTGGAATTGCTGGCTTACTTGCGGGCCAATGATTTCAAGACGTTCATTGTCTCGGGCGGAGGCATTGAGTTCATGCGCCCCTGGACCGAAGCTGTCTATGGCATACCCCCGGAACAGGTCGTCGGCAGCAGCGTGGTCACGGAGTTCGCGTTGCGGGAGGGCAAGCCGGTTCTGGTGCGCCTGCCGGAAATCCGGTTTATCGATGACAAGGAGGGCAAGCCTGTAGGTATCAATAGCCATATCGGGCGCCGACCCGTATTCGCCTCCGGTAACTCTGACGGTGACCTGCAAATGCTGCAGTACACGGCGGCGGGGCAGGGGCCTCGCTTCATGTTATATCTGCATCACACTGACGCCGAGCGCGAGTGGGCCTACGACCGGGAATCACACGTTGGCAGGTTGGACAAGGGGCTGGACGAAGCGCGTGCGCGTGGCTGGACGGTCATCGATATGCAGCGCGACTGGAAAGCAGTGTTTCCGAAACGGCAGGATTGATCGCCACGTTCAGTCCTGCCTTCCGGCACGCGGCTAAGGTGCGTCAGCCTCGAGAAGGTAGGTCACCAGGGCGTCTCTCTGTTCCGCCTTGCGCAGGCCACCAAAGGGCATCAGGTTGCCGGGTATGGCGTCAGCCGGCGCGGCAAGGAACTGCGAAAGCGAGTCTCGCCCCCATACCAGGCCAGAATCCTGCATCGCGGGAGAAAAGGCAAACCCTTCCACACTACCCGCTTCGCGCCCGTTGAGGCCAGCGAGGCTGGGCCCCATGAGGTGCACCTCCGGCGCCATGGAATGGCACGCCGCACACTTGGCAAACTGCTTTTTCCCCTCTGCCCGCAGGTCATCGGCGTGTGCGGGGGCAAGCCCGCTTGCCAGCAGCACCGCGAGTACCGCCGCCGGCGCCAGAGAAAACCACATTGCACCGCGCATCCTGCCCCCTAACCCAGCAAAACCCGGGCACGCTCTGCGGCGAGAATTCCGGCACCGATGGCGCCATCAATGAAACCGCGCCAGCCTTCTCCATGATCCGATGAGCCAAACAGCACTCTACCCTGGTCTTTCTGGAACACATCGTAATACTTCGCCACCCAGCCGGGGCGGTACGAGCAGTAGGTCCCACGGGCATAGGGGTCATTGTTCCAATCGTAGCTCAGGGAACTGAGCAGCTCTGCACCGGGAATGAGCGCATCAACCGCCGCCTGCACAGCCTCGTCGTCGTAGACATCAAGCGCATCCGGATTCTGGCCAAAGCCCACCAGCAGCGTGTAATCCGGGGCCTGTTTGTACGTCATGAGGTAGTCCAGGGGACCATCGGCGGCAAAGCTGAGCACGTTGCCGACATCCCCTTTCACTTTCACGTAAAGTTTGAAGCCGACACCCGTGTGGCGTTCTTTGCCCGCCTCGACCACGCCTTCCGGCAGCGGTGGGGTGAAGTCGATATTGAATATGGTATTCATCGGCAGGCAGCAGATGACAGCGCCTGCTTTGATCACATCGCCGTTTGTCGTTTGCACACGCACCAGGTTCCCGGTGTCCTGCACGGACTTCACGGGCGTTGACAGGCGAACCTCGGGGCTGCCGTCGGCGATCATGTGCTCTACGAGGGCGGCGGTACCATCTTTGAGGCTGAAGCGCGCGACAGAGTCCATGAAGGTCGGGAAGTAGCCGCCACCACACTGGTGCCACCGCAGCATCTCCAGGTAGGACATGGCGTCTGGCGAGTTGTGCGCCATGGTAGCCACCACGGCGCGGATGAAATCTTTCTGGAAGTCGCTTAAATCGGCCTCGCGAAGTTTGTCGCTGACACTGATGGCGTCCGCCTCCAGCGCCGCAGGTGCGTTATGCAGAAGATCCCAGTTGCGTGGCAGGATGGCGCGTCCGGCATCGGTGAATGCCTGCCAGCCCATGACCGCCTCCATGATTTGCGCCTCGTTCAGCTCCTGACGTTGCCCGTTGATGGTCAGGACCATGCTGTCCGGGACGGCGCCGGGCGTTTCCTTGATCGCCAGGCCATAACGCTCCTTCTCCGCCCAAACGAAGGGTTGCGTGTGGTGTATCCAGAACCCGCCCAATTCCACGGGATCGCCATCCAGATCAGCGGAGAACGTGCGGCCCCCCAGCCGGTTGCGTGCTTCGAGCAACAGGGTCCGATAACCGTTCTTCATACTGTCCCTGGCGGCGGCTGCGCCGGCGTTGCCGCCGCCAATGACCACCACATCGTAATCGCAGCCCGGAGTCTTGCAGGCCTGTTCTGCGCCTGACACCGCAACGGCCTGCTGTGGGCCGGACACCAGACCCGCCGCGCCTGCCGTGATTGCCGTCGCACCGCCCAGAAAACGCCGTCGATTCAAGCCAGGGCCCTGCTCGGGCGTCACCTTGTCTTCGCTCATTGATGTAGTCTCCCTGTGTGGCTGTTATTCGATGCTGCAAGCCACCAAGGCTACCTGATGGCATACCGGGATGTTGGACATTTTCCGCCAAATGATCGACGCAATGCGCCAACTAGGGCACTGCAGCGCCGTTCCGTGCCGGCGAGTGAAAGAGGAGAGGTCAGGAGGTGGATTCCCGCGCCGCCCCTGAAGCGGGCGTTATGCCACCCTGTATGCGCTTCACCTCGGCGCGATAGTTGCGCGGCGTGACGCCCACCGCTCGCCTGAAGGCACGAATGAATGCGCTGGATTCTGAAAAACCGAGCTCCCCGGCAATCAGAGCGATGGGCGTCTGTGATTCCGAGAGTGCCCGTTTGGCCATGTGCACCACGACCTCCTCACGGAGGCGCTGGTAACTGCTGCCCTCTTTCGCGAGACGCCGGTTGAGTGTGCGCGGTGACAGGTTCAGTTGCTGTGCGACCAGCGTCACACCACCGTCGGGCTGGTCGAATGTGCGAGCAATCAGCTCTCGCACGCGCTCCAGGAAGCGGGTCTGTTGCTGCCATGCTTGCAGGAGTGTATCGGCCTGCACTTTCAGGATGTCGAGCAACTGGGGGTCAGCCCCTGCCAGCGGCGTCTGCATCATCGACTCGGCAAACAGCATGCTGTTCTGCTGTTGCCCAAAGTTACATTCGCAGCCGAAGGCTTCATGGTAGTCTTCCACGGACGCAGAAGCCGCGTGCTTGAAGGTCGCCCTGAGCGGCGTGGCGGCGTCTCCCACCTTGATGCGCAGCAGGCGGACCAGGGCGCTCATCGTAAACTCGACGTCGAGGCGCACGCCTTCGCAGGCAGGGCGGTTGATTGTCCATTCGAGTTCCACCTGGCCCCCCGACACCAGTTTGGTATAGCCCATGCCGCGCATGAAGATGGGTTGGTAGTGCACAAGCTGCTCGAAGAGGGCACCGACGGTGGGCGAGTAGTCCATCAAGTAGCCATAGAGGCCCAGTGACGAAGGCTGCAGCTTGCGGGAGATGTCCAACCCCAGTTGCGGTCGATCCAGGCAGCGACTTGCCCATGAGAACAGCGAGAGATACGCATCGATGGAGAGGAAGGACAGGGTGCTGGGATGTTCATGAATACCTGTTTGCCGTGCGATTTCCTCCGCACGGAGCCCCTGTTTGAGGAGATAGTCGATCAGCCACCCGGCATCCAGGCCCCAATCGGATTGGTCTGACGAGGTGGCCATCAACCCATCCAGGATCAGCGATATTGGCCGGGAGTGTCAATGAAATGGCGAAGTGAGTCAACTTGTCACCGTGGCTGTGCGCTACCATCCACAGCGGAAACGTGGCGGCAAATAATCAACAGTGTCTGGGGGAACAAGCATGCGCGCACTTTATCTGAACGGCGGTAATCACCTTCGTGGCTTTGCCACCTCAGCGCTCGCGCTGGCAGTGAGCGCGGTTGCCGTGCAGGCCACGGCGCAGGGGATGCTGGAGGAAGTGGTGGTCACGGCGCAGAAGCGCAGTGAGAACCTGCAGGATGTGCCGGTGTCGGTGTCTGCCATCGCCGGTGCCGACATAGAGATGTTCCGTTTCAGGGACGGTACCGACATTGCAGCACAGATACCCAACCTGCAGGCCACGAACACGGCGGGGGACGGGTTTCCGATTTTCTCGCTGCGCGGGGTCGCCATGAGTGACTACAGCTTCAACCAGTCCAGCCCCGTCGCGACCTACATAGACGAGGTCTACAAAGGCAACCCTGCCATCCAGGGCGCACAGTTATTCGATCTCGAGCGCATCGAGGTTCTCCGCGGCCCGCAGGGCACGCTCTACGGGAAAAACTCCACCGGCGGCGCCGTCAACTACATCACCCGGACGCCGGGTTACGGCGAGACCAGCGGCAACCTCACACTCGGTTACGGGAATTTCAACCGCCGGGAAATCAGCGGTGCGGTGGATACACCCCTGCAGGGGGATACCCTGGGGTTGCGTATTGCAGGCACCTGGACGGAGGCCGATGGCTGGTTCGACAACCGCAACCCCGGCATCGAGGACGGCAATGCGATTGATGAGTACGGGCTGCGAGTCTCCCTGGCCTGGCAGCCGTCGGACACTGTCGAGGCGCTACTGCGCTATACGAAAACCGATCAGCGTGCGGTGAACTACGGCATACAGCCCTTCAATATCTCAGCCGACGGCCTGGGCGGTGGCGTCTACGGGTTGTACAACGCGCTCGGAGCAACGGACAAGGTCGATTATCAACGCAATGGCCTGGACTTTCGGGACTTTGAATCCGATCAGGACGCCCGGCGCGAGCTGTCCAACCAGGCGTTGGCGCTGACGGTGAACTGGGCGTTGAATGATCGCTACCAACTCACATCAATCACCTCCTGGGATGACGGAGAGGCACTCAATCCCGAAGACACGGACGGCTCGCCGCTGGAAGTGCTGTCGATACCCTATTACGGCGAGGCCGAACAGTACACGCAGGACTTGAGGCTGGCGTCGAGCGGCGATGGCCCTTTCAACTTTATCGCCGGCCTGTACTGGTCCCAGGAGCAGGTGTACAACGCCACCACCATCGGTTTCTACAGCGACCTGGATATGAACCTGGATGGCAGCATTGACGCGTTTGACTGCGCCGATGTTGCCGGCACCGCGTTTCTCGGCGCACCCATTACCGAGGCAGGACTGAATGCGGAGGCTACGCTGAACAGTCTGGGATTCAGTCTCGCCGACTTCGCACCCGCCAGTTGTCAGTTCGACAACGCCTTCGATCAGGAGCGTACCAGCCAGGCGGCGTACTTCGACGGCAATCTCGCCTTGTCGGAGGCGTGGACCCTGCGCCTGGGGCTGCGCTACACCCGGGATAAAACCGAGTTGAGCGACTTCTCTGCGCGTATTCTGGCGGCGGCTGACGGCACGCCGATTCTCAACACCATTCCCGGCGACCCCGTGGATGCGTTTGCAAGGGCCGGCAAGCGCTCCGAGACAGAGGGAGAGTGGACCGGCAAGCTGGGACTGGATTACACCAGCGAGGCAGGCACGCTGATTTACGGCAACGTCAGCCACGGCTATCGCTCTGGCGCGTTCAATGCCCAGGCCTTTCTCGACCCCTCCGAATTGACCTATGTGGAGCCCGAGACTCTGGACGGTGCCGAACTGGGTGTGAAACACGAGTTCCTGCAGGGTGGTGTGCGCCTTAACGCGGCCGCGTTCTATTACCGCTATGACAACCAGCAATTCCTCAATATTGACGGCATCATACAGACGCTGGTCAACATTGATGAATCCGAAATTGCCGGTATGGAAGTGGAGGTGGAAGCTGCACTCAGCCCGGGCCTGATTGTGCAGGCGGGTCTCGGTCTTCTGTCAACCGACGTGAGGGGCGGTGAGCTCAGCGGTGTCGACCTTGCCGGCAACGATCTGCTGCTGGCACCGGCAAGTAACTTCAACCTCGCTGTCACCTGGGATATCGCCACGCTGGAGCAGGGGACCTTCACCCTGCGCGCCGATACCAGTTTCATCGATGACTTCTACTTCGATGTCTACAACACGGAGCGAACCGCCTCGGAGGCATACTGGCTGCATAATCTGCGCCTGGATTTCCTCTCGACGGATGAGGGCTGGCAGCTGGGCGTCTGGGTGAAAAATGTCAGCGACGAGGATTACTACACCTCTACGCTGGACCTGCAGACCTTCGGCTTTGACTACGGTCATGTCGGGGCGCCGCGCACCTACGGTGCCGAGCTGCGCCTGAATTTCTGAGTGCGACCGCGGCCGGGGCTACCCCCCGGTCTCGGCTTCCCGCCAGTCGCTGTCGATATACAGCTCCAGGGGGCGATACGCGGTTTTGTAGGACATCTTGTTGCAGTTGCGAATCCAGTAGCCCAGGTACAGGTAGTTCAGGCCCATACGTCGCGCCTGTTCGATTTGCCAGAGGATGGCGTAACTGCCCAGGCTGCGACGCTCCTCTTCAGGCTCGAAGAAGGTATAGATCGCTGACAATCCATCGGTCAACACATCCACCACGGCAATGCCCAGAAGGCGTTCCTCCGCGAAGAACCGGTAGTAACGTGTGCAATCCCAGGCGTCATTGAGGAATGACATGTACTGGTCGCGATCCGGCGGGTACATGTCGCCGTCGGCGTGGCGCTGCTCAATGTAACGGTAGTACAGGTTATAGGCGGCCTCATCGCCGATATGTGCGCTGAGTTCCACGCGAAGGTCTGCGTTGCGCCGCCAGGTGCGCCGCTGGGCGCGGTTGGGTGCAAAGCTGTGCACTGGAATGCGTGCCGGAATGCAGGCATTGCAACGGCCACAGTGTGGCCGGTAGATGTGGTCACCGCTGCGCCGGAACCCCATTTGTGACAGACGACTGTACAGCAGCTGGTCCATTTCCTGCCGCGGGTCGATGAACAGGGTGGTGGCTTCCTGGTCTTTCAGGTAGCTGCAGGTATGAGGGTAGGTGGTGTACACCTTGAGATCCCGCAGGGATGAGGTCACGGCAGCAGGTCTCCGCAATGGGTCGGCAAAACCCAGATGGACGGGTCGATACACTCATCAACATTCTGGGCAAGCTCCGCTTCAAAGTCCAGCCTGCTGATCAGCCGTGCCCCCATTCTGTTCATGTGCGCGCTCTCCACCTGGCAGTCGATCAGCCTGAAGTCTGCCCTGCGCAGCAAGGATACAAGCGCCACGAGGGCAATGCGGGATGCGCTGGGTACGCGGGAGAACATCGACTCACCAAAGAACACGCGTCCCAGCGCAACACCATACAGGCCACCGACCAGTTCGCCCCCGGCGCTGAGCACCTCCACCGAGTGTGCGATGCCCCGCCGGTGCAGGGACTGGTAGGCCTGCAACATGTCATCGCTGATCCAGGTGCCTTCGCTGTCGCGCCGGGGCGCTGCACAGGCCGCCATGACCGACGCGAAGCGCCGGTCCACACTGAGTTGCAGGGTTGTTTGACGCAGGGTCTTGCGCAGGGAACGCGACACATGCAGGGCATCAAGGTAGAGCACCGAGCGCGGGTCTGGTGTCCACCACAGTACGGGTTGCGGTGGCTCATACCAGGGGAAGATACCCCGCCGGTAGGCCGCGGTCAGGCGCTCGGGAGACAGTCCGCCGCCGGCTGCCAGCAGCCCATTGGGATAGGTCAGTGCCTGACTGGAGGGCGGAAACGCATCGCCGGGGGCCAGGCGGGCGATCCCCGGCATGGGCCTAACCCAGGTTGTCCAGGTATTTTTCGGCGTCCAGCGCAGCCATGCAGCCGAATCCGGCGGAGGTGATCGCCTGGCGATAGATGTGATCACCAACATCGCCCGCCGCAAAAACACCGGGGACAGACGTGGCCGTCGCATTGCCCTCGGTGCCACTGCGAATCGTGATGTACCCGTCCTTCATGTCCAGTTGCCCCTGAAACATCTCCGTGTTGGGCTTGTGGCCAATGGCAATGAACACCCCGGCGAGGTCCAGTTCGCTGGTCGCACCGTCAGCCGTGGCTTTCACCCGCATACCCGTCACGCCGCTGGTGTCTCCCAGCACTTCGTCGAGTGTGTGGTTCCAGAGCAGGCGCACCTTGCCTTCTTCCGCGCGTTTGAACAGGCGGTCCTGCAGAACCTTTTCCGCGCGCAGGCTGTCGCGCCGGTGGACCAGCACCACCTCCGACGCAATATTGGCCAGGTAGAGAGCCTCTTCAACCGCCGTATTCCCACCGCCGATCACGGCGACTTTCTGGTTGCGGTAGAAGAATCCATCACAGGTGGCGCAGGCACTGACGCCCTTGCCCATGAATGCCGCCTCGCTGGGCAGCCCCAGATACTGTGCCGAGGCCCCGGTTGCTATGATCAGGGCATCGCAGCTGTAGCGGCTGCTGCCCTCAAGCAGGAACGGTCGGGAGGAGAGGTCCACGCGCTCGATGTGGTCGAATACCACCGAGGTTTCGAAGCGCTCAACATGGGCCTGCATCTGCTGCATTAACTCCGGACCCTGCAACTCGGCATGCCCACCCGGCCAGTTTTCCACTTCGGTGGTGGTGGTCAGCTGCCCGCCCTGTTGCATACCGGTGATCACTACCGGCTTCAGGTTCGCGCGCGCCGCATACACGGCCGCCGTGTAGCCCGCGGGGCCGGAACCGAGAATGATCAGGGGGTGGTGTTGACAGTCGCTCATGTGGTGATTTCCCGGTTGCTGGTGTTAAATGTGGCCTGTTGCGCGACTGACGCATGCTGCGCAGCCCGGCGGCGGCTGGGCTGGCTATGTTAATGTAAAGACCACGCCGCGGCAAAGGCGAGGTGGATTCTAAATAGTTTCCATAAGTTTTTGAATATAATCATAAAATGGGGCACAATTGCTGAGTGATGTGGCGCGTGGGGAACGTCTTTTCCACGCCAGTAAGGGGAAATTCAAGCGTGCCTGAGAAATCCGGTCAGCACAGCGTCCTGGGCCCGCGATTGCGGGAGGGCGCCTTCATTGGCGTCAGCGCGGCCTGCCTCTATGTGTTGTTGGCACTCGTTACCTACAGCCCGCGTGATCCGGGCTGGTCGGCGACGGGTTCGGGGGCGCGCATCCTCAATGCCGGTGGCCCTACCGGCGCCTGGGTGGCGGATGTGGCATTCTCACTGATCGGCTTCGCGGCCTACCTGCTCCCCGTCCTGCTGGCTTACCGCGCTCTGGTCATTCTGCTGCAGCGCCACCGGCACCAGCGCTTTGACTGGGTGACCTTTGGTATTCGGGCCCTGGGGCTCGTGCTGGTCATCATCGCCGGCACAGCGCTGGCAGCGCTCAACGACGGCGGTGGGTCCGGCCTGCCCCAGGGGGCTGGTGGAATCCTCGGGCAGGCGATCGGCGATGGCTTTCGTCTGGCCTTCAGTGCGATCGGCAGCCGGCTCATTCTGCTGGCTGTCTTCCTGTTCGGCATCACGATTTTCACCGATATCAGCTGGCTGCGCCTCATGGAACGGCTTGGTCGGTGGACACTCAACGCTGGCCAGCGCATCCGTCACTGGTGCCTGGCATCGCTGGACCAGGTGCGTGATCGTCGCCAGCGGGAGAAGGCGCTGGAGGCGCGCAAGGCGGTGATTGATGAGCATGTGGAGCGCAGCAAACAGCGTAAACCTCCAAAGATAAAGCCCCTGAAGCCGCGGCCTGAAAAAAGTGACCGCGCGGAGAAGGAAAAACAGCAGCCCTTGTTCGATGCACCGGTGACCGGCGAATTGCCCGCACTGGGCCTGCTCGACGCGGAAACCAAGGACCCGACCAAGGGCTTTTCCGAGGAGGCGCTGGCGGCCATGTCGCGCCTGCTGGAACTCAAGCTGGCCGACTTCGGCATCAGTGCAGAGGTGGTGGCGGTGTATCCGGGCCCGGTGATCACCCGGTTTGAGATCCAGCCTGCGGCGGGTATCAAGGTGTCGCGGATATCCAACCTGGCCAAGGATCTGGCGCGTTCACTGGCCGTTATCAGCGTACGGGTGGTGGAAGTGATCCCCGGTAAATCGGTGGTCGGGATCGAAATCCCCAACGAAGACCGGGAGATCGTGAATTTCCGCGAAGTGCTGTCCTCACGCGCCTTCGACCAGTCGCGCTCGCCCCTCACCCTGGCGCTGGGCCATGACATCTCCGGCGAACCCGTGGTGGCTGATCTCGGCAAAATGCCCCACCTGCTGGTGGCGGGCACCACGGGGTCCGGCAAGTCCGTGGGGGTTAACGCCATGCTCCTCAGCCTGCTCTACAAATCCACCCCCACCGATGTGCGTTTGATCATGGTCGACCCGAAAATGCTTGAACTCTCGGTGTACGACGGGATTCCACACCTGCTGACGCCGGTAATCACCGACATGAAGGACGCCGCCAACGGGCTGCGCTGGTGCGTGGCGGAAATGGAGCGTCGCTACAAGCTGATGGCGCACCTGGGCGTGCGCAACCTGGCAGGCTACAACCGCAAGCTGGCAGACGCAGAGCGCGAGGGCACACCGATCACGGACCCGCTGTGGAAGCCCGATCCGATTCTTGCGCTCACCGACGAGGAGCAGGAAGCGCCGCCGCTGGAGCGCCTGCCCTCCATCGTGGTTGTGATCGACGAATTCGCCGACATGATGATGATCGTGGGCAAAAAAGTGGAGGAGCTGATCGCCCGTATTGCGCAGAAGGCGCGGGCCGCTGGCATTCACCTGATCCTGGCCACGCAGCGACCCTCTGTCGATGTCATTACCGGACTGATCAAGGCCAATATTCCCACCCGCATTGCCTTTCAGGTGTCTTCGAAGATCGACTCGCGCACCATTCTTGACCAGGGCGGAGCGGAGCAGTTGTTGGGGCACGGCGACATGCTGTACCTGCCTCCGGGCTCCGGGCTGCCCACACGCGTGCACGGTGCGTTCTGCTCCGATGAAGAGGTGCACCGGGTGGTCGCGGACTGGAAGCGTCGCGGTGAACCCCGCTATATCGAGGGCCTGCTGGATGAGGGTAGCAGCACCCCGGTGACGGCAGGGGAACTCCAGGCCAGCAACGGTGACGAAGATCCAGAGAGCGACAACCTGTATGACGAGGCCGTACACTATGTAACCCAGAGTCGGCGGGCGTCGATATCGTCGGTACAGCGCAAGCTGCGTATCGGTTACAACCGGGCCGCGCGCCTGATCGAGACCATGGAGCAGGCCGGAGTGGTCAGCGAAATGGGCAGCAACGGGCAGCGCGAAGTGCTCGCACCGCCGCCGGCAGAGTGAGCCGACTCAATGAACCCTCTTTGCACAGGACTGACAGAGTGCCCAATTCACTGACCCTATTGCGTCTATGCACGCTGCTCATGTTTCTTGCGCCCCTGCCGCTGCGGGCGGAAGCCGTCGACGAACTGCTGCAGGCCCTGCAGCCTATCGAGCGCCTGCAGGGCGAGTTCCAGCAGCGGCAGTACGCCGCGGACGGTGACGTCGTAAGCGAGTCGGAAGGGCGTTTCCGGCTGCTGCGGCCCGGCTACTTTGCCTGGGAGATACGCGCACCCGACAGTCAGTTGATTATCGCCAACCGCGATTACCTGTGGCACCACGACCGCGACCTGGAAACGGTGACGCGCCGCCCGGTAGCGGGCAGTGAGGCGATGACGCCACTACAGGTGCTGGGCGGCGACAGCGAGGCGCTGCGCCGGGATTACAGCGTGCACCGGGATGAGCAGCAGCGCTTTGTTCTCGTGCCCAAGGGAAGCGGCAGTGGGTTCCGGGAACTGGCACTCTCGCTGGCAGACAATGCGATTCTCGGCATGGAAGTGCTGGACAATCTCAACCAGCGCGTGGTCATCACCTTCAGTGCGCTGGACACGCAAACACCGATGACAGCTGCCGAGTTCGACTTCGCACCGCCGCCCGGTGCAGACCTGTTCTATCAGGCAGAGTAACCCTTGGCGGAGGATCTGTTCAGCGCCGCTGGCAAAGCCGGTTACCAGCCCCTGGCTGCGCGCCTGCGGCCCGACACGCTGGACAGCTTCGCGGGGCAGTCACACCTGCTCGGACCGGGCAAGCCGCTGCGCCAGGCGATCGAACGACGCCAACTCCACTCGATGATCTTCTGGGGGCCACCCGGGGTCGGCAAGACCACCCTGGCACGCATTGTTGCGGGCGCTGCCGAGGCGCATTTTCTGCAGCTTTCAGCCGTGCTGGCCGGTGTGCGCGAAATACGCGAGGCAATCGGACAGGCGCGCCAGCACCGTCTCGCGGGGCGCGACACCGTGCTATTTGTGGACGAGGTGCACCGGTTCAACAAGAGCCAGCAGGACGCCTTTCTGCCTCACGTGGAAGACGGCACCGTGATCTTTGTTGGCGCCACCACCGAAAACCCTTCCTTCGAATTGAATAACGCACTGCTGTCGCGGGCACGAGTCTACAAGCTGCGATCCCTGGGCACCGACGACCTGCAACAGGTTCTGCAGCGCGGCGTGGCGGCGCTGGTGCCGGCAACGGTCGTGGACAGCGACTGCCTGCGACAGATTGCCGAGCAGGCAGATGGCGATGCCCGCCGCGCACTGAATCTGCTGGAACTGGCTGCCGACCTGGCCAGCGAGGAGCACGGTCGCCGCAGGATCACGGCTGGCACACTCGAGGAAGTCTTGCAGGCCTCGCTGAGACGCTTCGACAAGGGCGGTGACCTGTTCTATGACCAGATCAGCGCCTTGCACAAGGCCGTGCGCGGTTCCGCGCCGGACGCCGCCGTTTACTGGTTGTGCCGCATGCTGGATGGCGGGTGTGACCCGCTGTACCTGGCACGCCGTATCGCGCGCATGGCCAGCGAGGACATCGGTAACGCCGACCCGCGCGCCCTCAGCCTGTGCCTCGATGCCTGGCAAGTACAGGAGCGGCTGGGCAGCCCCGAGGGCGAACTCGCGCTGGCACAGGCGGTCATCTACCTCGCCTGCGCGCCGAAAAGCAACGCAGTCTACAGCGCCTACAAGGCGGCCCTTGCGGAGGTTCAGAATCAGGGCAGCGTGGAGGTGCCGCTGCACCTGCGCAATGCGCCGACCGCCCTGATGAAGGCTGAGGGACACGGCGACGACTATCGCTACGCGCACGACGAGGCGGGAGGTTACGCGGCGGGAGAAAGCTATTTCCCCGAGGCGCTGAGCGACCGGCGCTACTACTTTCCGGTCGCACGGGGTCTGGAGCAGAAGATCGCCGAAAAACTCGAGTACCTGCGCAGTCTGGACGAGACCAGCGGCCGGCAACGCTATCCGAACAAGTCGTGAAAGCGACCCGGTTCCCGGGTGGCGGCGCCCGGGACGCTGCCCCCACCGCTAAAAATCAGTACAATGCGCATTGGCAACTGCACCTCGCGGGTTATTCCATGAAGTACCTGGTCTTCGTTGCATTGGGGGGCGCAGCGGGCTCGGTCTCGCGCTATCTGCTCTCACAGTGGACCCAGGCACAGTGGCAGGGCGGTTTTCCGCTGGGCACACTGCTGGTCAATCTGCTTGGCTCCTGCGCCATCGGTGTCGTATTTGCCCTGCTGGAGAAGCAGGTTCTGCATCCAGACTGGAGAGGCCTCCTTATGGTGGGCTTCCTCGGGGCATTTACCACCTTCTCGACGTTTTCACTGGAGGCGTTTGCGCTCTGGGAGTCCGGGCAGGCGCTGCAGGCACTCGGCTATGTGCTGGCCAGCGTCACGTTCTGCTTTCTCGGCGCCGGCCTCGCAATTACCCTGACCCGGGCCTTGCTCTAGCAGCCCGGCACAACAGACAACAGGAACAGAACAATGCTGGATATCAAGGCGGTGCGGCAAGACCCGCAGGCGATCGCGGCGCAGCTTGGACGGCGCGGTTATGGCTTCGACGTCGCCACTTTCGAGGCGCTCGATGCGCAGCGCAAGCAGGCCGATATGGACAGCCAGGCACTGCTGGCCGAGCGCAAGCGCGCATCCAAGACCATCGGCCAACTGGTCGGGCAGGGCATGAGCGTTGAGGAGGCCAAGGCCCAGGTCAACCTGACGCTGGACAAGATAGCCTCGCAGCTCGATGACCTCACCGAACAGGCAAAGTCAGTACAGGGCAAGCTGGAAGACTTTATGTTGGGCGTGCCCAATCTGCTGGCACCCGAAGTGCCCGATGGCGAGCGCGAGGAGGACAATGTCGAGGTGGCACGTGTCGGCGAACCTCGAACCTTTGATTTTCCGGTCAGGGACCACGTGGCACTCGGCGAGGCACTGCAGCAGCTGGATGCGGAAACCGCGGGCAAGATTACAGGCTCCCGATTCACCGTCATGTACGGCCCCCTGGCGCGCCTGCACCGGGCACTGATCCAGTTCATGCTCAATCTGCACACCGGGGAGCACGGGTATCGCGAAATCTACGTGCCCTATATTGTGAATCGCGATTCCCTGCGCGGCACCGGGCAGCTGCCGAAGTTCGAGGAAGATCTGTTCAAACTGCAGGGCGAGCAGGATTATTACCTGATACCCACAGCCGAAGTGCCGGTCACCAACATTGCCCGCGACCGTATCTTTGAGGATAGCGAACTGGGCGAGGAGGGCGTGCGTTTCGTCTGTCACACGCCCTGCTTCCGCAGCGAAGCGGGCAGCTATGGCCGTGACACCCGCGGCATGATTCGCCAGCACCAGTTCGAGAAGGTCGAACTGGTGCAATTGGTCCGACCTGCCCAGTCGCCCGACGCGCTGGATGCGCTGACCGGTCATGCCGAGCGCGTTCTGCAGTTGCTGGAGCTTCCCTACCGCAAGATGGCCCTGTGCGCCGGTGACACCGGGTTTTCTGCACAGCGCACCTACGATCTCGAGGTGTGGCTGCCGGCACAGGACACCTACCGTGAGATCTCTTCCTGCAGCAGTTTCGGTGACTTCCAGGCGCGCCGCATGCAGGCCCGCTGGCGCAACCCGGAAACCGGCAAGCCAGAGCTGCTGCACACACTGAACGGCTCCGGGCTGGCGGTGGGCCGCACCCTGGTGGCGCTGCTGGAAAACTACCAGCAGGCCGACGGCAGTGTCAGCATACCCGCGGTGCTGCAGCCCTACATGGGCGGTTTGACCCAACTCTGAGACGACACTCGACCGGGAGGCTCCTGCCATCGAATCGCTGCCACTCTTCCTGAAGCTACAAGGCGCGCCGGTCGTCTTGATCGGCGGTGGCCAGGTGGCAACCCGCAAGGCGCGGCTGCTGCAGGCGGCTGGCGCCTGCATCACAGTCGTGGCACCGGATGCCGGCGACGAACTTCTGCGGCTGCTCGGGCTGCACGATGAGGCTGGCGAGCACCGCCAGCACCGCTGGCTGGCAGAGCCCTACCGGGGCGCGGAACAGCTTGCCGGCGCGCGGCTGGTGGTGGTGGCCACCCCGAACCGGACACTCAACGCCGTCATCTCCGCCGACGCGACCGCGGCGGGTATTCTCGTCAACGTAGTCGACTCTCCCGAGCTGTGCAGCTTCATCTTCCCCGCAATAGTCGACCGGTCTCCGCTGGTCATTGCCATCGGCAGTAACGGCGCCAGCCCGGTGCTGGCAAGGCAATTGCGGCGGCGCATAGAGGCTATGGTGCCCGCGGCCTACGGTCGCCTGGCGGCTTTCGCACGGGATTTGCGCGATACCGTGGCGCGGGCGCTTCCCGATGTGGAACACCGGCGGCGCTTCTGGGAGCAGGTCATCGACGGTCCGATCGCAGGACAGGTGCTCTCCGGGAATGCAGAAAAAGCGAAGAACAGCCTGACAGCACTGCTGGCGCAACAGCAGCGAAACCCGAAGAGCCTGAATCAGGGGGAGGTTTACCTGATCGGTGCCGGCCCGGGAGACCCGGACCTGATGACCTTCAAGGCGCTGCGCTTACTGCAGTCGGCGGACGTCGTGCTCTACGACAGGCTGGTGAATCCGGCCATCACCGACCTGGCACGGCGGGATGCCGAGCGCATCTATGTGGGCAAACAGCGCTCCGATCACAGCGTGCCGCAAACCCGGATCAACCAGCGCCTGCTGGATCTGGCCCGTGACGGCCGTCGCGTCGCGCGTTTGAAGGGTGGTGATCCCTTTATCTTTGGCCGCGGCGGTGAGGAGATCGAACTGCTTGCGCGGCATCAGATCCCGTTTCAGGTGGTACCGGGGATTACCGCTGCCAGCGGTGCAGCGAGCTACGCCGGCATTCCCCTGACGCACCGTGAACACGCCCAATCCGTACGGTTTGTTGCCGGCTATCTGAAAGACAACCGGCTTGAGCACCGTTGGGAGGAGTTTTTATCGCCCAACGAGACCCTGGTGTTCTACATGGGGCTGGCCGGGCTGGAAGTGATTTGCAGCGAGCTGGTCGCGCATGGGCGTGATCCCGCCACGCCCGTGGCCGTCATTGAACGGGCAACCCTGCCCGAACAGCGCGTTATCACGGGCACATTGAGCAGCATCAGCGCGATCGTCGCCGAATCACGGCCCGTGGCGCACACACTGATTATCATCGGTTCTGTGGTGGACCTGCAGTCAGAGCTGGCCTGGTTCGGGGTCGATACACCACAGACAGCGGGATGAACCCTGTTACCATCGCGCGGCTAGTGTCTGCGCCATACCAGCAGCTGATTGTTCGCCGGCATTGCCGTATCGGACTCCAGCTCAAAGCCGGTGTCGCGGGCCAGTACCAGCAGGTCATCAAGGTCCCGGAGCCCGCTATGCGCGGCGCGAGCCCGTAAGCTGGCATCGAAGGCGGCGTTACTGGCGCTGCTGTAGCGGCCGGCATACCTGAAGGGGCCGTACAGGCAAAACGCGCCTTGCGCCGGCAGCACCCTGGCCAGCCCCCGGAACATGCACTCGACTTCCGTCCAGCACATGATGTGCGCCGTATTGGCAGAATAGGCCATGTCCGCGTGTATCACAGGCCACCGGAGCTCGGCGACATCCAGTGCCAGCGGTTCAGCGATGTTGGGCAGCGCCGCGGCCCGCACCCGCTCCCGACAATTGTCCACACTGTCCGGATGATCTGTCGGTTGCCAGCGAAGGTGGGGCAGGGCGGCGGCAAAATGCACCGCGTGCTGGCCTGTCCCCGACCCCACCTCAAGTACCGTCCCCGCATCGACAAAGAGCTGCTGCAAACGGGCCAGAATCGGCTCCTTGTTGTTTTCGCAGGCTTGTGAGAAGGGCAGCGGCATGGCGGCGTCTAAACCGGAGACCGGTCGTAGCGCGGGAAACCGGGCACGGTGTCCGTCACCACGGGGAAAATCGTCTGTCGGGCAGGCACCATCTCGTCAGCATAATTGCGGTAGATAGCCGCGCGCAGGGCACCGGCGGTTGCGTAGCCAGTCTGGTCCGCAAGGTCGTCAAGGATGCCTCGCACCCGGCTGGTGGTCAGTGCATGGCTGCGTGCGATTTCCTGCAGACTATCCCCTGCGATGAAGTCCTCAAAAACCCGCATGGTTTCCAGTGTCCAGCGTGCGCCAAGGGAGCCGACGATGGTGCCATCGGGTTCCGCGCGTACCAGGCTGCGCGTGAAGGGATCCTCCACGTTGGCCAGATACGTCAGAAACCCGGTTTGCAGCTTGATCACGTTGAGAATGGCGCGGAACATGCGGCCGGACGGGGTCAGTAGCCAGACCCAGGCCGTGGCATTGCCGTACAGCCGGGCAGCATCCTCCAGCAGGCCACCTACCGGATCCTTGATCAGCGGTGTATTGCGCCGCCAGACGCTGGGCAACACGTTTGTCATCGATTCACGGTGGGCGAGTTCGGACAGGGTCTTGCCGCGTACTTCGTCCAGGGTCATGCCGTGCATGCGCAACGCCGCAGGCGACATATCCACCACGCACATGTCGTCGCCCAGGCGGGTTACCGGCAGTACATCCCCCAAGGCTTCAATCCAATCCATTGTCATCCGCCAGTGCCTGTCTCTCGCAAGCTTGGACCACACCGTCCGGCCCTGGACGGCGGGTGAAAAAACCTGCGGCGCTTCGCCGCAGGCTGCATCGTCTACTGTTTGTCGCCAGTGCGATTCGCGCTGTGCTGTGCAACCTGCTGGTGGCGCAGGAGCAGCGCGTCCACAAGGATGTTGCCGGCCTCGGTGAGCAGCACGTCGGGGTGTTCCGGGTCTTCTGTCGCGCTATCGTCCTCGGGCTCGATGGCGTCCTCATCGGTTTCGTCAAACTCATCTTCCAGCGAGGTCAGCAGTTCCTCGCCGAGCGCAGCGCGGCGCCGGTTTTCAATTGCCAGGGCCTTGTTCTCCTGCGCCTCACGCATGGCGATACGGGCTTCTTCATTGAGCGGCAATGCCTTCACCGCGCGCGCCTCTTCAGCCAGGTGAACCTGCTCCTCAAGATAGACGAAATCCGGGTTGGTGACGCTGCGTTCACGGAACAGTCGGGTCAGCTCCGGCACAACGGCGTTGATGTCACCATAGCGCCTGTGCTTGACCGGATTGATCTGGTCCCAGTTGAGAGCGTGGTCCAGTGCGCTCTCGCCTATCTCGTCCGGGTCGAACAGGGACGGAAAGACCACGTCGGGCACCACTCCACGGTGCTGCGTGCTGTCTCCCGAGATACGGTAGAACTTCGATTCGGTGAGCTTCAGCTGCCCTTCCGTGAGCGGCACCATGGTCTGCACGGTTCCCTTGCCGAAGGAGCGGTCCCCAACAATAATGCCGCGCTGATAGTCCTGTATCGCGCCGGCGAAGATTTCCGAGGCGGAAGCGCTCAGTCGGTTGATCAGGACCACGAGCGGACCATCGTAGTAGGGGCCCCGCACACGCTTGCCGTCACGCCACACCCGTCGCGACGAGTGGCGAATCTGCACGGTCGGGCCGTACTCGATAAACAAGCCGGTCAACTCGTTGGCTTCCTGCAGTGAGCCACCGCCGTTATGGCGCAGGTCGATCACGATGCCGTCAACGCCTTCCGCTTCCAGTTCCGTCAGCAGTTTGTGGACGTCGCGGGTGGTGCTCTTGTAATCATCGTCACCGCGCCGCATGGCCTCGAAGTCGATATAAAACGCGGGAATGTCGATGACACCGATCTTTGCGGTGTGGTCACCGCTGGGCACTTCAAGGACCTTCTTCTGGGCCGACTGCTCCTCCAGTTTGACCTGGTTGCGCACGATGGTGATTTCCTTGCGTGCATCCGTGGAGGCCGCCTTGGCGGGGATCACCTGCAGGCGAACCGTGGAATCTTTGGGGCCACGTATCAGCTCGACCACCTCGTCCAGGCGCCAGCCGATTACGTCTTCAAAGGGGCCATCCTCGCCCTGTGCAACGCCCACGATCCGGTCCGAGGGTTGCAGCTCTCCCTGCTTGTCCGCCGGGCCAGCCGCGACCAGTCGGGCGACCTTGGTGTATTCGTCCTCCATCTGCAGTACTGCGCCGATCCCTTCGAGCGACAGGCTCATATTGATATTGAAGTTCTCCGAGCGACGGGGAGACAGGTAGTTGGTGTGCGGGTCGTAGAGTTCCGTCAGGGCGTTGGCATAGACCTGGAACACATCCTGGGCGTTGTACTGTTCAATCCGCTTGAGCTGGTTGCGGTAGCGCTTCTCCAGCGTCGGCACAATGTCCTCGGCCTCTTTCTCCGCAAGCCGCAGGCTCAATACCTGATTCTTGAGATGGCGACGCCAGCGATCGTCAAGTTCTGCCTCGCTGCGCGCCCAGGGACGATCCTCGCCATCCAGTTCATAGGCCTCGTCCACGGTGAAATCCATGGCCGCTACGCGCTCGTCGAGTGTTTCCACGATGCCGCCGAGGCGCTCCTGCAAGCGCTGCTGGAAGCGGTTGAAAATGTCGAAGCCGATCTGCAGGTTGCCCTCGTGCAGGTCCTCATCCATCACCGTGCGGTAGCGCTCAAAGTCCGCCAGATCCGCCTGGGTAAAGAACATCTTGCCCCCGTCGAGGCTTTCTATGTAATTGTCCAGGTGCAGGGAAGACAGGTTGTCATCGTAGACAAGCTTGGCGTAATGGCGCTCCTCCAACTGCTCGATCAGCTCAACGATGGTTTCCCGCTGGCTGTCCGTGTAGGCGATGGCGGCGCCCGCAACTCCCGGCAGCGCTGCCACCAGCAGGGCCGCAACGCCCAGGAAGAGGGTGCGGAAGTGCGTCGCTCTGTAAGCCGGTATGGTAGGCAAAGTTGGTGTCTCCTGTAGACCGAGTCAGCAGTGTAACCCCACGCTGGGTTGCATCCAATCCCATTGTAACGGTGTACACGATGTTGTGTGAGACAGCGCTGGTTCGCGCGTGTTCCATCCCCGTGCTACCGGACTGGTGTACCATACAGGCTGCAGCCAGCGGACCAGGGCCCCTTGAGCGCGTGAACCCGATCGAACTGACCAACAGCATGATTTTCTGGGGTGCCCTGCTTGCACTCCTGTGCGTCATTGCCAGCGGGCTCTCCCGTCGGGTGGGTGCCCCGGTACTGCTGGTGTTCCTCGTGCTGGGCATGCTCGCCGGTGAAGAAGGGCTGGGCGGCCTGCAGTTCAATGACGTCAACCAGGCCTTCCTGTTCGGCAGCCTCGCCCTCGCCATCATCATTTTCGACGGGGGGCAGGGCGCGCGTCGCGACACCTTCAGGGTCAGCCTGGGGCCGGCACTGTCGCTGGCGACGATCGGTGTGGTGCTGACCGCCGGTATCACCGGTTTGGTGACACACCTCATTTTGGGGCTGAGCTGGCTGGAGTCTCTATTGATCGGCGCCATCGTCGGCTCCACCGACGCCGCAGCCGTGTTCGGCCTGCTGCGTTCGGCGGGCTTGCAACTCAAGGAACGCACCAGCGCGACGCTGGAGGTGGAGTCCGGCAGTAACGACCCCATGGCGATCTTCCTGACGATCACGCTGGTGGAACTGCTCTCGCTGCAGGCGGAAGACCCCGGGGTACGCATTCTGGCGGCCTTTGCGGAGCAGATGGGGCTGGGACTTGCCATTGGCTTTGCCGGCGGCTATCTGCTTGTGCGGCTGCTGAAACGCCTCTCTCTGCCCGTATCCATGTATCCGCTGCTGGCGCTGGCCGGCGGCATCAGCGTGTTCGGGGTGGCCAACCTGTGGGGCGGGAGCGGCTTTCTGGCCATCTATCTGGTGGGCATCCTGATCGGCAACGCATCGCTGCCGCACGCCAAGGATATTCGCCGATTCCACGATGGCATCGCCTGGCTGGCCCAGATTGGCATGTTTCTCATGCTCGGTCTGCTGGTCACACCCAGCAGCCTGCTGCCCCTGGTACTTCCCGCCCTCGGCATTGCCTTGGCGCTGATTTTTGTCGCACGCCCCCTGGCCGTGGCCCTGGCATTGCTGCCCTTCCATTTCCCCTGGCGAGAGCAGGTGTTTATCAGTTGGTGCGGGCTGCGCGGCGCTGTGCCGATTATCCTCGCACTGTTTCCGTCCCTCGCCGGGCTGGAGCATGCGGATATTTTCTTTGAGCTGGCGTTCTTCGTGGTGCTTGTTTCGCTGGTGCTCCAGGGGTGGACCATCGCGCCCATTGCCCGTTGGTTGGGCATTGAGGTGCCGCCGGTACTTGTCGATCCGGAGCACCTGGTCCTGAAGATTCCGGACGAACAGGAAAAAGAGGTTCTGGTATACCGGGCGGTGGCGGGCAGCCCTGCGATTCAGATGCGGGCAGGGCGTTTGCCGCTGTCTGGCGGCGCACAGCTGGTGGGTATTGTTCGCCAGGGAGTGTTACTGGACAACCCTCGTGAGCAAGACGTCGAGCTGGAAGACCATGTCATGGTCCTCGGCAATGACGGCGCAGCACCGGCCCTCGCCCGCCTGTTCACGCCGGTGGATGCGCGCAGCTCGGAAAAAGCCTCGGCGTTTTATGGCGACTTTGTCCTCAAGCCGGGCGCACGCCTGGCCGATATCTCCCTGATGTACGGTATTGCGGTACCGGAAGCCCTGCAGTCGCTCACAGTGGGCGAGTTCATCAACCGGCAGTTCCATCACAAAGCGGTCGTGGGGGACCGCGTCTCGCTGGGTAGCGTTGAGTTCGTCGTGAAGAAACTTGATGGCGACCAGATTGCCGTGGTCGGCCTTAAACTCGGGTAGTCATTCAGCCCGCGTCGCCCTCCGCGTCTGTTGCGATAATGTCGATGCCGGCCAGGTCCTGCGCATAGCGTTTCTTGCGCGGCAGATCCATGCCGCGCAGAATCTGGATGCGTTGGGCCTGGGGTGAACCTGCGCCGTGCAGCGATTCTGTGAGGTAGCCCACGGCGTTGCGGCCCAGGGTCATGTTCTCGATCAGGCGCAGCATCCGGGTACGGCTCTCTACCGGAATGTCTGCGCGACCCTGGAAATACTTGTGCAACAGTGGCCCGGCGTCCTCATGCTCGAAGTCGGCCTGGGACGGCAGGGTCACCATCAGGCCGCCAGCGAGGTCCTGGGCGAATCGGGCTATCTCGTAGGGGAAGCGTGTGACATTGTGCTTGCACACGTTGGCCAGCATTTCGTCATTCATCCAGATACCCGAATCCAGTCGCGTCGCCTCGTGGGAGGATGCGATGGCCGACGAATAGATGGTTTCGTTGAGATGCGTCATCTCCACCAGTTTGTCCTTGATATGGCTGGCGGCATCAGCCCCGTTGTACTCGGCGATAGAGGCCGCAGCGCCGACCATCACATCACCGAGGCCGGTTTTGCAGACATAGCTGGCGCGATGGTAGGCGGTAAAGCGCGACACCATCGGCTGGGCGAATTCGTATTCGCCATCCATGAGCACATGCTCCCAGGGGATGAACACGTTGTCGAAAACCACCAGGGTTTCCTGTCCGCCGAAGCGCGCGTTGCCCTTGTCGATGTCGCCCGGCTCCAGCGCACGGGTGTCACAGCTCTGACGCCCGTAAATGTAGGTGAGTCCCTCAGCGTCGCCGGGCACCAGGCCAACCACAGCGTAGTCACGATCTGCCTCGCCCATATTCATTGTGGGCATGACGCAGATCCAGTGACTGTTCAGACCGCCCGTCATGTGCGCTTTGGCGCCGGTGACGAACAGGCCCTGTGCCGTGCGACCCGTTACGTGCAAAAAAAGATCGGGGTCAGATTGCTGGTGAGGGCGTTTGCTGCGATCCCCCTTTGGATCCGTCATGCCGGCACCAATGATGACATTGTGGCGCTGGGCTTCGCGCATAAAGTCGAGATAGCGCTGGTGGTAGTGCGTGCCATACTTGCGGTCGATGTCCCAGGTGATGGAGTGCAGCACACTGATCGTATCCAGCCCGGCACAGCGCTGGAAGCAGGTACCCGTGATCTGCCCCAGACGCCGCTGCATACGATTCTTCATCACCAGGTCCTGCGGTGATTCGACAATGTGCAGGAAGCGATTGACCCGGGCGTCGATCAGGGAAGAGTGTGCCGTTGCCAGCTCAGGCTCTTCCAGAGCCAGGTCGTAGGTGGCACTCAGGGCATTGATAGAGGGGCGGATAATCGGGTGGTCCACCGGCTCCGCGATCCGCTCACCCAGCAGGTAAACCGTGACATTGCGTCCACGCAGGCTCTGTACATAGTCTTCGCCAGTGCGAATCGGCGTAAAACGCGCCCACCGGCTGGCTGCTGTCTCCTCTGTGCGCTCTGCGCTAACCTTGCTCACCCTGTTCCTCCCACGACCTGTTTTGCGGTCCAGCCCCCGGTTCGCACAGGCCAGCCGAGCACCCGCAATACCGTGGTCCGAGACCCTGAGGTGTCTGTTGTATGCTAAATTGGGGCGGTTGTCGATTGCAGCCACCGCGTTGCAACGCAGCGTCAACACACGCATCAGCCGAGGGCATCATGAAGCACACTCACATCCGGCCAGAATTCCATACCAGGATTTGTGGTGCCGTACTGCTGACACTGTTGTTCTGCATGACACTGGCGGGTCGCCCCCTGGCAGCCGGGGAGGCGCGCCACGATCTGGTCATCATCGGCGGCCGCGTCGTCGACCCGGAGAGTGGGCTGGATGCTGTGCGCAATCTGGGCATTACGGGCTCAGAGATTGTTGAGATATCCGAAGGGCGGCTGGTTGGTAAGCGCACCATCGATGCCAGTGGCCTGATCGTTGCCCCCGGGTTTATCGACCTGCATTCACACGGGCAGTCGCTGGTTGCAGACAGAATGCACGCCTACGATGGCGTGACAACCACCCTGGAACTCGAGTCCGGCGTGTTGCCGGTCGATGAGTGGTATCAATCACAGGCGCGGGCGGGCAGGGCCCTGAATTACGGTACGTCTGCCGCCTGGACCTTCGCGCGCATCGCGGAGTTCGAGGGGCTGACACCCCGCGCGGAGGTGCAGTGGTTCCGTGATGCCTTCGCCCGCAAGCGCTGGGTTAGCGAAGCCGCATCGAGTGAACAGGTGCAGCGCATCACTGCCTATCTTGAACAGGGGTTGCGCGACGGGGCACTCGGTATCGGCATCAACGGGGGTTACGCGCCGGGGGGAGGTTTTCGTGAACTGCTTGCCGTGCACAGTCTGGCTGCTCGCCATGAGGTCCCCACCTTCACACACATCTCCTGCGACAATCCGCAGGACCCCGACAGCTCGGCGGAGTGTGTCGGCCAGGTTATTGCCCTGGCGGCCAGCACCGGAAACCCGGCCCACATCTGCCACTTGAACAGCAGCAGTGTGCGGGCCGTCGATGTCACGGCCGGAATGATCCAGTCAGCGCGCGCTTCCGGCGTTCCGATAACGACAGAGGCCTATACCTATGGCGCCGCCAGCACCACCATCGGTTCGGCGCTGTTCAGCCCGGATGCAATGGCGGCCAAGGGTGTGAAGGCGCAGGACATTGAATACAACGGCCAGAGGCTCAATGAAGAGAGTTTCAAAGCCCTGCGCGCAGAGCAGCCCGGTGCCATTATCGTAAAACACTTCCTGGATTTACCGGCGGAACGCAGCGTGTTGGACACCTCGGTTCTGCTCCCCGGCGGGGCGATAGCCAGCGACAGCATGCCCTGGATCGACGCGAACACGGGCGCGCTGATCCCCCATGACGTGTGGCCGCTGCCGGAAACAGCTTACGCCCACCCCCGGAGTGCCGGCACCTTCAGCCGCCTGCTGGCCGAGTGGGTGCGCGAAAGCGAGTCGCTGAGCCTGACGGAAGCCTTGCGCAAGACATCGCTGATACCGGCAACGATCCTGCAGCCCTCGGTGCCGCAGATGCGCAAAAAAGGCAGGCTGCAGGTGGGCATGGACGCCGATATCGTCATCTTTGATCTGAACGCGGTGCAGGACAGGGCCACTTTTGCCAATCCCCGACAACCCTCCGTTGGCATGCGCTACGTACTGGTCAACGGCGTGCCCGTTATTGACGAGGGGGAATTGCGTCTGGACAGCATGCCGGGGAGAGCAATCAGGCGGCCACCGCAGGACACCATTACCGATATGCAGCAGGGACACTGACATGTTTGCCATGATCATAGAAGAGACCGGCGGCCCGGAGGTTTTCCGCCGGGCCGAGGTCCCGACACCCACACCTGCGGCCGGTCAATTACTGATTCAGGTTGCCTGCGCGGGTGTCAATCCTGCTGACTGGAAAAACCGGGAAGGGCACCTGGCGCAATACCGGCCCTATGTATTCCCCTACATTATCGGCTTTGACGCGGCCGGGCGCGTGGCGGCGATAGGGGAGGGGGTGCGCGGATTCTCGGTGGGCGACCGCGTGTTTACGCCCACCAACCACGGCCAGGGTGGTCAGGGCAGTTATGCGGAATACACGCTGGCCGACGCCGGCCGGGTGGCGCACATTCCCGAGGGACTCGGCTTTGCAGAGGCCGCAGCATTGCCGGTTGCCGCACTGACTGCGTGGCAGGGCCTGTTTGATCGGGGTGGCCTGGCGCCGGGGCAGTTGGCGCTGATTCACGGTGGAGCAGGTGGGCTGGGCAGTTTCGCAGTGCAGTTCGCATGTTGGGCGGGGGCTCGGGTGGCGGCGACCTGCTCAACCTCCAACCTGGACTATGTGCAGGGGCTGGGCGCAGAACGGGTCATCGATTACCGCCGCGAAAGCATCCCCGAGGCGATCGCGGACTGGGCGCCCGGGGGCCTCGACTACCTCATGGACGCCGTGGGTACCAGCACCCTGCCCAACGGCCTTGACCTGGTCAGACCCGGTGGCACCTTTGTCAGCATCCCCACGCTGGTGGATGACGGGGATATCCCGGCAGCGGCCGCGATGGCCGCCGAACGCGGTGTCAAACGTGTATTTTCAACCATGGACGACACCGACTGTGCCGCAACACTGACCAGAATCGCCCAGCTGCTGGTCAAGGGGGACATCAGGCTCCCTCCCATTGAGCAATACCCATTGGCGGCGGTCGCCGACGTACACAGCATCCTGCAGCAAGGCCACAACCGCGGCAAGAAGGTGCTGAAGGTCGCCGATCTCGACTCATCACAAACAGGAATCAAGCATGTCTGACCCACTCGCGTCCCTGAAGGGCAACGTCGCCGTCATTACCGGAGCCGGTTCCGGCATTGGTGAGGGCCTCGCGCACTGTGCCGCAGCTGCCGGCATGCAGGTGGTTGTGGCCGATATCGCGACAGACCGTGCAGAGAGCGTCGCAGATGCGATCCGCGAGGCCGGTGGCGATGCAATGGCAATGCCCGTGGATGTGGCATGTCCCGGCTCCATCGATGCACTCGCGGAAGCGGTGCATACGCGCCTGGGGGACGTCACGATGCTCTTCAACAACGCGGGGGTGGAAACGGTCGGCTTCAGTTGGGAACTCAGCAGCGAGCAGTGGGAGAAAACACTGCAGATCAATATCCACGGCGCGATTCATGGTGTGCGCGCCTTTGCGCCCCGTATGCTCGCCAGTGGCAGGCGCGCCTGGATCGCCAATACCTGCTCAATCGGCGGGCTGGGAATGATGCCGCTGCAGACCTCATACATTCTCAGCAAACACGCCATGATCTCCTTCAGCGAATGCCTGTTCCTGGAGATGCAGTTGAAGGGCGCGCCGATTCACGTCTCGGCGGTCCTCCCCGGACCGGTGGCGACCCGGATATTTGCCGATGGCGGCGGCGGGCAGGACGAGGGCAGTGCACAGCACCGGGCCATGATGGACGCGATGCTCCACGCGGACGGCATTTCAGGCCTGGAGGCAGCGCAGCGCATTTTTCCCCAGGTGGTCGCCGGCGCATTCTGGGTGTCCACTCACCCCGAGGTGACACAGCAGATGGCCGCGGGTCGCGCTCAGCACCTCAGCGCACTGTCGACGCCCGCCTTACCGGCAGAGATTCTCGCCAGCATGGGCCTGGCCGTCCCGGAATAACGTGTGCATCATCAAGCGGCGGTAAAGGCCGCTGCATGGGCCTCACGCAGGGTGCGCTTGAGTATTTTTCCCGAGGGGTTGCGCGGAAGATCGGGGGCGATAATCACACGCTTGGGGACTTTGAACCCCGCGAGCTGACCCTGACAGTGTTCGATGACCGCCTGCTCATCGACGGCGCTGCCAGCATCCGCCTTGGCCACCACCACAGCCGCAACAGCCTCCACCCAGGTCGGGTGGGGCAGGCCGATCACAGCGACCTCCGCCACCCAGGGCAGCTGGTAAATGGTTTCTTCAACCTCGCGACCGGAGACGTTCTCACCACCGGTTTTGATCATGTCCTTTTTGCGGTCCACGATGGTCAGGTAGCCTTCCTCGTCGAAGGTGCCCAGGTCGCCGCTGTGGAACCAGCCGCCGGCAAAGGCCTCAGCGGTCTTTTCCGGGTTTTTGAAGTACTCGGTAAGGAGTTGCGGCGAACGGTGCACCACTTCTCCGATGGCGCCCACCTCCACATCATTCCCCGCGTCATCCACCAGACGCGTTTCCACATGCAACACCGGCTTGCCGGCCGAGCCGGCTTTTCGCAGCTGGTCCTCCGGTTTGAGGATCGTGGCCGTCGGGGCAATCTCGGTTTGTCCGTAGAGGTTCCACAAGCGGAGTTGCGGCAGCCGCGCCTGTATTTCCTTGAGCACCTCCACCGGCATGATCGAGGCGCCGTAATAGCCCTTGCGCAAGGCGCTGAGGTCCGCCGTGTCAAAAGCGGGCGCCCGCAGCAGTGATATCCACACGGTCGGTGGCGCGAAAAACGACGTGATGCATTCCTCCTGCAGTAATCGCAACAGGTTGTCCGCGCTGTTGTCGTCCGTAATGATGTTGCTACCGCCCGCCTGCAATGATGGCCCAAGGAAACAGTCGAGCTGTGCGCAGTGAAACAGCGGCAGGGCGTGCAGCAGCCGGTCATCGCCGGCGACCTCGGCGTCGGCGAGAATGCTGCCGTACTGCCACAACACGGCGGCATGACTGAGCACGGCACCCTTGGGCGCCGACTCCGTGCCACTGGTGTAAATGATCTGTGCGGGGGTACGCTCATCAACTGCGACCGGCCGTGACAGCGGCTCCGTCTGCAGCAACTCCGAAAAAGCGCCCAGGCCTTCCGCTGGCGGACTGTCCAGGTTCAGCCACAATAGCGATTCCACACGCGGGCAGAGACCGGCAACGGCAAGTGCCTTGTCCACCTCAGTTGGCCCCACAAGCAGCAGGCGCGCCTCGCTGTGGTCGACGATATAGGCCGCTTCCTGCGCATTGAGCATGAAGTTGACAGGCACCAGTACCGCCCCGGCAGCGGCAATCGCAAAGCGGGCCACGGCAAAGGCATTGGAGTTGCGCGACAGAATCGCCACGCGATCGCCAGGCTGGATACCCCGTGCGGCCAGGCCAGCCGCCGCCGCACGGCACAGGTGATGGAACTCGGCATAGGTCCAGCCAACGCCGTGCTGGCGAATGGCGAGTTTTTGCGGGTGGCGCGCAGCACTGCGGCGCAGTATGTCGTAAATGGACTGTTGACGAAGTGCGTTGTCGGTCATGGTTGTGCCAACTCCCTGGATTCCCGATTATTTTTCACTGTGGCCCCGGTATGCGCCCGCTGGAGCCTGCATTGAACCAGCGCGGCCGCGGCCAGACAAGCTACCGCACTGGTATGCCTCCTTGTGATTCTATACGCCTTTGCATGCCGTGACGTTGACGACAGAAGCCCCGGCGGATAGCGTGCGGATTCACAACAATAAGCAGCGAAGACCGCCCAATGATCACCGTACAAGACGAAATTGTCTTACAGGCGCAGCATCTGTCTGCCGTCGAGGCGCTGTTTCAGACACGCTACCGGAAGGCGGCAGAGGCACGCGGCATGCACTTTCAGTCTCTGCAGGTGTCGCCACCGGTCGCCATTGCCGAAGCGCCGGTCACACTCTGGCTGCGCTGGACCATTACCGACCCGGCGGCCTGGTGGGGCATGCGCGCGCAGTCAGGGACGGCGGAGGTCGCCGCTTTCTGGGCTGCTGTCGATAAGCAGAGTCTGTCCCGCAGGCGTACCTACCTGATGAAGCCGGACGCAGCAGCGCTCACGCTGCCAACGGCCGGGCGGTCCACGGCGACCAGCAGAGGCTACCGCGAGACCGCACAGTTGCAGATACGTGAGGGTGGCGCGGATGCACTGCAACAGGCGCTCTCCCTGTGGCTGCCACAACTTCCGGGGCTTGCATCGAGCGAGCTTGGCAACAACCTCGCCCCTGAGTACGCAGCGGGGCACCTGACACTGGACCTGCTGTACCCGGACGCCGCCGCCGCGGCGCGGGCACAGGCGAGTGATGTGTGGCAGTGCCAGATTCTTCCTGAGCTCTCGCGCACCTGCACTGCCGTGCATGCGCTGGCGCTGGCAACCGTCGGTGCCGGTCTGCGGGAGCCGGACCTGGCTGGCGGGATCAAACGCACAGCATTCTTCCGCCTGCAATCCGGTCGCGACACCGCGACCGCAGAGGCCTTTGAAAGGGACCTGCTCGCCATGCCAGAGCACATTCACGAAATTCGCAACTGGCGCCTGAGCCGTGCTGTCCCGGTGGAATGGCAGCATGCAGGGTGCGCGCCATGGACCTGGGTATGGGAACAGGAATTCCGCACCGTTGATGACCTGTTGGGGCCATACATGCTGCACCCACACCACTGGGCTCATATTGATCGCTGGTTTGATCCGGAGTCGGGTGCGCAGGCGATAGATACAGCGCTGTCCCACGCATTCAGCCCGTTTGGCAGCAGCGTACTCGCGCGCGAGCTTGTGGCACAGGGTGAGGGCATCTGACCGGCCCTGCAATAGCGTTCACAGACACAGGGTATTCAGGAGACGATTGACATGGGAACACTGCTGGAAGGTAAGGTTGCGCTGGTTACGGGTGCCAGCCGGGGCATCGGGCGTGCGCTGGCCCAGCGCCTTGCTGCCGAGGGCGCGACGATGGTGCTGGCGGCGCGAAGCCTCGACAGTGCGGGCCCCTATGCCGGCACACTGCGTGAGAGCGTGGCGCTGATTGAAGGGCAGGGGGGCGTAGCCTATCCGCTGCAGGCGGACCTCGAAAGTGACGCGGACCTCGACACCCTGGTAAGCCGCACGATTGCACTCACCGGTGGGCTGGACATCCTGATCCACAGTGGCGGCAAAGCCGAATACGCCCCGACGGCGACCATGGACCCGGCAACCTTCGAGCGTACTTTCCATCACTATCTGCGCGCGCCGTTCCGGCTGATCCAGCACGCAGTACCCGAAATGCGCAAACGTGGCGCTGGCTGGATTGTCACGCTGGGGTCGGTAACCGCGCTGCCGCCGACCCGCCCCTATGATGCGTTTGCGACCCAGGGGGGAGGCACTGTCTATGCGTCCATCAAGGCCGCGGTGCACCGCATGACCCAGGGACTGGCGGCGGAGCTTCTGGCTGACAACATTGCCGTAAACACCCTGAGCCCGAGCACTGCCATCCGCACTCCCGGCGCCAGTGAATACATTCCGGAGAGCTACCCGACTGAGCGCATCGAATACATTGCGGAGACCGGCCTCGCGCTCTGCCACCTGCCCGCCGCGGAGCGCACCGGACTCACTGCCTACAGCCTACATTTTCCGCTTCAGCATGGGCTACCGGTTTACTCACTCGACGGGTCCCAACGCATTGAGGACCCGATACTGCCCGCCTACTCACACCCCGGCATCGATTCCTGACTCGGGGCGTTCGCAAGGATCAGCCTCACGGTGGTGCGAAGCGCCGCGCCAGACGGCGCAGGACAGGGGCCAGCAACAACGGGAGCACACTGGCCAGCGCAACCAGCAGCCAGCCATCCGGGCCGGGATGGACGAGAGACAGGACCGCGGCAAGTGGAGGAAAGTACACCGCAGCCGCTATCAGTGCACTGCACAGCCCGAGTGCCGCCCAGATCCAGGGGTTGCCGGTGATTTCGTTGCGCAGCCAGCGGCCGCTGTCCTCGCGGATATTGAACACATGCCACATCTGGGCCAGGGCCAGTGTGAGGAATGAGACCGTCACTGCCTTGCTGGCGTCGAAACCGAGTACCAGGCGACCCACCGCCATCGCGCCCAGTACCACCGCGCCAATCAGGGCAGCGTACAGGCCGATGAGCACCCAGTGCTGGCGCATCAGTACACGCTCCCGGGGCGATCGCGGCGGGTGTTGCATGGCACCCGGTGCACCTGTCCCCACACCCAGTGCCAGGACCGGAAACACATCCGTTACCAGGTTCAAAAACAGGATCTGCAGGGGCAGCAGGGGAAGTGGTGCACCCGCGACTGTCGCCAGCACGACCACCAGCACTTCACTGATATTGCAGGACATCAGGTAAACAACGAATTTGCGGATGTTGCTGAAGATGGCCCGACCCTGCGCAATGGCAGCGACAATCGTGCGAAACTCGTCATCCTGCAAGACCATGGCGGCGGATTCCCGCGCGATGGCTGTGCCCCGAATACCCATCGCCACACCAATATCGGCTTTTTTCAGCGCAGGTGCATCATTGACCCCATCGCCCGTCATGGCGACGACCCGGTCTGCGCGCTGGTGCAGATCAATGAGCTTGAGCTTTTGCTCGGGTGTGACACGCGCGAACACGCGCACGTCCAGCAGTTCATCCGTCGCCTCGCTTTCGAAGACCTGCTGCAAGGCATCGCCGTCCACAACCTGGGGGGGCTGACCCTCTGCGACAATGCCCGTGTCCAGCGCGATGCGCGCGGCGGTCGCCGCGTGGTCTCCGGTCACCATAACCACATTGACCCCCGCGGCGTGGCACTGTTCGATGGCCTCCTTCACGCCCTTGCGTGGGGGGTCTTCCATGCCAACAAGACCAAGTAGCACGAGGTCACTGTAGGGCGGGTCCTGCTCAGACCCGAGCCGTCGCTCCGCTACCGCCAGCGTGCGCAGCCCGGTGGCTGCCAGATCGTCCGCGCGCTGCAGCCAGTGCTGGCGGCCCGCATCATCGAGGTCAACCGCGGCCTCGCCCTCCTGTTGTGCACGACACAGTGGCAGCACGCTCTCTGGCGCTCCCTTGACGGCGGCGAAAACGCCATCGGCATCGCGGTGGATCGTGGCCATGCGCTTGTCTTCGGCACTGAAAGGCTCCTCACGAAGCTCGGGCATGGCCGCCAGCAGAGCAGGGCGGTCCAGCCCCAGTCGGGCGGCGGCAGCCAGCAGGGCCAGTTCCGTGGGATCGCCCGTTGCATGCTTCTCGTCCTCGGCCTCATCACCCAGAGAGGCGTTGCAGCACAGAGCTGCGCGTTCCAGCAGGCGGTGAGTTACCCCCGTGTCCCCGGAGCTGTCTCCTTCGCTCTGGAAGACGATATCCGCATCGGCCAGCAGCACCCGGGTGACCGTCATCCGGTTTTCCGTGAGGGTGCCGGTCTTGTCAGTGAGGATAACGCTGGTTGCCCCGAGTGTTTCAACGGCGGACAAACGGGTAATCAGCGCGTTCCGTCGGGCCATGCGCCACATGCCGCGAGCCAGCGCGATGGTCGCCACGATGGGCAGACCCTCGGGGATCGCAGCAACGGACAGGGCAATCGCAACCTCGATGGCGAGAGCAATATCGCGACCGGTCAGCACGCCAATGACTGCCAGCATCACGGCCATCACCAACACCAGCCACACCAGCCGCTTGCCGAGCGCGTCAAGGCGTTTTTCAAGCGGCGTCTGGCGCGGCTGCGCGGTGCTCACCTGATCGAAAATACGGCCAAACTCGGTATCCATACCCGTGGCAACCACAAGGCCGCTGCCGCTCCCACGGGTGAGGGCGGTGCCGCCGAAGGCTATGTTAGGCCTTTCCAGCAACGATGCTTCTGCCGCTACCGCGTCGACCTGTTTTCGTACCGGAAGTGACTCGCCGGTGAGCACCGATTCATCTGCCTGCATCCGGGCGGCTTCCTGTAAACGGAGGTCCGCCGGGATCACATCGCCGGCCTCCAGCAGTACCACATCACCGGGCACCAGCCCGGACGCCGGTATGCGCTCCGCACGGCCGCCGCGCAGTACTGTGGTCTCCGTGCGGGCGATACTTCGCAGCGACTCCATGGAGCGTGTTGCCCGCCATTCCGTGGTGAAGCCCAACGCGGTGTTGAGCGCGACAACGACCGCAATCGCCATCGCCTCTACGGTATCGCCCATCAACAGGGCCAAACCGGTCGCTGCGAACAGCAGTAACACCACAATGCTCCGCAGTTGCGCCAGCAGAATAGACAGGGCAGGGCGTGGCTTGGTCTCACGGAAGACGTTAGGGCCGAATAGCTTTCGGCGACGCTGAAGTTCGTCTGCTGCCAGCCCCCGTGAGGGATCAACAGCCAACGCTTCCGCAACGTGCGCTACAGGGTGCATCCAGGGCTTCACCAGGCGAGGGTCGTCAGGCGCGGCGTGCAAGCGACTGCGCCTAGCGTCGCGTTGCGGCGAGTATCTGGTCGAGTTGGTTGGCAAAGCGCTGTTTGTCCTGATGGTTGAGTGCCGTCGGGCCACCCGACTGAATCCCACTGGCACGCAGTGTGTCCATGAAATCCCCCATAGTGAGTTTCGGCTGAATATTGTCCGTCGTGTAGCGTTCACCCCGTGGTGTCAGCACCAGGGCACCCCGGGCAATCACTTCGGCCGCCAATGGGATATCCGCGGTAATGACCAGGTCTCCCGGTTTGGCCAGCCTGACGATTTCATCATCCGCCACGTCAAACCCGGCGCTGACCTGCAGCGAGCGGATATTCGCATCCGCAGGGACCTGTAACGGACGGTTTGCCACCAGGGTCAAACACAGGCCAGTACGGCGAGCCGCCCGAAACAGAATGTCCTTCGCCATGCCCGGGCAGGCGTCGGCATCAACCCAGATATCCAGTGCGAGTTCCCCCTTTGC
The DNA here is from genome assembly GCF_963973825.1 of uncultured Haliea sp. Taxonomy (NCBI): domain Bacteria; kingdom Pseudomonadati; phylum Pseudomonadota; class Gammaproteobacteria; order Cellvibrionales; family Halieaceae; genus Haliea; species uncultured Haliea sp. The sequence goes on from NZ_CAXBAE010000002.1 coordinate 309,497, forward strand.
GATTGCTGCACGTCGCAGGCGCGAGGGCATCAGTGTATCCGAGTGACCTGTGGGCCGACAGTCAGGCCATCCGCATGCACGACCTGTCGCGATCGCGCCTGGTGCTGGTGCGCCTTAAACACAGCGCGGGGTGGGCAGGGGGTTCAGCCTTCACCAGCCTGTGCATAACTGTGTGCCCGAATCCTTAATTTAACATAATATATATTATACGCAGTTGTGGATTCTTTTACGGATAACGGATTTGCCGTGTTTTGCAGGCTCCGGGGCTCGTTTCGGGCCCTACTGGGCTCTGCTATGGATGACGGGTTGTCCGCCAGATGCAGGACCGCCCTGTACGGGAATCAGGCCAAGCCATCCGGCGGGCCCGTATGAAGAGCGTTCGGCTGAACAATTGGGTTCTGCTTTGGGTGCGGCCCGTTCTTGCCACCAACTTCGGATGGCTGGGCTGGAGGAATTACTGGTCGGTGAAGGACACGGGTGCATCGAGATCGAGGCCCGCAACTTCATAGCCTCGTACAAAATCGTCTGCGTGCTTCAGCACCCAGGTTCTGACTTGCTCCGGGTCGTGATCGCGCAGGCCCCGGTAAATCTGTCGGTGCGCATCCAGTAGACGCTGGTTTACATCAAGCTGTTTCATCAGTCGATTCGCCGCCGGCAGGAACACATGTGCGATTCCGAGACGACTCAACTGCAGCACCCGGTTGCAGGACCCTTCGGCAATCAGGCTGTGAAATTCGAGATCGAGTACCTCAAGTGCCGCATTGTCGCCGAGGTTCGCTTCCGTCTGCCGCAGGTTCTCCTCCATTTTATGCAACAGCTCCGGCGAAATCTTCTCCGCTGCCACCGTCGCAATCTCTGCGTCGAGGATACGGATGGCCTCGTATAGCTCCCTGACGGTCACTTCCTCAAGAATCAGCGTATTGAAGATGCGACTGCTGAGTTTGTCGCGATCGGGTGAGCGCACAATGAGCTTCTTGCCCCCCGGCTTTCGCTCGACGAGGCCGTTTTCCTCCAGGAGGCGCATGGCTTCTCGCACTGATGAGCGATGAACCTGCAGGTTGTCCGCAAGGACCTGCTCGGCAGGCAGCGTGTCCCCTACCTTCAGCTCGTTGCTCAATATCCGGGTCTCCAGAATCTTGTAGATCTGGCGGTAGAGAGGGTCGCGCTGCAGGGCTGTATTCGGCATGCGCTTGACTCTAGCACAGGGTCGGCCTACCATGCAATTTCAGTCGTATTGTCCGACCATCCGACCATAAATAGGTCAAAACAGGGTAAATTTGTATGAATTTTGAGCACAGTGACAAGGTAAAAGGCCTGATGGCACAGGTGGATGCCTTCATGCAGGAGCACATTTTTCCGGCAGAAGAAGCCTATGAAGAGTTCGTCAACGACCCCGCCAAGCTGTGGCAGGTACCGCCGATCATCGAAGCGCTGAAACAGAAGGCCAAGGCGCTGGGGCTGTGGAACCTGTTCCTGCCTGAAGAGTACGGTGACTTCAGTCCCGGCCTGACCAACCTGGAGTACGCCCCCCTGGCAGAATTGATGGGCCGCTCAGAAATGGCCTCTGAGATATTCAATTGCAGCGCGCCGGATACCGGCAATATGGAGGTGCTGGCCCGCTACGGCACGGTGGAGCAGCAGGAACGGTGGCTGAAACCCCTCATGGAGGGCGAGATCCGCTCTGCCTACCTGATGACGGAGCCACAGGTGGCGAGCTCCGACGCCACCAACGTCGAGTGCTCCATTGTGCGCGATGGCGACGAGTACGTGATCAATGGCCGCAAGTGGTGGTCCTCCAGCGTTTACGACCCGCGCTGCGAATTGCTGCTGGTGATGGGCAAGACCGACCCAGAGGCTCCCCGGCATATTCAGCAATCCACCATTATCGTTCCTCGCAACACACCCGGGGTGAAGCTGGTGCGCCCCCTCAAGGTGTTTAACCACCTCCACTCCCCCGCCGGCCACGGCGAAGTGCTTCTGGAGAACGTGCGCGTTCCCGTTGAGAACATGATTCTCGGTGAAGGACGCGGCTTTGAGATTGCCCAGGGTCGCCTGGGACCGGGCCGTATTCACCACTGCATGCGCTTGATCGGCGCGGCCCAGCGCTGTCTGGACCTGATGTGCAAGCGTGTCGACTCGCGGGTGGCTTTTGGCAAGAAACTGGCGGATCAGGGCGTCATTCGCCAGGATGTCGCCAAGTCCCGCTGTGAAATTGAGCAGGCTCGTCTACTTACCCTGTGTGCCGCTGACAGACTCGACAAGGTAGGCAACAAGGAGGCCCGTGACATTATCGCCATGATCAAGATCGTGGCCCCGCGCATGTGCCAGGAGGTGGCGGACCGAGCCATCCAGGCCCACGGCGGCATGGGCCTGTGCCAGGATACGCCGATCGCCAATCTGTTTGCCTATGCACGCTTTGTTCGCCTTGCCGATGGCCCGGATGAAGTGCATATGGCGCAGTTGGGCAAAATGACCATCAAAGCCGCAGTCGAAGGTGTCTGACAATGAAAGCTCTGGTATTCAACGGTCCCAGAAAGATTCGCTATGAATCCTTCGATGATCCGACGATTCGCGACGAACGCAACCTGATTATCAAGGTAAAGCGCTGCAGTATCTGCGGGTCAGACCTGCATATGTACCATGGGGATCGCATTGCCAAGACAGACTACTCGCAGCCCATCGAGCGCTTCTGTACCGGCCACGAAACCATCGGTGAAGTCGTGGAGGTGGGCTCCGCGGTCCGCAGGCACAAGGTGGGAGACAAGGTACTGGTCGCCGGTGGTGCCGGTTGTGGTATCTGCCGCCGCTGCCTCGCGGGGCAGTTCAACCTCTGTGAAAGCTATCGCTCGGGGGGTCACAGCAGCATCGCCTACGGTATCCGGCCCGTACTCAATGGCGGTCATGCAGAGTACCTGGAAGTCATCAACGCGGATCTCGGTGCAACCGGTATCCCGGAGGGCATTACAGATCAACAGGCACTTCTCCTGACCGATGCATTGGCAACTGGCTACTACGGGGTAAAGATGTCCGGGGTTTCTCCCGGCGACACCGTCGCCGTGATCGGCCAGGGGCCGGTGGGTCGCCTGGCTGCAGAAGCGGCGGTGGCAATCGGCGCCTCTACAGTCTACGCGATCGATCCACAGGAAAACCGCCGCAATATGGCATCCGCATTCGGCGCTACGCCGCTACACCCCGACGAGGCAGTACAAACGGTCTACGAAGAGACCCGGGGGCTGGGTGTCGATTCGGTCATCGAAGCGGTGGGTGTCGGTCCAACTCTGAGCCAGGCAGTCAAGCTCGCCCGTATTGGCGGTCGATTATCAATTCTCGGGATTCTCCAGGCAGACACCAACATGCCACTGCATATCATCCAGGCGAAAAGCCTGGTGGTGCACATGGGTATTGCCGGTGTCGTGGACTCGTGGCCGGAGTTGATACCCCTCTTACAGACTGGCCGGATTCGAGGCGAAGGTGTATTCACACACAGCTTCGATCTTGCGGAAGGAGAAGAAGCCTACCGCATGTTCGATGCTCGCGAGGATGGCGTCATGAAAGTGCTACTCACCCCCTGAGACAACTCCAGCAACAGGTAAACACATTATGAGTCTGGTAAACGCATTGGATTTCACTGGCAAGAAGGTACTGGTTTGCGGCGCCTCGGACGGCATCGGCTACGGCGTGGCAAAAGCCTTCCTGGAGGCCGGAGCCGAGGTGGCAATCACTGGCACTCGCAGCGAGGGGGATTACGACAACGACTTCAGCGGTATGCAGTTTCACTCCCTGAATATCCAGGACCCTGAGGCCATCAGCGCACTGGCGACAAAGTTTGACGCACTCGACGTAATGGTGAACTGCATCGGCTCAGTGCTGTGGAAAAAAGCCGAGTTCGAGCGCGAGGGTTTCGAGAAAATTCTCTGCATCAACCTGACTGGCGCCATGCAATTGTGTACCGAGTTCCATGACCTGCTGCAAGCCAGCGGCGGCAATATCGTCAATCTCGACTCGGTGGTATCCATACGCCCTGCCCTGAATAACCCGGCCTACAGCGCCAGCAAGGCTGGCCTTGTGCAGCTGACCAAAGCCCTGGCCATGAAGTGGGGCCGCAACGGTATTCGCGTCAACAGCGTTGCACCGGGCATGGTGCCCACTAAACTGACCGTCAACCAGTCCAGCCGGGAACAGGAGGAGCAATTCAGGAAGACCAACCCGCTCGGCCGCTTCGGCACGCCGCAGGATATCGCAGGCGGCGTACTGTTTCTGGCCTCCCCCATGGCAGCCTATGTCACCGGCCAGCAGCTGGTGATCGACGGCGGTTCGACTCTTTAAATCAGGCGTATTGACGATGGCTAAACAAGAATCAGTAGATCGGGATCTGGTGGATCTCGATCGACTTGGCGAATGGATGCAAGCGCAACGACTGCCCTCGGGGCCATTCCTAAACCAACGTCTGCTGACCGGGGGTACCCAGAATATTCTGCTGTATTTTGAGCGGGGCGACAGGGCCTTTGTGTTGCGACGTCCGCCAAAGCATCTTCGCGCCAGCAGCAACCGGGTTATGTGCCGAGAGGCACGGGTTCTTCAAGCCCTTGCTGGCAGCAATGTACCCCATCCTGGCTACATCGCGCACTGTGAAGACGAGTCCGTGCTGGGGGCTGCCTTCTTTCTGATGGAGCCCGTGGATGGTTTCAACCCCGTCAATGGTTTACCCGAACTTCACCGCGGTGATGCAGCGCTGCGCCGCCGCATGGGGGAATCTCACATAGAAGCCCTGGCTACGCTGGGATCGCTGGATTACAAGGAGCTTGGGCTCGCTGAATTCGGTAAGCCGGATGGATACCTGCAGCGCCAACCCGGACGCTGGCGAGGCGAGTTGGAGAGCTACGCAGCACTGGACGGTTATGACAACACCTCCCTGCCCTACGAATCCCGGATATATCAGTGGCTGGCAGACCACATTCCCGAGGACTTCCAGCCAGGGATCATCCACGGCGACTGCCATTTGGCCAATACGCTGTTCAATTACCACAACGGGGAACTTGCCGCCCTGATTGACTGGGAAATGAGCACCATTGGCGACCCGCTGCTGGACCTGGGTTGGGTAATGGCGACAAGCGACGATGGTGATGGTTTTTCCACAGCGAGCATCGAACCTCGTGACGGCTTCCCCAGCATAGCCGAAATGGTTGCACACTACAGCAAGCACTCGCATCGCAACCTCTCTTCGCTCCAATGGTACGCTGTGCTGGCCTGCTACAAACTGGGCGCCATTCTGGAGGGGACCCATGCGCGTGCCTGTGCTGGCAAAGCCGACAAAGCCATTGGCGAGAAGCTGCACCAGCTCACGCTCGGGCTATTCCGGCGTGCGCATCACTGGATAGAGCATGGCATCCCCACATCGGAATAATCGCATGCGCTCGTGAGCCACGGGCCAGCACAACGCCGACTCAGGTGAAACATGCCGGCGTCAATGCACTGATCTGAATGAAGAACTGTGGTAGCGTTCTGCTTGAGCGCGTTGAACAGCCAGCGATTTGACGCGGCGTGCTCCCATAGTGATCAGATGCCTGTGACGTTGGACCAATCGATGCGAAATGACCCTGCTCCTGCCAAACGGCAGGAGGTCACCGTGCTCACCTACAATATCCATAAGGGGTTTTGCACCGGCAACCGACGCTTTGTGCTGGAAGGCATTCGTGAACGTATCGTGGAATCCGGCGCTGACGTGGTTTTTCTGCAGGAGGTACACGGCTGGGCGCATGCCAGTCCGCGACGGCAGAAGCGTTTCAGCTACCCGGAAGAACCGCATTTTGAATATCTGGCGGATCAGGTCTGGCCGCACTACGCCTACGCGCGCAATGCCATCTACCGAAAGGGGGATCACGGCAACGCCCTGCTCAGCCGCTTCCCCATCGTGAGCACGGAGAACATCGATGTGTCGCTGTTTCCCCGCTCCAGCCGAAGCATCCTGCACAGCGTCCTGGCGCTGCCGGGTTCGGGCACCCGCCTGCACACGCTGTGTGTGCATCTTGGCCTGCTCGAGCGCGAAAGGCGCACACAGCTGGCGACGCTGGTGCGCCGGATAGAGGCCCACGTTCCGCATGACGAGCCCCTGATCCTGGCCGGGGATTTCAACGACTGGCGCCAGCGCGGAGCGCAGTACCTGCAATCCCAGCTGGGTCTCGAGGAAGCCTTCCTGGCGCTACACGGCAGGCATGCACGCACCTTCCCGGTATGGGCACCGGTGTTTCCGGTCGACCGGATCTATTACCGTGGCGTACAACCGATCGGCTGCCAGCGCTTGCGCGATGGGCATTGGCGGGACCTGTCGGATCACGCGGCCCTGCTGGCTCAATTTGCGCTATGACCTGCCGTAGCGCGGCAGACGCAACAGCCCTACCCCATGTCCACGCGCAGCCGGCTCAGCCGTATCTCCTGAATATGCCAGTGTCCATCCAGTTTGACGTAGCGCTCGTGGTAGTGCCCATAACCGTGTAGCCAGGCAAAGGGCAGTGCCGAGCCCGGCCCCGGCCATAGCTTGTCCTCCATCGCCCAGACACCAGCGGCCGTTGTCGGTGACTCAATCGTGATCTCAGGTGTGTGCCCATGATGCACGGTAACCACCTGGTCGAGAACCGGTGCGAGACCCGCCACATAGGCCGCCGCACCGTGGGTGAGCAGGGTGTCATCATAGACGCCCGTCGCGGCGCGAAAGTCGGCAACGAGGTCCGGTGCGAACACGGCTTCGAAGGCCTGCCAGTCCTTGCCATCCAGCGCACGAAAGTAGCGCGCCTTCAGCGCGCGAATGGCCTCAATGGCCACCAATTGCTCGATACTGGTCATCGACTCTCTCCTGTTTCCCGGCACCGGGGCCGGTGACCTGAACCGTTGCCCGTTTTCTGCGCCGCGCAACCCGCCAGCACTGGCCTCGCCTCACTGAGCCGGATATAAAAGGGCCTCGGCGGGCGCCATTGACGTCGCTCACGCCTCCACCACAGGGAGAACTCGCCATGCGCATCGCACTGCAACCCAACATTCCCGGCCTGGTTGACCAACTTCAGGCCCTGGGACGCGGGATTGAGGCGATTATAGTGCCCAGTGATGGCAGCCTCGCGCAACAGCCTCTTGAGGCCGACGCACTGCTGTGTACTGCGACCGGTGGCGGCGACCTCCCTGCACTGCTCAGCGCCTGCCGGGGGCTGCGCTGGATTCACGTGCTGGGTACCGGCATTGATAACTTCCCCCTGTCGATGGCTGGGGATGCCGTGCTTACCTGCTCACGCGGTGCCACAGCCACTCCCATGGCCGAGTGGGTGATGGCGATGATGCTCTGTCATGAGAAACAGCTGCCGGCCCGCTGGATCAATGAGCCGCCCGAAGCATGGTACATGGCTGATCTCGGCTGTCTGGAACAAAAAACCCTCGGGCTTGTCGGTCTCGGCGCGATTGGCGAGGCCGTTGCCCGTCGTGCATTGGCCTTCGACATGCAGGTCATCGCCAAGGTTCGGTCCTACCGCGACAGTCCCCTGCCCGGTGTGCAACTGGTGGAACACCTCACCGAGTTGCTGCAGGTGGCTGACCATGTGGTACTCGCCCTGCCGGCTACCGCTGCAAGCCGCGGCCTGCTCGACGCCCGTGCGTTGGCCACGATGAAGCCGGGTGCCCATTTGATCAATGTGTCTCGCGCCGCCCTGGTTGACCAGGATGCACTGAGGGTCGCACTGGATTCAGGGCAACTGGCCCGTGCCTCTCTTGATGTTGTCGACCCCGAGCCACTGCCCGCGGGCCACTGGATTTACGCACATCCAAAGGTCAGGCTGAGTGCCCATGTTTCCTGGAGCGGGCCGAATATTGCCCAGCGGCTACTCGCGCCATTCATCGCCAACGTGCAGGCATTCATTCGCGGCGAACCGCTGCAGGGGCTGGTCGATACGCAAGCGGGCTACTGAAACCGATAACGACTGAGGATATCAGCATGAACAAGAACAAACTCCCCCCACGTGTCGTGCGCTACGGTGGTGCGATGTATGGCGAGGCGGAAATCAGTAATGTGAACGCGGTGCTGGCCGACCCGATGGGCCTGGTGCCCGGCAATCGTGTGTGTGAGTTCGAACGCCGCGTTGCGGACTTCATGGGCAAGCGTCACGGGGTCATGGTCAATTCCGGTTCTTCGGCCCTGATGATTGCCATGCGCCTGCTCAACCTGCCGGCGGGCTCCGAAGTCATCACCCCTGCCCTCACCTTCTCTACCGACGTAGCCAGCATCTACCAGGCGGGCTACAAGCCAGTGTTCATTGATGTAGGGCTGGACGACTACCAGATTCTGGTGGACCGCGTGGAGGACGTGATCACCGAAAATACCCGCGCGCTGCTGGTTCCGGACCTCATCGGCGGCATTTGCGACTGGGATATCCTGCGTAGTATCGCGGACCGACACGGCCTGCTGCTGGTGCACGACTCTGCCGACACGCTGGGCGGCAGCCTGCGCGGGCGTAAAACCGCCACCCGCGCCGACATCTCCATAACCAGTTTTTCCATCTTCCACATCATCACCGCGCTGGGCAACGGCGGCATGGTGTTTTTCGATGATGACCGCTACCTGGATGCCGCTCTCAGCCTGCGCGCCTGGGGCCGCTCGTCAGAAAAGTACATGTTCGGCACCAAGGTCAGCGAGAGCGACGGACGCTTTCTGGAGAAGCTGGACAACCTCGATTACGACTCCCTGTTCATTTTTGAGGACCTGGCCTACGGGTTCATTCCCAATGAAGCGGGGGCGGCCTTCGGCATCGGCCAGATGGACCGTATCGACGAGCTGTGGCGCCTGCGCAACGAGCGTTTCCAGGGTTACTACCGGTTTTTCGAGCGCTACGCGGACAAGTTCATCGTCCCCACGACGCTGCCCGAGACAGAAACCACCTGGATCTGCTTTCCGCTGCAGATTCGCCCCGAGGCCGGCTGGCGCCGCAAGGCGCTGCAAATACACCTGGAGGACAACGGAATCTTCTCCCGCGTGATCTTCTCCGGCAACATAACCCGGCAGCCCATGCTGCAGGGCCGGGATTTCCGCGTGCACCCTGCCGGGCTCGCCAACTGCGACCAGATCATGGAATTTGGGATCATGCTGCCCTGTCACCCCACGATGACTGCCGAGGACTGCCGCTATGTGGAGCAGGTGCTGGAGGCCTTCATTGAGGCCGACGGTGCACCCTGACCGCGCAAACTCGCCCCAGACCAGCTATCATAGAGGCCGGTAACAAATCCTCTGGCTCACAAGGGCACCCTATGAAAATTGGCATCCTGTCGCGCAACCGCAGGCTCTACTCCACACGTCGTCTGGTAGAGGCGGCAGCGGCGCGCGGCCACGATGTCAGTGTCATTGATGTGCTGAAGTGCTACATGAACATCACCGCCAACGACCCGACGGTCATCTACCAGCACTCCGCCGAGCGGGTCGAGGCGCTGGATTTCGAGGCCGTTATCCCGCGTATCGGCGCCAGCATCACGTCCTACGGCTGCGCGGTGCTGCGCCAGTTCGAGGTGGGACACGTGTACTCCCTGAATGAATCCATCGCCATCACCCGCTCGCGCGATAAACTCCGCGCGCACCAGTTACTTGCACGGCGCGGGATCGGCCAGCCGGTCACCAGTTACGCGCACTCGGCGCGCGCCACCGACAAACTTATCGAGTCGGTGGGCGGCGCCCCGCTGATCCTGAAACTGACCGAAAGCACACACGGCAATGGCGTGCTGCTGGCGGAAACCAAAAAGGCCGCAGAGGCATTGATCAACGCCTTTCGCGGCATCGGCTCGGACTTCCTGGTACAGGAATTCATCCGCGAGGCGGGCGGTTCAGACATCCGCTGCTTCGTGGTCGGCGACAAGGTGATCGCCGCCATGCAGCGCAAGGCCGTGAAGGGGGAATACCGCTCCAACCTGCATCGCGGAGGCACCGCAGAGGTGATCAAGCTGCGCCCGGAAGAGCGCCGACTGGCCGTCAAGGCGGCCCGTGTGATGGGGCTGGATTTGGCCGGGGTGGATATCCTGCGCTCGAATCATGGCCCCCTGGTCATCGAGGTGAACTCATCTCCCGGTCTGGAGGGCATCGAAAAAGCCACCGGCATCGATATCGCCAGCAAGATCATCGAATACGTGGAGAAGGACTCCCAGGCGGGCCCCAACAAGCCCACTGGCAAGGGCTGAACGCACCTAGTCCGGATTCCTGGGCTGGTATTTCGGCAGGCGCAGGTCAAAGAGAATGGCTGCGGCTCGCAGCGCGAAGGCCGCCGCCACAGCCGCCGGCAACGCGATCTGTTGCCCCCAGGGCTGCGCGTCCAGGGCGACATAGCTCAGCGCCCCCAGGGCAGCCGCGGTGACGTAGATATCCGGCTCCAGCAACACCGGCGGGCGGCCGAGCAGCCCGTCGCGGATCAGTGATCCAAAGGTCGCAGTCATCATGCCCATGCCGATGGCAACCAGCACTGGCGCATCAAAGGCCAGCGCTTTCTGGGTGCCGAGCACGGAGAACAGCGCCAGTCCCAGGGCATCCGCCCACAGCAGCACACGGCTCAGTGACACAAAGAGGTGCGCCAGAAACCAGGTGGCAACCCCCGCCACGACGCACATCCACAGGTAGGCGGTATCGCCGATCCAGAACACCTCACCGGTGTTCAGCAGCAGGTCCCGCAGGGTGCCACCGCCAATGCCGGTAACCGTGCCGAAAAGCAGGAACCCGAGAATATCGAGGCGCTTTTCCGCGGCGGCCAGGGCGCCACTGATGGCGAACACCCCGACACCGACCAGGTCGAGGCTGTAGACAACATGGGTCAATTCCATAATGGACCGGCAGTCTGCTGCGGAAGGGGCTGTAGTATGCGTGCTATCATCCCCCTGAACCAACCCCGAGTGTGCCTGCACATGCTGAAAAACCCCTGGTATCTGTCCCTGCTGTCGCTGGTTGCCGGACTGCTGATCATCGCGGTGCTCTACTGGTTGACCAAGGAGCCGGAGCAGGACCCGTGCAGTGCGCTGAACCAGGATGTCGGCGCTGCTGTACTGGCGGACGACAACGGTGACCAGGACGCACTGGTCAACCGCGCCATCATACAGCGAGGTGACTGTGGACCTGCGCAATAAACTGCTCGCCCTGCTGAGTCTCGCTGTGCTGCCCGCGACGGCAGCCACGGAAGATGTACTGGCCGACCGGGCACACCGGATTATCGAGCAGCGCTGTGTGGTGTGCCATGCCTGCTATGACGCACCCTGCCAGCTCAAGCTGGAAGCCCACGAGGGGCTGGTGCGCGGCGCCAATCAGACGCTGGTCTACGACTCCACACGCCTGCTGGCGGGCGACCTGACCCGACTGTTTGATGACGCGCAGGGGGAAGCCGCCTGGCGTAAAAAGGGCTTCTACCCCGTGCTGGACAGCGCCGACCCCTCCCGGGGGGTGCTGCGGCGCATGCTGGACCTCAAGCAGGCAAACCCTCTCCCCGCGAGCGGGCCCATGCCCAAAGGCTTTGATTTCCGGCTGCACCGCGATCAACAGTGCGTACAAGCCGACGAATTTGACCAGTTTGCCGAGGACTACCCGCTGTGGGGTATGCCCTACGGGCTGCCGGCTCTGCAGCCGGACGAACACGCCACATTGGTGAGCTGGCTGGACGCGGGTGCACCGGCAAGCCGGCAGGCGCCACTGACGCCTGAACTGCAGTCGGAAATTGCCGCCTGGGAGCAATTCCTGAACGGGAAGGACAACAGGTCACGACTGATGGCCCGCTATGTCTATGAGCACCTGTTCCTCGCTACGCTGTACCTGGAGGCGCAGGAGCAGCCCCGCTGGTTCAGGCTGGTGCGTTCAGCGAGCCCGCCGGGCGAACCGATCGACCTGCTGGCGACCCGCCGCCCCTTCGATGACCCGGGTCGCACCACCTTCTTTTATCGCCTGCAAAGCCTGCCCATCACGGTCGCGGCCAAGAGCCACCAGCCCTACCGTTTCGATGCGCAACGCCGCGACTGGTATCGCTCACTCTTCCTCGCCCCGGATTATGCTGTTGCCACCCTGCCCGGCTATGATGAAAAGATCGCGGGCAACCCGTTCAAAACCTTCGCGGCACTGCCGGTGCGCTCGCGCTATCGCTTCCTGCTCGAGGAAGCCGAATTCACCATCATGAATTTCATCAAGGGTCCGGTCTGCCGTGGACAGGTTGCGCTGAACGTCATCGATGACCGCTTCTGGGTCATGTTCATGGACCCCGACGAACTCGACCCGGAACTGGACGGCGCGTTCCTCGAACGCGAGGCGCGGAACCTGCGCCTGCCGGCTGCCACCACGGGCACGGTTATCGATTTGCTGCAGTGGCGGCGCTACGCTCGCGGACATGACCGCTACATGCGCGCCAAGGCCGAGTACCTCGAGCGCCAGTATGTGGATCAGGGCCGGCGTCCGGGTCTGGAAATCATTTGGGACGGCGACGGCAGCAACCCCAATGCCGCATTGACCATCGCACGGCACGTAGACACGGCATCAGTGGTCAAGGGGTTCATTGGGGAAACGCCCAAGACGGCGTGGTTCATCACCTATTCGCTACTGGAACGTATTCATTACCTGCTGGTAGCCAATTTCGACGTCTACGGCGCGGCATCGCACCAGCTGGAGTCGCGCCTGTACATGGACTTCCTGCGCATGGAGGGGGAGCTCAACTTCCTGATGTTTCTGCCAGCCAGCGAGCGCCAGGCACTGTGGCAGCACTGGTACAGAGACGCGCCGGAGTCTGCGCGTGAGCACCCCTTTGTGCACAGCGATGCCATGCAGCGGGAGACGCCGCTGGCTTTCAGCTCCGCGGACCCCAAGGCGGAATTCCTCGGCTGGATGCGGGCACGACTGCACGGCGCCGAGGCTGCCAACTTCGACTACCGGCGCAGTGCCAGCCCGGCCATGGTCGACGCCTTCGACACACTGGTCAGCGCCCGCGGGAGCCACAACAGCTTCCTGCCGGCAGTGAGCTTCATCAACGTCATTGGCCCGGGGCGCGACGAGGCCTACACCCTGTTGCACGATGCCGGTTACAGCAACATCGCCCAACTGTTCCGGGAAGACGAGCGACGTCTGCCAGAGGAGGATGCCGTCACGGTGGTTGCCGGCCTGATCGGCGCGCACCCCAACCAGTTCTTCCAGGTGCACGAAAAGCAGGTACCCCTGTTCGTCCAGGATATTCTCGCCCTGCGCACGCAGGATGACCTCAGACTGTTGCGTCAGCGCTACGGCGTACGGCGCAACTCACCCTGGTTCTGGGCGGTCAGCGATCGCCTGCATACGCTGTTTCGAGAGCAGGACGGGCTGGCTGCGGGCGTGCTGGATTACAACCGCTACGTGGGTTACTGACACGCGTGTTCAGGCGTGGGGCCCGCGATTGTGCTGCCAGAGTTTCAGCAGCGCGCGCTCAATCGCCCCCTGCGCCGCCACTCCCAGTTTATCCTGCCAGTTCTTGCGCTCGACCCAGGACACTTCGAACACATCGCGGTCCTCCAGCTGCGCCTGAACGTAGGCATCGCTGGTCTGTACGTCATCGATCAGCCCGATAGCAACGGCTTCACGCCCGTACCAGACCTCCCCCGTGGCGACCTGCTCGATATCCAGCGCCGGTCGGTTTTCCGTCACAAAGGCCTTGAACAGGGCATGTGTGCGTTCCAGGTCTTCGAGGAACTTCTCTCGCCCCTTGTCGGTATTCTCGCCAAACAGCGTGAGCGTCCGCTTGTACTCTCCCGCGGTGAGCAGTTCGAAGTCGATATCGTGCTTCTTCAGCAGACGATGGAAATTGGGCAGCTGCGCCAGCACACCGATGGAGCCAAGGACCGCAAACGGCGCGGCAATGATGCGCTGGGCGACGCAGGCCATCATGTAGCCGCCGCTGGCCGCCACCTTGTCCACTGCCACCGTCAATTGTGCTCCCGCAGCGGTGATCCGCTGCAGTTGGCTGGCCGCAAGGCCGTAGCCATGGACCATCCCGCCAGGGCTTTCCAGCCGCAACAGAACCTCATCGCCCTCGTCTACATGCGGTAGAACAGCGGAGATTTCTTCCCGCAACTGGTCGCATGCGCTGGCCTTTATATCCCCGTCAAAATCAAGTATAAACAACTTGTTACGCGATTTTTCTCCGGTAGATTCTTTTTTCTTGGCGCGCTTCTTCGCCGCTTTGGCCTCGGCCTTTCTGGCTTTCTGGCGGGCTTTCTCGGCCAGTTTCTGCGCCGCGGGGTCGGTCATCGCGGCGCGCATGGCGTCGGCGATATCGCGGTATTTTTCGTTCACTTTACGGATTTCGATGTGGCCTTCAGCGCGCGCTTTGTGCCGCTGGCCGAGGGCAACCACGCCGGCGACCAGCAAGAGCGCCGCAACCACAAAGGTCAGTGCCTGGGCCAGGAACAGGCCGTACTCATAGAGGTATTCCAAGGGTTTACTCCCGTGTCAATTCACTGATGTAGTGGCGGATAAGCTGCCCGGCAATGGAGCTGGGGGGTGGCACCTGGGGCAGCGCACTGTAATGAAACCAGCGTGCATCGGCGATTTCACCGGGCTCGCAGACGATATCGCCGCCCGCGTACTCGGCGAAAAAGCCGAGCATAAGCTGGCTGGGGAATGGCCAGGACTGTGAGCCGAAGTAGCGCAGCCTTGTGACCTCTACACCCACTTCTTCGCGGACTTCCCGGTGCAGCGTGGCCTCTGCGCTTTCACCGGCTTCAATGAACCCGGCCAGCGTGCTGTACATCTGGCCGGGGAAATTCGCGTTGCGCGCCAGCAGGAGCTCTTCACCGCGGGTGACCAGCGTGATGACGCAGGGGTTGATGCGGGGATAGACGATCGTGGCGCAGGGCTGGCAGCGCATGGCGCGCTCACGCACATCCAGCGTCATGGCCGCGCCGCAGCGGCCGCAATGCTGATGATCGCGTTCCCAGGCGAGTAACTGGGATGCGCGTCCGGCCAGCGCGAAGAGCCCGTCGTCAACACGACCCAGCAGCTGGTACAGGCTGCCGCGTACGAAGCGCATCGGGTCCGGCTGCGCGCTGCTGTCGATCTCCACGGCGAAACAGGGCTGCCCGTGCCAGTAGCCGAGAAACTGCTCGCGCACAACCACCCAGCCCTGTTGCTGCAGATCGGCCCTGGGCATCAGGGGCTCCGCGCGCATGTCGCTGACCAGCTGGCCTGCCTGAAACACCAGATGCAGGGCCTCCTCCACAGACTGTGGCGGCTGGTTGTGGAATTCAATGCTCATACCGGGAAGACCTCCCGCCATAAGGCGCGGCCGCCGCTGCTGCGCTCGATGGCCTGCAACTGCGCCTCGTGGGCTGCAAGCTCATCGGCGCTGGCGACGATGACCGGCAGCGGCTTGCGGTCGGCGGGAAGGCGCTGGATGCCCTCGCGCCTGCCGCTGCCGCCCTCCTCGCCCGGACCGTGGTCAGCGAGCTGAAACGTGGTTTGGCCGCCAGTCATTGCCAGATAGACGTCGGCCAGGATCTCGGCGTCCAGCAGCGCGCCGTGCAGGTCGCGCTGGGAATTGTCCACCGTGTAGCGAGCGCACAGGGCATCGAGGTTGTTGCGCTGCCCGGGATGCCGTTTGCGCGCCATTACCAGGGTGTCGGTTACCGTGCACAGCTGTTCCAGCCCCGGATGCTGCTCGTCCAGCCGGCGCAGCTCCGCGTCGAGAAAGCCTATGTCGAAGGGGGCATTGTGGATGATCAGTTCAGCGCCGCGCACAAACTCGAGAAAGTCAGCAGCTATCTGGGCAAAGACGGGCTTGTCTGCCAGAAATTCGGGGGTGATGCCGTGCACCTCGATGGCGCCCTGGTCAATATCACGCTCGGGGTTGATGTAGCGGTGGAAGTGGTTGCCGGTCAGGCGCCGGTTGACCAGCTCAACACAGCCAACCTCAATGATTCTGTGACCCTGGCTCACTTCCAGGCCAGTGGTCTCGGTGTCGAGTACGATCAGTCTCACAGCGTGCTTCCGTTATTGCGTGTTCAGTGTTTATCGATCAGCCAGGCACTGTGCAGCGCCCCCGGCGGCGTTCTGCAGCTCGTCGATGCCGCGATTGGCGAGCTGGTCAGCGATGTCGTTTTCCCGGTGCCCGCTGTGGCCCTTTACCCAGTGCCAGTGAATGCGGTGACGCTGGTTCTGCTCATCCAGTGCCTGCCACAGGTCGACGTTTTTCACCGGCTGCCGGGCGGCGGTTTTCCAGCCCTTCTGCTTCCAGTTTGGCAGCCACTTGGTAATGCCGTCGCGGACGTACACGGAATCCGTCGTCAAGTTGACCTCGCAGGGCTCCTTGAGGGCGCGCAGCGCTTCGATGGCAGCCTGCAATTCCATACGGTTATTGGTCGTATCCCGGGCCCCACCGTACAGGTGACGCTCGCGGCCGGCAAAGCGCAGCAACGCTCCCCAACCGCCGGGTCCGGGATTCCCGCGGCAGGCGCCGTCGGTAAAGATATCCACCTGCTTCACGCCGCGTGATCCCCGCGCGGTGCGGCGGCAGGACTGGGTACCGCCAGTCCGATCAAACGCGCACTGGGCCGTGCCCGGCGTACCGGCAGCACACGCCCGCCCACCTGCTTGATGGCGTGCACGAGGTACAGCTCGCCCAGGGGCAGACTCGCTGCCTGGCTCCACTGATTCACGCGCCGAGCGTAGCGGGCAAGGCGCCCGTTGCCAATGACCGGCAGTGGATGCAGGTAGCTTGATGACTGGGTCTCCAGGCCCAGCAGGCGCAGCCAGTCGAGCAGCCGGTGCGCACTCACGGGAGACAGGCCCTGCCACAGGGGATGGCCTGCGAGACCGCGCAGGCGTCGCGCGCCACAACCGGGGGCGAGCGGGTTGAATCCGAGCAGGAACAGCTGGCCGTGGGGGGTCAGCACGCGGTGCAACTCGCGCAGCACTTCGTGTGGGCGCTCGGTGAAATCCAGGCAGTGATGGGCGATAACGACATCGACACTGTCGCTCTCGACCGGCAATTCGTCATGGCGGGCCACCACGGAAACGCCCGCGCCCGCCTCAGGCGCCAGATAGGCGCAGTGACCGATGCGGCTACCCGCATAGAGCGGCTGCCCCCGGCTCTGGCCAATCTGCAGCAAATGGTAGCCGAAAGCGGTTTCCAACAGGGGCTCCAGTGCGCTGTTTACCGCAGCGTGCAGGCGGCGGTTTGTTTCCCTGCCATACCAGGATTCCAGTTCGGCCGAAATGTCGCTACACTCGCGCATCAGTTCCCATGGCCGTTGACCGGCTCTCATTTCATTGAGCGGCCATGTTAATGCATTTGAAGGGGTTTTGAACGTCGTCCATGCTGACAATTGAACCGATACCGGCCTTCAACGATAACTACATCTGGCTACTGCACGATGGCACCACCTGTGCCGTGGTAGACCCCGGCGATGCCGAGCCCGTTATCAGGGTGCTGCAACAGCGCGGGCTGCAGTTGACCACCATTCTTGTCACCCACCACCATTTCGACCACGTTGGTGGGCTGTCCGCCCTGCTGACGCACGCGCAGCCCCGCGTGTACGGCCCGGAGAACCCCGCCATTGCCGGCATCACACACCCTGTCAGCGCGGGGGATACTCTGGACCTGCTGGGCCGGACGTTCCAGGTCATGGCCGTTCCGGGCCACACCCTCGATCACATCGCCTACGTCAGCGCCGCCGTCGACGCGTCGCCACCGCTGTTATTCTGTGGGGATACCCTGTTTGCGGGGGGCTGTGGGCGCATGTTTGAAGGGACTGCACCCGTCATGCACGCCTCCCTCAGCGCCCTGGCAGCCCTGCCCGCCGATACCCGGGTGTACTGCGCGCATGAATACACACAGGCGAATCTGCGCTTTGCCACTGCGGCCGAGCCGGATAATGCGACGCTGGCTGAGCGCAGCCGTGTCGTCGCCCGGCAACGGGCACAGAACGAGCCTACGGTGCCGTCTTCCATCGCCGTTGAGCGCGCCACCAATCCGTTTTTACGCTGTGCGGAACCCGCTCTGATTGCCTCACTCAAGCGCCAGGGCAAATGGCAGGGCGACGCGCCCGAGTCGGTCTTTGCCGCGCTCCGATCGTGGAAAGATGAATTTTGATATTTTCTTACAAATTCAATAATCTAAGAAACTTACTTCTAGTTATTTCTGGATTGATCCTGATCACCGGCTGCCAGAGCCTGCCGCCGGAAGAACGCCCCGAGTTGGCGAGCCCGGCGACGCTATCGGCGACCAGCGTAGCGGCGCGACGCGGCCTCGAGAATCGCAGCGTACGACTGCCCCACACCAACCCGGACGACCTCTGGGGGCGCATCCAGCACGGTATGCAATGGCAGATTCCCGAAAACCCCCGGGTTGCTGATGCGCGCGACTACTACCTCGGCCAGACGGCGGCGCTGCAACGTGTACTCGCCGAGCGCGGACAACTCTATCTGCATTACATTGTGGAAGAGGTTGAACGGCGCGGCATGCCGCTGGAGATCGCGCTGCTGCCGCTGGTAGAAAGCCAGCTGGATCCCTTTGCAGTGTCGTCGCAGCAGGCCGCCGGCCTGTGGCAGATCATACCCAGTACCGGTGAAACACTGGGCGTCAGCACTGACTGGTGGTTCGACGGGCGCCGGGACCTGCGGGACTCCACCCGTGCCGCGCTGGACTATCTGGAATATCTGCACGCTACCCTGGGCGGCGACTGGCTCAATGCCCTCGCAGCCTACAACGGTGGTGTCGGTCGCGTCTCGCGGGCGGTGGCAAGCAATGAGGCCAGGGGGCGGCCGGCAGATTTCTGGTCCCTGCCCCTGCCGGGGGAAACCCGCAATTACGTGCCCCGCCTGCTGGCCCTGAGCAGCCTGATCGCCGAACCCGAGCGCTGGGGGCTGGAGCTGCCGCCCCTGCAGAACCGCCCCGCTTTCGTGGCTGTGGCCACCGGCGGCCAGCTGGAGCTGGCGCGCGCTGCCCAGTTGGCCGGTGTACCCAAGGCCAGCCTGCACGCACTCAACCCCGGACATCTGCGCTGGGCGACTGCGCCGCAGGCAGCGGAGTTGTTGCTACCGCCTGATCGGGCGGCCGCATTTCAGCAACAGCTGGCACAGCTGGGCGAGCATGAGCGTGTCCAGTGGGCCCACTACCGGGTGCGCAGGGGCGACACCCTGAGCCGCATCGCCCGACTCTACTCCACCCGGGTCGACCTGCTGCGCCAAGCCAACAACCTGCGCAGCAATTTCATTCGCGAGGGCGCGACCCTGATGATTCCGCGCAGCGACGACGCCACCTTGAGCGTTGCCAGTCGCGCCGGCGCCAAAATGCCCACGGTGAAGGATTACAAAGTGCGGCCCGGTGACTCGCTGTACCGGATTGCCGGCCGCTTCAAGGTGCGTGTTGAGGACATTCTCGCCTGGAATTCCCTGAACGCCCGCTCACCGATTTTCCCGGGGCAGCAGCTGACGCTCTATGTCGGGGGCGGCTGACCCGCAAAGACCCGGTGCCGTTGCGCTCTGCCAATCTGCGCTGGGGGACTACAGGCTGCAACGCTATCCCGCGCGTCGCAATGAGCAACTGCGTGCGTGGACGGGGGCCGACATACTGCTGTTGGATGCCGTGGCAGCACTGCCATCGCGGCCCGCTGCGGCGCTCGTGGTCAACGATGAGCACGGTGCCCTCTGCACTGCGCTGGCGGGCTGCGACATCGCCACAACCCTGTGGACTGACTCCGCACTATCCGCCCGCGCCAGCGCGCTGAACGCAGCGCACAACGGCTTGCCGCCGCCCGCGGTGGTCTGGAGCACCCAGCGGCCCGAGGGTAACCCCCAGTTGGTGCTGCTGCGGATTCCCAAGCAAAAAGCTTTGCTGGAACAGCAGCTGGCAACCCTGGCCAGCATGCTGCAGCCGGGCTCACTGCTCCTTGCTGCCGCCATGGACAAGCACACGCCCGCAGGCCTGGAGCGGGAACTCGCCCACTGGATAGGCCCTGCGGCGCGCGATCACGGCCGACTCAAGGCGCATCTCTGGCGCGTGCCGGGGGGAAGGCAGACAGCGCCTGAAGCGCGGGATTCCAGCGTGGAATATGCCTGTGAGGCACTGGGCATGTCGCTGTATGCGCAGGCCAATGTGTTCAGCCGGGAGGGTCTTGATATCGGCACCCGCTTTCTTCTCGACCAGCTGTCACGGTTGCGCCCGGTATCCTGCGCCGTCGACCTGGCCTGTGGGAACGGCATCATCGGCCTCGCGGCGCTACAGGCCGGGCTGGCACACGAGATGTGGTTCTGCGACGAATCCGCCCAGGCCATCGCGTCGGCGCGGGTGAACGCCGGTCGCTTGCTGCAAACCCTGCCCCACGGCGCCAGGTTCCTGCACGGCGACGGCCTGCTGGACTGGTCGGGGCCAGCCCCCGAACTCGTGTTGTGCAATCCGCCTTTCCACATCCAGCACACCGTGGACGACTTCGTTGGGCGCCGTCTGATACAGCAGGCAGCGCAGAGGCTGGCGCCGGGCGGCGCCCTGTGTATGGTGGCCAACCGGCACCTGGACTATCGCGCCGCTTTGCGCCGAGGATTCCGGCACTGGCAGGTGCTGGCGGAAAACCGCAAGTTTCGCGTTTACCTTGCCGAGCGCTGAGCGGAGTATGATTTCTTGGACGACGGTCGGCTCGATGCCTGGCCGCAGCCAGCCCTGCTGCTGTCGGCGCCTGCATCTTGCTAGAGTGCCCGCTGACAATAAGACTACCGACGGAGTTTCGCTGTGAAGTTTGTCCTCTCCACATCGTTCAGCACGGTTTCCCACCTGACGCACATCGCACCTGTGGCCGACGACTACGGCTGGGAAGCGATGTCCTTCTCGGACCACGTGGTCCACCCGGAGGAAATCAGCCAACCCTACCCGTACACCGAGGACGGCAGTCGCCGATGGGGCGCGTTCACCGACTGGCCCGACCCCTGGGTGGTGATCGGTGCACTGGCGACCATCACCAAACGTCTGCGCTTCACCACCAACATCTTTGTGCTGCCAATGCGCAACCCGTTCCTGGTGGCCAAGGCGATCAGCACGGCAGCTATCGTGTCCGACAACCGGGTAACGCCGGCCTTCGGTGTCGGCTGGTCTGCGGATGAGTTTGCGCTGATGCAGCAGGATTTCAAAACCCGCGGCAAGCGTACCGACGAGATGCTCGAAATCATGCGCCTGCTCTGGACCGGCGACATGGTGGAGTACCACGGCCAGTACTACGATTTCGATCGACTGGAAATGAATCCCGCGCCCAGCGCGCGCATCCCCTTCTGGATCGGCGGTATATCCGACCCGGCGATGCGCCGGGCCGCGCGTCTCGCAGACGGCTGGGTCACCGACCTGCAGCCCTCGAGCGAAATCATCGAGAGCATCCAGCGCATTCGTCAATGGCGCAGGGAGTACGGGCGCGATAGCGAACCCTTTGAGGTTATGGCCACCCCCAATGACGCCTGGGATGCCGATGGTTACCGGCGCCTTGAGGATGCCGGCGTAACTCACATTCTCACCATGCCCTGGATGTTCTATCACGGGGAGACGGAAGATCTGGCGCTGAAGATTGACGGCGTCAAACGCTATGCTGACGAGGTTATCGCTCCACTCTCCTGACCGCGGGGGCACTTTCTGTTCAAAGCCGCGACGCTGCTATAGAATGCAGCGCCTCAGCGGCCAGCATCCGTGCGTCCGCCAGAAGCCAGTCATCAGGTACACGTCATGAGCCATACGGAAGTCTACAACGTCAATGTCGCGTCGCAGGACGTGCTTATCACGCCTGCCAAGTTGAAACAGGCACTGCCAATGAGCCCCGCGGCACGCGCGCAGGTTGCCGGCAGCCGTGAAGTCATCGAGAACATTCTCGACCGCAAGGATCACCGGCTGTTCGTCGTTGTGGGCCCCTGCTCTATCCACGATGTCGAGGCGGCCATGGACTACGCAGGTCGCCTCAAGGCCCTGGCGGATGAACTGCAGGATACGCTGTACATCGTGATGCGTGTGTACTTCGAGAAGCCCCGCACCACGGTGGGCTGGAAGGGCCTGGTGAACGACCCCTACCTGGACGATTCCTTCAAGATTGAAGAGGGTTTGCACATCGGTCGCAAGCTGCTGCTGGATATTCTGGAACTGGGCCTGCCCACGGCCACCGAAGCACTGGACCCGATATCACCCCAGTACCTGCAGGATCTGATCAGCTGGTCGGCGATTGGCGCACGCACCACGGAGTCACAGACGCACCGGGAAATGGCCAGTGGCCTGTCCTCCGCCGTGGGCTTCAAGAATGGCACAGATGGCGGCCTGACGGTGGCCAGCAATGCGCTGAATTCAGTCGCCAAACCGCACCGCTTTCTCGGCATCAATGGGGACGGCGAGGTCGCCGTGATCACGACACGTGGCAACCGCTACGGTCATATCGTTCTGCGCGGCGGCAGCAACGGCCCCAACTATGACTCGGTGCACATCAAACTTTGCGAAGAGGCCCTGCAAAAGGCAGGCGTGCCGCTGAACATCATGGTGGATTGCAGCCACGCCAATTCGAACAAACAGCCGGAATTGCAACCCCTGGTGGTGGAAAACGTCGGTAACCAGATTCTGGAAGGCAATCGTTCGATCGTCGGGCTGATGATCGAAAGCCACCTCAACCCGGGTAGTCAGTCCATCCCCGAGAAGCTCGAGGACCTGCAGTACGGCGTGTCTATCACCGATGGCTGCATCGGCTGGGAGGATACAGAAGCCTGCTTGCGTAAGCTGCACGCCGCCCTGCGAGACGCCCTGCCACGGCGCCTCGGGTAGCTCGGCAGGCGGGCCGGAATACGGCGCCGATCAGTAGTAGGCGTTGCTGCGGTCGGAGTGGTCGGTCGTGTCGCGTACGCCGCGCAGCTCCGGAAGCTGTTCCAGCAGCGTCTTTTCCACACCGCCCTTGAGGGTCTGGTCCACCATTCCGCAGCCCTGGCAGCCACCACCGAACTTGAGGATTGCGTACGGGTCAGGTGTCAACTCAACCAGGCTGACTTCCCCGCCGTGGGCGGCAAGCGCGGGGTTCACCTCGTTGTAGAGGATGTAGTTGATCCTGTCCTCCAGAGGGCTGTTTTCATCCACACGCGGCAGTTTGGCATTGGGCGCCTTGATCGTCAGCTGACCGCCCATACGGTCCTTGGCGTAATCGACCAGGGCGTCTTCCAGGAACGGCAGGCTGCGGGCATCGAACCAGGCGGTAATGGCGCCGAATTCGCGCTTTTCATCACCTTCGACGATGTCGCTCTCACGGCAGTAGGCGATACAGGTTTCCGCCTTGGGGGTTCCGGGCTGATTGATGAATACCCGCACACCCAGGGCGTCTTCCTGCTTGGCAAGCAGCTCCGCCAGATATCCCTGCGCTGATTCCGTGATGGTAACCATGACCCTCTTCCATTCCGAGTAATTTGGTCAAGTATTCTAGCAAAGATCCCGGGGACAGTGCGAGCGGAAATCCCACAGCCCACGCGAGCGGCAATATCTGTTAAGATTGCGGGCTTTTTACAGGCCGGTCGCTGCTGCACCGGTGTCTCGACAAACAGGTACAGACATGGCTCCGGATATCCACTCAGACCACCCACTTGCTGCGGCCCTGCGCGAGCGCATCCTGATCCTGGATGGCGCCATGGGGACCATGCTGCAGGCGGAGGGGCTGGAGGAAGCGGACTACCGCGGTGAGCGCTTTGCCGATCACCCCGGCGACCTGAAAGGCAACAACGATTTGCTGTGCCTCACGCAGCCAGCCATCATCGCGCGCATTCAGAAGCGCTACCTTGAGGCCGGCGCCGATATCATTGGCACCAATACCTTCAACAGCACCCGAGTCGCGCAGGGCGACTACGACCTGTCGGAACTGGCGGCAGAGTTGAACCTCGCCGGGGCACGCATCGCGCGGCAAGTTGCCGATGAAATGACCGCACGCGATCCTGCCAGGCCGCGATTTGTCGCCGGCATACTGGGGCCAACCCCCCGCACCGCGTCCATTTCCCCCGATGTGAACAACCCGGGTGCGCGCAACATTCGTTTTGATGACCTGGTCGCCGACTACAGTGAGGCGACCCGTGCCCTCATAGAGGGCGGTGTCGACCTGATCATGATCGAGACCATTTTCGACACACTGAATGCCAAGGCCGCCATCTTCGCCGTCCAGGGTGTGTTTGCCGAAAGGGGCCAGAGCCTGCCCCTGATGATCTCGGTGACGTTTCCGGATACCAGCGGCCGGGTGCTGTCCGGGCAGAGTCCGGAGGCGTTCTGGAACGCTATCGCCCATGCCCGCCCGCTCATCGTGGGCAGCAACTGTGGGCGCCGTTTCAAGGAGATCCGGCCGTTTCTCGAGGAGCTGTCCTCGGTCGCCGAATGCTATTTCAGTGCCCACCTGAACGCCGGGCTGCCCAATGCCTTTGGCGAATACGATGAATCGCCGGAGGACATGTACGAGGATTTTCGCGGCTTCGCAGAGCGCGGCTTTCTCAACCTGGCGGGGGGGTGTTGCGGTACCACGCCCCACCACATTGAAGCCATTGCACGGGCTGTGCGGGACGTGCCGCCGCGCCCGCTGCCCCAGCGTCCCCCTGCCTGTCGGCTGTCGGGCCTGGAGCCGTTCAACATCGACGCCAACAGCCTCTTCGTCAACGTGGGTGAACGCTGCAACGTTACCGGCTCCGCCGCTTTCAAGCGCCTGATCCTGTCCGGGGACTACGAAGCGGCGCTGGCCGTGGCGCGCACCCAGGTGGAAGACGGGGCGCAAATCATCGACGTCAACATGGACGAAGGCATGCTCGATGCCGAGCAGGCCATGGTGACCTTTCTGGACCTGGTTGCCGCAGAGCCCGACATCTCACGCGTACCGATCATGGTCGATTCCTCCAAATGGTCGGTCATCGAAGCCGGGCTCAAGTGCATCCAGGGCAAACCGGTCGTCAACTCCATCAGCCTGAAGGCGGGTGAGGCAGAATTCATCGAACAGGCGACACTCTGCAAACGCTACGGCGCAGCGGTGGTGGTGATGGCCTTTGACGAGGACGGCCAGGCTGACAGCCTTGAGCGCCGCAAGGCGATTTGCCAGCGCTCCTGGGACCTGCTGGTCGACCGGGTCGGATTCAATCCCAACGACATTATTTTCGATCCGAATATCTTTGCGGTCGCCACGGGTATCGAAGAGCACAACAACTATGCCGTGGAGTTCATCGAAGCCACGCGCTATATCCACGAGCACCTGCCCGGAGCCTTGATCTCCGGGGGTGTGTCCAACGTGTCCTTCTCATTCCGCGGCAACAATGTGGTGCGCGAAGCCA
Source organism: uncultured Haliea sp. (assembly GCF_963973825.1). Lineage (NCBI taxonomy): Bacteria > Pseudomonadati > Pseudomonadota > Gammaproteobacteria > Cellvibrionales > Halieaceae > Haliea > uncultured Haliea sp. The sequence goes on from NZ_CAXBAE010000002.1 coordinate 334,791, forward strand.
TTCACTCGGTGTTTCTCTACCACGCCATCCGTGCCGGCATGAACATGGGTATTGTCAATGCAGGGCAGCTTGCCGTGTACGACGAGCTGCCCGCCGAGCTCCGCGACGCCGTTGAGGACGTCATCCTCAATCGCAACGAGAACGCCACAGAGCGGCTGCTGGAACTCGCCGAGATCTACCGTGACAGCGGCAGCGGCAGCGCCCGCGTGGAAGACCTCAGCTGGCGCGAGGCCCCGGTAGCGAAACGTATCGAGCACGCCCTGGTCAAGGGTATCAACACCTGGATCGTGGAGGACGCCGAGGAAGCCCGGCACGCCTTCGAGCGGCCGATCGAAGTGATTGAAGGCCCGCTGATGGACGGTATGAACGTGGTCGGAGACCTCTTCGGCGACGGCAAGATGTTTCTGCCGCAGGTGGTCAAGAGCGCCCGTGTCATGAAACAGGCAGTGGCCTACCTGCAACCTTACATCGAGGCGGAGAAAACCGAGGCCACGCAGACCAATGGCAAGATTCTCATGGCCACGGTCAAAGGGGACGTGCATGACATCGGCAAGAACATCGTGGGCGTGGTGCTGCAGTGCAACAATTTTGAGGTGATCGACCTTGGCGTCATGGTGCACTGCGAAAAGATTCTCCAGGTCGCCCGTGAAGAGCAGGTGGATATCATCGGCCTTTCCGGCCTCATCACACCGTCCCTGGATGAGATGGTACACGTGGCCAGCGAGATGCAGCGGCAGGACTTTCACGTGCCGCTGATGATTGGCGGCGCGACCACCTCGAAAGCACACACCGCGGTGAAGATCGAGCCGCGCTACAGCAATGATGCCGTGGTCTATGTGCCTGACGCCTCCCGCAGCGTTTCCGTTGCCACGGCCCTGCTGGGGCGTGGAAAAGCGCAATTCATCGCCGAGCGGCGCGATGAGTACGCCCAGGTGCGTGAGCGGGTCGCCAACCGCCAGCCACGCACGCGCCAACTCGCCTACGAAGAAGCCGTCGCCCGTGCACCGGCGCTGGACTGGGACAACTACACTCCGCCCCGCCCCAGCTTTCTGGGCACGCGGGTACTGGAAGACTTCCCGCTGGAGAAACTGGTCGAGACCATCGACTGGACACCGTTCTTCATTTCCTGGGAACTGGCGGGCAAATACCCCCGCATTCTCGAGGACGAGGTTGTCGGCGAGCAGGCCCGCTCACTGTTTGCCGACGCCCAGGCGATGCTGGACAAACTCATCAGCGAGAAACTGATCACCGCCAGTGCGACCCTCGGATTCTGGCCCGCCAATCGCAACGGCAGCGATGACATCGACCTGTTTACCGATGAGAGCCGCAGCGAGGTCCTTGCCACCCTGCACCACCTGCGGCAGCAAATGGACAAGCCCAACGGGGAGCCAAACCTGTGCCTGGCCGACTACGTCGCACCGCCGGGTGCGGCAGCGGACTATGTCGGGGCCTTTTGCGTCACGACCGGGCACGGCGTCGATGCGCTGTCGGAGCAATACCTGGCGGAGCACGACGATTACAACAGCATCCTGCTGAAGTCACTCGCCGACCGGCTGGCCGAATCCTTTGCCGAGTATCTGCACCGCTGGGTGCGCACCGAACTGTGGGGCTATGCGCCCGGGGAGGCGCTGAGCAACGAGGACCTGGTGCGTGAGCGCTATCGTGGAATCCGGCCCGCCCCGGGCTACCCCGCGTGCCCGGATCACACCGAGAAAGCGACCCTGTTCGACCTGCTGCAAGCCCCGGCAACCTGCGGCGTGACCTTGTCGGACAACTACGCAATGTCACCCGCGTCGGCGGTCAGCGGTTTCTATTTTGCACACCCCGAGGCGCGCTACTTTGCGGTAGGCAAGATCAGCCGCGATCAGGTCAACAGCGTGGCGCAGCGCAAGGGTATGAGCGTGGATGAAGTGGAACGGTGGCTGGCGCCGGTACTGGATTATTGACCCCTCAACAAGCACATCAACACGGAATAAAGGAGTCGACAGGCATGTCTGAGCCGGCAGAGACGCGGCAAGCACCCCCGGGCGAGAGCAAACACAAGGCACCCCTGCGTCCCTGGCAGGTGATCAGCAGCGTGTTTGCCGCTGGACTGGGGGTACAGAGTAGTCGCAACAGGGAGAGGGATTTCAGTCAGGGCCGGATCGGCGTGTTTATCGCCGCCGGCCTGATATTCACGATTCTGTTTATTATTGCCGTGGTAGCTGTGGTGCATATCGTAATCAGCAGTGCCGGCTAACCCGGCATGGCGGCAAGCCACAGGTACAGTGCAAACACCACGATGCTGATGATGGCCGTGGCGGCGATGGCGTCTGCCACCCCGTCATTCTGGTTCGTGGATCCGGACATAGGTAGCGCTCCTGAGAAGTCATGGTTACCGGCCAAGCCGGGGTCTGGCGCCCGCGATTATAGCAGGAAACCCCGCCTTTCCAACGGATTCAGGCCCGCCGCCGGTGCTGCCGCGGGCGTGCCCCGCGGGCCGCGATTCACGTTCTAAACTTATAAAAAATCAGCATAATTCGGCGCAGCGCTTTCTGGTAAGGTAGCGCCTCGCAAATCTGGCGGCAGGTGACAGGGCCCATCGATGTATATTTACGACCAGTACGATCAACGCATTGTCGACGAGCGCGTGGCGCAGTTCAGGGACCAGACCCGGCGCTATCTGGCGGGTGAATTGAGCGATGCGGAGTTTCTGCCGCTGCGCCTGCAGAACGGTCTCTACGTGCAGCGCCTGGCACCCATGCTGCGCATCGCCGTGCCCTACGGGCTGCTGAGCAGCGCCCAGGTACGCAAGCTGGCACACATTACGCGCCACTACGACAAGGGCTACGCCCACGTCAGTACGCGCCAGAATATCCAGCTCAACTGGCCGGTCCTCGAGGAGGTGCCCGACATTCTGGCGGAGCTGGCCAGTGTGCAGATGCACGCGATACAGACCAGCGGTAACTGCATTCGAAACACCACCACAGATCAGTTCGCCGGCGTCGCAGCGGATGAACGGGAGGATCCCCGCCCCTGGTGCGAGATCATTCGCCAATGGTCAACCCTGCACCCTGAATTCGCCTTCCTGCCGCGCAAATTCAAGATCGCGGTGTGTGCCAGCGAACAGGATCGCGCCGCGATCCACGCCCACGATATCGGCGTCGAGCTGCTGCCCAACGCAGCGGGCGAGCTGGGCTTCAAGGTGCTCGTGGGCGGCGGCCTTGGGCGCACCCCGGTGATCGGCTCGGTAGTCTGCGAATGGCTGGAAAAACGCCACCTGCTCACCTACCTGGAGGCCATCCTGCGGGTCTACAACCAGCACGGTCGGCGCGACAACAAATACAAGGCCCGTATCAAGATACTGGTGAAGGCCATGGGCGTTGAGGCTTTCCGCGACGCCGTTGAGGCCGAGTGGGCGCAACTCAGGGATGGCCCCAGCACGCTGACAGAGGACGAGGTGACGCGCGCAAAGTCATTCTTCACCAGCCCACCCTATGCGGACATCGACGGCAAAGACGCCGGGGAAGCACTGGCCGCGCGTGCCGCCGCCGACCCCATTTTTGGCAACTGGCTCACCCGCAACACCCACCCGCACCGCGTACCCGGGTATCGCGCCGTGACCATTTCCCTGAAGGCAACGGGGATTGCCCCGGGGGACATCACGGACCGTCAGCTGGACCTGCTGGCGGATCTTGCCGACAGTTACAGCTTTGGCGAGCTGCGCACCACCCATCAACAGAATATGGTGCTGGCTGACGTTGAGGAAACCGCCCTCTACAGTCTCTGGCAGCGCCTGCAGAAGGCCGGTTTGGCAACCGCCAATATCGGCTACCTGACGGATCTCATCTGCTGTCCCGGGGGCGACTACTGCTCCCTGGCCAACGCCAAATCCATCCCTGTGGCGGAGGCGATCCAGGCGCGGTTCGAAGATCTCGACTACCTCTACGACCTGGGCCCGCTGGAACTCAACATCAGCGGCTGCATGAACGCCTGTGGCCATCACCACATCGGGCACATCGGCATCCTCGGCGTCGACAAGAAAGGTGCCGAGTTCTATCAGGTCAGCCTGGGCGGCAGCCAGTCCAAGGATGCCGCAATTGGCAAGATTCTCGGCCCGTCATTCAGCCAGGATGCCATCCCCGACGTTGTGGAAAACCTGCTCGCGACCTTTGTTTCCCTGCGGCAGGGCGATGAAACCTTCCTCCAGACCTACAACCGGGTCGGGATTGAGCCATTCAAGGAGCGCGTCTATGCCAAAGCTGATTAAACAGGACACCATCTGCAGCGACGACTGGCTGGCGGCGGATGCAGCGTCAGATCAGGTGGCGCAACACCACTTCCCTACCCTGCCGCAGTGGCGGGCAGCCACAGGGCGCACACTGCGTACCGTGCAGCTGCAACCCGGGGACGTTGTCGCGGAGCTGGCCGACGCGCTGGACACACTGGATATCATTGCCGTGGACTTCCCGGTATTGACCGATGGCCGCGGATTTTCCTACGCGCGTGACCTGCGGGAACGTGGCTATCGGGGAGAGTTGCGCGCTACCGGCCATTTTATGCCCGACCAGGTGCATTACCTCCGCCGCTGCGGCTTCGATGCCTTCCAGCCCGCTGATGACTCGCGCATCGAGGAGTACCTGCGGCAGTCACGGGTGTTCTCCGAGCAATACCAGGCGAGTGTTGACCAGCCGCTACCGCTGTTCCGTCGTCGCGAGGCCCAGGCCGGCTAGAGCATGCTCTCGGGCACAATGAACGACAGCGTGCCCACCACGAAGCGCTGCCACCAGCTGGTTTTCGGCTCATGCGCCAGGGGCTCGCTGCCGGGCAGCGCCGGGTCCAGCCAACGCAGGTCCCCGTCATCGTCGAGCACAACCGCATAGGCGTTCTGCGCCACCACACGTTCAAAGGCCTCGCGCATCTGTGCCGCCAGCGACGCATTGTCGATGATGATCCCCATTTCGGTGTTCAGGGCGACTGATCTGGGGTCCAGGTTAAAGGAGCCGACAAACAGGTGTTCCGCATCGGCTCCCAGCGTTTTGGCGTGCAGGCTGGCGGCTGAAGACCCGGTCCAGCGTTTGTTCCTTTCCTGCTCTCCGGGCTCCGGCTTGAACTCGAACAGCGCCACGCCGGCCTCCAACAGGGCCTTGCGATAGCGCATATAGCCCGCGTGAACCAGGCCGACATCGTTTGCCGCCAGGGAGTTGGTCAGGATGCGTACGTCGATATCACGCTGTTCCAGGTCGGCGAGAAAGCCGACCAGCGCATCGCCGGGGACGAAATACGGCGACACGATGAGCACTTCCCGGGTCGCTCCCTGCAGCATCGGGACCAGCTGGGGCGCAAGGTGGGTCTCCGCGTTCACCTCGCGATTCAGTGGCTTGTTCGGATCATCGAAGATGACCGTGGCCGCTCCCCAGACAAACTGCAGCTGATCCAGCTGCAATTGCTCCAGCCAGGGCGACGCCTGAATGGCCCTGACATAGTCGGAGCCCATCGCCGTACGAGCCACCGCTTCGAACGCCTCGCGCGCAGCCGGGAGCCGCTCGGCGTCGATATCGTCCTCGCGCGCAAACGCCGCCATGGGGTAAACCACATCACTGTTCCAGTATTGGTCAAACATAGCGGACACCGCGCCCACAACCGGTCCTATTGCGAGCACATCGAGATCGGAAAAGGCCGTGTGCGCCTGCGCATTGAAGTACTCATTGCCGATATTGCGCCCGCCCACCACGGTCAGCAGATTGTCGGCCGTGAGGGACTTGTTGTGCATTCGGTGATTCAGTCGGGACAGGTCTGAGGCGAAACCGAGACCGCGGTTGCCGCGGTAGGCAAACGGGTTATACACCCGGACCTCGATATTCGGATGGGTGTCGAACTGGCTGAGAAAGGTGTCCTTGCCGGCGGTATCCAGGTCATCCAGCAGCAACCTGACGCGCACACCGCGATCGGCGGCCCGCAACAATTCACCGGCCAGCAGTTGCCCGCTGGTATCGTCGTGCCAGATGTAATACTGCACATCGAGGCTGCGCTCGGCGGCGCGAATGAGTCCCACGCGCGCAACAAAAGCACGCATACCCTCGGCGAGGGGAATGAAGCCGGAAAGCCCATCGCTGTCCGGAGCCTGCCACTGGGCAGACAATCGGGCCAGCCTTGTATCGCCGGTATCCGTAATCGTGTGGCTCACCGGCTTGGCGTAGCTGTCTGGCGCCGGCAGGCTCGCGCAGCCGGCCAGCGACAGCAGCAAGGTGGAAAGCACGAGACGCCGCCAGTGCTGTCGGGGGACGCGTGTACTATGAGAACTCAGCATTCGGTGCTGCATGCACTCAGGCTCCGGAGGCGACGGACAGGCCCTTGATTGTAACGGCCCAGCCCGCGTGTGCAATGGCCGCGGGCAGGAGACGCAAGCCCCCCCTGCCGCGGCGGCTCTCAGGACAGCCGCTGTTTGAAATCCTCGTAGTCGAACTGGCGCACGATCTCCAGCGCATCCGTTGACGAGTTCCACAGGGCAATCGCAGGCAACCGGGTACCGTTGAAGGTTGAAGTCTTGACCATCGTGTAATGGGCCATATCCTTGAACACCACGCGCTGCCCTATCTGCAGCGGTGTGGGGAAGCTGTAGTCGCCGATCACATCCCCGGCGAGGCAGGTCAGCCCACCCAGACGGTAGCTGTGGGGCAGAACCCCCGGCGCCTCCGCACCCATGACTTCGGCCCGATAGGGCATTTCCAGTGTATCCGGCATATGACAGGTCGCCGAGCAGTCCAGAATCGCCTGATCCATGGCGTTCCAGGTCAGGTCCAGCACTTCACTCACCAGCACGCCACTGCCGATGGCGACGGCCTCACCGGGCTCAAGATACACCTGCACCGCGTGGCGCACCGCGAAATCGCGAATACAGCGAATCAGGTCGTCGACCTGATAGTCGGGCCGCGTGATGTGGTGGCCACCGCCGAAGTTGACCCACTCCATGCGCGGCAGCAAATCGCCGAACCGGGCCTCTACAGCTTCCAGGGTACGCGCCAGCGGCGGGAAGTCGTGTTCGCACAGGGTATGAAAATGCAGGCCGCTGATGCCCTCCAGGCTGTCGACATCCAGCTGCGAGCGCAGAATACCCAGGCGCGAACCCGGTGCGCAGGGGTCATAAATCGGCACATCGCCCTCGGAATGCTCCGGGTTGATGCGCAGCCCGAAGCGCAGCGTAGGCCGACGCCGCTGCGCCTCAAGGCACAGTGGCCTGAAGCGCAGCCATTGCGCGCAGCTGTTGAACACCACGTGGTGGGCGATATCCAGGATCTGCCGCAGATCCGCTTCGTGGTAGCCGGCGCCAAACACATGGACTTCACCGCCGTAGTGTTCATGACCCAGGCGCGCCTCGTGCAGTCCGCTGGCGCAGCTGCCGCTGAGATAGCGGGCCGTGAGCTCTCCCAGTCGCCAGCAGGAAAAGGCCTTCAGCGCTGCCAGCACCTTGGCACCGCTGGCGTCAGCCACGTGCTTGAGGATGGCGAGATTGCGCTCAATCGCCACCTCATCAATCACGTAGCAGGGGGACGGGAGCCGTGCCAGGTCCAGTTTGCTGAAGTCGGTGAATTGCAGTATCTGCACGTTACAGGTCCCGACCCGTCACCACATCCAGCCGGAACCCTGGATCCAGTTCCACCACTTGCCAGGGCAGGCCGTAGAGGTTCATGTCCGACATGAACGGGTCCGGGTCGCGCTGTTCGACATTCCAGACGCCCGGTTCACGCCAGTGACCCTCGAGAATCATCTTTGCACCGATAACGGCAGGCACACCGGTCGTGTAGGAAATGGCCTGGGACTGGACCTCGCGATAGCAGGCTTCGTGGTCGCAGATGTTGTACAGGTACATGACGCGCTCCTTGCCATCCTTGGTACCACGCACGATGCAGCCGATGCAGGTCTTGCCCTTGGTACGTGGCCCCAGGGTCGACGGGTCAGGCAACAGCGATGCCAGAAACTGTATCGGGATGATCTGCTGCCCCTGGAATTCCACAGGCTGTATACCCGTCATACCGACATTTTCCAGCACTTCAAGGTGCTTCAGGTAGTTCTCCGAGAAACTCATCCAGAACTGGGCGCGCTTCAGCCCGGGAAAGTGCTTGCTCAGGGACTCCAGTTCTTCATGGTACATACGGTAGATATTGAAGCTGCCAACCCCATCGGGGCACTCGAAGCGGGCCTGCTTGGACATCGGCGGCGTGGTGACAAACGCACCATTTTCCCAGTGGCGACATTCAGCACTGACTTCGCGGATATTGATTTCCGGATTGAAGTTGGTGGCAAACGGATAGCCGTGATCCCCCCCGTTGACATCGATGATGTCCAACTCGTGAATCTCGTCGAAGTAATGCTTTGCAAGATAGGCCGTGAATATATTGGTCGCGCCCGGATCAAAACCGCTGCCCAGAATGGCGGTCAGGCCCGCATCGCGAAACCGGTCCTGGTAGGCCCACTGCCAGTGATACTCGAACCTGGCCGTATCCGGTGGCTCGTAATTGGCGGTGTCGAGGTAGTGGACACCGGCAGCAAGGCAGGCATCCATGATGCTCAGGTCCTGATACGGCAACGCAACGTTGATCACCAACTCGGGCTGCTCGCGCTGCAAGAGCGCAGTCAGTTCGGCCACGTTGTCGGCATCCACCTGAGCAGTACGAATCGGGCGCTCGATCTGGGCGGCAATCGCCTTGCACTTCGCTTCCGTGCGGCTGGCCAGCAGGATATCGGTGAAGACAGTGGGCAACTGGGCACATTTGTGGGCGACAACCGCGCCCACGCCCCCTGCACCAATGATAATGACTTTGGACATAACCGTGCTCCTGTATGACTGACGGGTTCAGTGATGCTCGAAATACGTATAGCCCTGCAGGCTTTCCCGGAACGCACGCAGGATCTCCTGGCGCTCCGCCACCGAGATGCGCCCGCTGCGAACCGCACTTTCGGCGACCTGGCGGAACTGTTCCTGCATATGCTTGGGCTCGTACTCTACATAGCTCAGCACGTCGGAAATACTGTCACCGTGGAACTCGCGGGCAAAGTCGAAACTGCCATCCGGGTTGATCGTGACATTCACCACGTTGGTATCGCCAAACAGATTGTGCAGGTCGCCGAGGGTCTCCTGGTAGGCGCCCACCAGGAAAACGCCGAGAATGTAATCCTCGTCTTCGCGCAGTGGGTGCAGCGGCAGGGTTTTGGAGGTACCTGCGGGCAACGAGAAATTATCGATCTTGCCGTCGCAATCACAGGTCAGGTCAGCGAGCATCGCTTCACGACTGGGCGACTCCTGCAGCCGATGCAGCGGCATGATCGGGAACAGCTGGTCGATAGCCCAGATGTCCGGCAGGGACTGAAACAGGCTGAAATTCCCGTAGTAGATGTCCGACAGGACTTCACTCAGGTTTTCCAGCTCGGGCGGCACCCGGGCCACGCCGGGCAGAATCTGGGCGATGCGCTGCAACACAGCCAGGCAGATATCCTCTGCCATGGCGCGTTCACGCAGGCTGGCCTGACCGTGATTGAACATGTCCCGCACTTCATCACGGTAAAACAAGGCGTCGTTATAGCACTCCTGGAAATTTGCATCGCTCACCACCCGCAACACTTCCTGAATGTGTTTCAGCGGCTCGACGCAATCGGCGCCGATGGTTGCAGGCAGGTCCATCGGCTCGCAACTGCGCACATCCAGCACATTGAACAGCAACAACGACGAATAGGCGACGGTGGCGCGCCCGGACTCGGAAATGATCACCGGATGCGGTATCTCCAGAGGGTCGAAGGTCTCGCGAATACTCTCCACAATATTCACGCAGTATTCTTCCAGCTGATAGTTCATGCTGTGCGTACTGTTGGTGCGCGCGCCTTCATAGTCCACCGCGAGACCGCCGCCCAGGTCGAGGTAGCCCATGGCTGCCCCCTCCTCTACCAGCCCCGCATAGTATCGACAGGCCTCCAGAACACCGTTGCGCACATTGCGAATGTTCGGCACCTGGGATCCGAGGTGACAGTGCAGCATCTGCAGGCAGTGCAGCATACCCGCGGCACGAAGCTCATCGACAACTGCGATCAGCGCAGCGGTGGACAGGCCGAAAATCGAGCGGTCGCCGCTATCCTGGCTCCAGTGTCCATCAACCTTGACGGAGCTCTTCATGCGCACGCCGATCAGTGGCTCAACGCCGAGTACCCGGCTGCGCTCGATGATCATGCGCAGCTCGCTCAACGATTCGAGGACGAAAAAGCAGGGATAGCCCATGCGGCGTGCGTACAGACCGAGATCGATAAACTCGGAGTCCTTGTAGCCGTTGCATACCACCAGGCTTTCGGTATCCCGCAGCTGGCTCAGGGCGATGGTCAGCTCCGCCTTGCTGCCGGCCTCGAAGCCGTGATGGTAGCGGCTGCCGTAATTGGCAATTTCTTCAATGACATGACACTGCTGATTGACCTTTATCGGGAACACACCGCGGTAGACGTTGTTGTAGCCACCGCTGGCGATGGCGTCGGCAAACGCCTCGTTGAGCACCTTGATTCGGTGATCCAGCACGTTTCGGATGCGCAGCACCGCCGGCATTTCCAGATTGCGCGCGCGCATGCCGGCAACGATATCCATGAGGGAAACGGTGGTGTCTGCGTCACCGGTAGTGACCGTGACCTGCGCCTCGCCACTGTCGGAGATACTGTAGTAGCCTGCGCCCCAGGCATTGATACCGTAGAGTTCCGCACTGTCGGCGGCACTCCAGTCCTGCTCGGGCTGTGCTGAATCGGTCATGGTCCTCCTGGGCTCCTGTCGGGGTGCACGCGGAGGTGTGGACTCCTCAGGTGCAACGATTGGGCAAAAACAGCATAAGGTACAAGGGTAGTGAAAACGGCGCCGATTCTAAGGCGCTGCGAAGCAAACGCAAGGGGAATTTGCCGCCGGATCCACGAAGGACAGCCTAACAGGCCAGGGCGGTGTTTTGGTAGTTTTCAACCTGCCATCAGGGCGACCGTGACAGTAGACCGCGAGACACACTATATTGGGCGCAATTGTGGAAGTCAGCCAACATGTCCCCACCTGAACAAGCCACCGCCAGAAGCGAGACTGCACTGCAGATTGAAACGACACGCCCGGACGATCTCGACGCCCTGCTGCAGATTGAGCACGACTGCTTTCGTACCGACCGTCTGTCGCGGCGCAGTTTCAAGCGCTGGTTGCGCCGCCCGGACTGCGTGTTTCTCGTGGCCAGGGATTCTGCCGGCCTGGCCGGATACTGCCTGGTGATACTGCGCCAGGGTACCCGGCTTGCTCGCCTGTACTCGCTTGCCGTTGCTCCAGACCGTCAGGGCCGGGGGGTAGCGCGCCAGCTGCTGCAACAGGCCGAAGTTGACGTGCGCAGCACCGGCGCCCTTTACCTGAGACTCGAGGTCGCGGCCAGCAACACAGCTGCCATACGCCTCTATGAGCAGCTCGGTTACACCCAGTTCGGGCACTACGACGATTACTATGAAGATCACAGCGATGCCCTGCGCATGGAAAAATGCGTGCGCGCCTACCAGCCCGAGAATGCGCCCCGTACGCTGCCCTGGATTGCACAGACAACGCCGTTCACCTGCGGGCCCGCTGCCTTGATGATGGCCATGGCGGGGCTGGATCGGACCTACCAGCCCTCGCCTCTGGAGGAAATCGAAATCTGGCGCGAGGCCACGACGATCTTCATGACCTCCGGCCACGGTGGCTGCCACCCGCTGGGCCTGGCGCTGGCGGCCCATGCGCGAGGCTTCCACAGCGAGGTCTGGGTGAACACCCCCGGCCCCCTGTTCATCGAAGGTGTGCGCGACGACAACAAAAAAAGGGTAATGAGCCTGGTGCACGACAGCTTCGTCAGCCAGTGCGCGACTCGCGGCATTACCGTGCACTATCAGGACCTCGAGCAGGAGCGCCTGCTGGACATGTTCAATGCCGGTGTCAACATCCTGATACTGATCTCCACGTACCGCCTCGACAGCAAAAAGGCGCCGCACTGGGTGGTGCTGTCGGGGTACGATGAAGCCTGCTTCTATGTGCATGACCCTGAGCTGGACGACCTCGGGACGCCGCGGGCGAGCCGGGACGACAACAAGGCGCCGCTGGACTGTCAGTACCTGCCCATAGCACGCGAAGAATTCGCTGCCATGAGCCGCTTTGGCGGTAATCGGCTGCGGGCGGTGGTGGCGGTCGGGGCCGCCGGGCCAGGTGGCAATGAGCGCTGATCCCCAGTACCTGGCGCTGGTCAGGACACTCTCAGACCGCATTGTCGAGGCGCAGCGGCCCATCCGCATCCTGGACGCCATCAAATGGAACGCAGCCATCCGCCGTGAGTTCTTCGCCAGCGGCTGCCGGGAGCTGCCGCGTATTGATGCCGCATTCTATCAACAGCAGAATCCGCTGGATTTTGAACCGGGCGCCAAACGTGCGGAGTTTCAGGAGATCGAACGCGACATCGCGCGCAAGCTCGGGCAACTCAATCCCCTGGCGCAGATCATGCGCCGTATGTGCCGCGAGTATCGCAGCGTTGTACAACTGCTGGAAGTTCGGGGGCAGCCTGAATTTGGCCAGATATCCGAGGACCTCTACGGCTCTTCATCGGATGTTTTTCACGCCGGCGACCCCACGCTGGCGGACCTCGGCACCGCGATGGAGGCAACCCTCATCAACCTCCTGCAAAACACGTCCATGCAGGAGGCCCCCAAGACCATACCCGCTGTGGACGCGGTGGCGATGCTCAACGAACGCCTGCTGCAGGCATTCCCGGACGCCGGCATCCGCGTGTTGCTCAACGACCAGATGACCGCCGATGCCGCCGCGGGCTCTGACTACCTCAAGATCCGCAGCGATGCGATGTTCAATGCACTGGATATCGATGTACTGGAAGTCCACGAGGGCTGGGTGCACCTCGGCACCACGCTGAACGGCACGGCACAGCCTGCCTGTACGTTCCTCAGCAAGGGCACGCCGTCCGCCACCACCACCCAGGAAGGCCTGGCCGTGCTGACCGAGATACTCACCCTGCGCTCCAGCCCATCGCGACTCTACCGGCTGATCAACCGGGTCCGGGCCGTGACACTGGCAGAGAACGGCGCAAATTTCCTCGAGGTCTTCAATTACCTGCAGGACCACAACATGAGTGCCGATGACAGTTACAGTATCGCGGTGCGCGTGTTCCGTGGCAGCACGCCGGAGGGTCGCCCCTACACCAAAGACCTCGCCTACATGCGCGGCTTCGTGCAGACCTACAACTTCCTGCGCCTGGCGATGAGCACCGGGAAGCTGGATACCCTCCCGGTCCTGTTTTGCGGCAAAATCCTGCTGGAAGACATCAAGGACTGGCGCCTGCTCATCGATGAGGGCGTCGTCGCGGGGCCGCGCTTTCTCCCCCCACATTTCGCGGACCTGACCGGGCTCGCTACGTGGATGAGCTTTTCCCGCTTTATCGCCTCGCTCAACTTTGACCAGTTGCAGGCGGATTACGGCGCCCTGCTGTAAAACCGGCAGTCCCGGGCGTCACGATTGCCTGCAGCGGGGAAACTCGACATCATTGGCCCTCATCACCCCTGATGTCGATGACCGGGGACACGCCGCAGTTGTTGCCGCAGCCCGGCAAGATGCTGGCGATAGGCAGCGGCGTCGCGGGGGGCGCCCCCGTACTCGAGTTGTTCGAAGGCGTCGATAAACTGCATGGCCCAGCCTGCCAGCTGTGGGGCTTCCCGCGCTACACGCCGCCCGAAGCTGCCCGGCGCTTCACCCGTTGCACGCGTCATACCCCGGCGACGCATCTGCTCACAGAACTCCAGAAACAGCCGCTGCTCCGGTGGCAGGGGCCGAGGCCGGCGACGCTGCAGCAGCAACCAGCCGACCGGCACTAATACCACCACGCCACTGAGCAGAATCGCACCGGCAAACACCGGGGCGCGTATGCTTCCGAACAGGTCCTGCAGCAGGCGGTACTGCGCTTCGCCGTCGAAGCCGGTGACCCAGCTCTGCCATCGGTAGGTGAGCGCATCGTAGCGCAGACGCAGCATGTTGACCCAGTTGACGCCCCGGTAGCGCAAGGGCGACAGCGGTGAGTTGGCGAGGAAACTGCCCTCCGCCGCCACCGCTTCTTCAAGCCCCAGCTCAATACGGTCGGGCGACACCGCCGCCGTGGGGTCGATACGCACCCAGCCCCGCCCTTCCAGCCAGACCTCTGCCCAGGCATGCGCATCGAACTGGTGAACGATGACCGTGCGATTCACGGGATTGATCTCACCCCCCTGGTAGCCGGCGACAACACGCGCCGGTACACCCGCCGCGCGCATCATGACCACAAAGGCGTACGCATAGTGCTCGCAGAATCCGCGCCGGGTCTGCAGGAGGAACTGATCCATACTGTTCTCTGCTGTCAGCAGAGGTGGCTGCAACGTGTAAACGAAGGGCTCATCACGGAAATACTGCAGTACCGCATCGACAAAGGCGGCGCTGTCAGCCGCCCCATCGCGGAGGCGCTGCGCCAGCGCGCGAGTCGCCGGGTTGTCCTGCACCGGAAGCGCCAACTCGGTCTCGCGGCGCCAGTCCGAGAGTTCGGGATCCAGTGGTGTGCCGGGCCAGCTGCGCACCCGGTACTGTAATTGCTCCTCGATCTCTACCGGGGAGTAAAGACGATAATCCGCGGTGCTGAGGATGCCTCGCTGGGCCGGCTGGGCATAGCGCAGGCTGTACAGCCAGTTCTGCTGGGTGGGCAGCATGAGAACGGTGTACGCCAGCGGCTCGCCCTCGGGCTCGACAGCCGGCGGGCGCAACTCAAGCCCCGGTAACTCGTTGTAGCGCAGGCTCCGCCAGGCACCCTCCTCCAGCACGCTGAATACGAGTCCCCGCCAGTAAAGCTCGGACTTCGGGGGGATATCGCCCTCGAACTGCACGCGGAAGGCCACGTCATCGGACTGACTAAGCTCGGAGATATCCCCGGGCCGCATAAAGTCGCTGACCCCCGTTTTCGCGGCGTGACTCTTCACCGGCACCGTCCACAATGGCCCAATGCGGGGAAACAGGAAGAACAGTACCAGCATCAGCGGAAACGCCTGCGCCAGCATCAGCGCGGGCAGACGCAGGCTGCCCAGCCGGAAGTGGTCCTCGCGAGGGCGATGCAGCGCCACCAGACCGGTGGTGACCAGGACCAGGGTGAACAGGGAATAGAGAACGAACAGGATATCCTGGCTGAACAGGAAGCCGATCACACAGATAAAATAGCCAAGGAACAGCAGCACATAGGCGTCCTTGGGTTTCACCAGTTCCAGCAGTTTGAAGGCGAAGGCTATGAGCAGCAACGCCACTGTGGGCTCAAGCCCCAGCAGGTTGCCATAGCTCAGGAACACAGCGACACACCCCCCCAGCGCGAGCGAGGCCCGCACCAGACGGCCGGGAAAGGACGCTCGCCCCTGGAACACCAGCAGACGCCATACCGCCGTCCCCAGGTACACCAGCACCAGCCAGAGTGGCAGCCGCAGGAGGTGCGGTGCGAGCAGGGCAAACTGGCTGATGATGATCCACACCAGCGCGTTGCGGGGAATGAGGGTGCCGGCGGCGGCTGCACGCTTCACGAGGCTGCTGCACCATGCTGATACAGGGCCAAGGCCGCCAGTACTCGGTCCTGGTGAGCCTCCCCCGATGCCGGAGCGATATCGACGCCCGGCAGGGTAAGGCCGTAGTCCTCGCCGCGCTTCTCCAGAGCCAGCGCCCAGTAACAGAGATAGGAGAGACGCTGCTCCGTGGCAATACCGGGGAATGCCTCCCAGTCCAGCCAGGCGGTGCGACTGGCATAGGCAGCGTAGACCTTGGACTGCAACGAGTGCCCCCTGGCCACCGCTTTCCAGTGCACCTGCCGCAGCGAGTCACCCGGGCGGTAGCTGCGAAAGCCGTGAAAATCATCGCTGCCTGCGGTCTCTCGCGCATTGCCCTCCGGGCGCCCGCCGTCGCCACCCGGAGGGGCTGTGGTCGGCAGGGGCCTGGGATACACCAGGGCCTGCAAATCCAGGTCCAGCCACGTCCAACAGCGCAGCAATCCGAGCGGGTAGCGGCTTTCCAACAGCAGGCGTCCGGGATTGTGCCAACCCCGATTGCCCACGGGGACATACAGCGCCACTTCGCAGCTCTCACGGTCAGCCAGGCTCACAACGCTGTCGCTGCCCTGCGGCCAACTGAGGCGCAAGGCATAGTGCGCGGCCTTGCCTGAGCGCTGCAGGCGCAACCTGAACTCACTGCGTTGCCCCGGAAACGCCGGTGTCGCCGACAACGCGTGCAGGGTCAGCCCCGCGAGGTTGGCATAGGTATGCAGGATGGACACCACGAACAGCGTGGCCAGCAGAAATGCGACGGCATACGCCATATTGTTCTGGTAGTTGATCGCTGTGAGCAGGATCAACAGCAGCAGTACGAAAAAAAACAGGCCGGGCAGCGAGGGGAAAATGAAGATTCTGCGCTGGTCCAGGGTAACCGACCTCGCCGGAGGGATGCGCCGGTCGAGCCAGCGCGAGAACTGCCGGCTGAATCGCCCGCTTTCCGCTGCGCTACGGGCTGTTTCGACAGCGTTCACCGGCATCAGGGCCGGATCACGTCCACGCTGCGTTGCAGGAGGTCAACCAGCGCGTGACCATCGCCGGCGTAATCACCGCTGGGCACCAGGCGGTGCGCCGCCACCGCCGGCAGTACTGCCTGCAGGTCTTCGGGCACCACATGCTGTCTGCGGTTCATGAACGCCCAGGTACGCGCGCAGTTGAGCAGCGCCAGCGCCCCGCGCGGCGACAGCCCCACGGCAAACTCGGGACGCTCGCGGCTGAAACCCACCAGGCGCTGCAGGTAATCGAGCAGACTGTCAGCGACATGCACGTCGCCGGCCGCTGCGCGGCAGGACTGCAGTTCCTCGGGTGAGAGACAGCGGCGCAGAGCGGCCTCCGGTGACTGCTGTGCAGCGCCAGCAAGGAGCATCCGCCGCTCAGCCTGGGGATCCGGGTAACCCAGTTGCAGGCGCATGAGGAAGCGATCCAGCTGGCTTTCCGGCAGCGGGTACGTGCCGGACTGATGAATCGGGTTCTGGGTGGCAATCACGAAGAACGGTTGTGGCAGGCGCCGCGTCTCGCCCTCCACTGTGACCTGCCCCTCCGCCATTGCCTCCAGAAGCGCACTCTGGGTGCGCGGCGTGGTGCGATTGATCTCATCCGCCAGCAGTACCTGCGTGAATATGGGACCGGGGTGAAAGGTAAAGCTTGCGTCGTTGCGGTCGTACACCGAAACACCAAGGATATCTGCGGGAAGCAGGTCGCTCGTGAACTGGACCCGCCGGTATGCGAGGCCGAGCACGGCGGCCAGGGCATGCGACAGCGTGGTTTTGCCCATCCCGGGCAGGTCCTCTATCAGCAGATGCCCGCGCGCGAGAAGACAACACAGGGCCAGCCTGATCTGCGCCTCCTTGCCCAGCAACGCCTTGCCAACCTCGGCCACCGCGTCGTCAATGGCGCCTACTGTATCCATACTGTTGCTCCTGCCCCTTCATGCTGCATTAGCAAGGTAGTACGCGGGAAATGCGTTTTCAGCCCGCCGCGGCGAGACCGCGCTGCAGATCCCTGCGCAGATCGGCCACATCCTCCAGCCCTACCGCGACCCGGATCAGGCCATCGCTGATACCGGCAGCGGCCCTCTGCTCGGCACTGAGGCGCCCGTGGGTCGTGGTCGCGGGATGCACGATGGTCGTTTTCGCATCCCCAAGATTGGCCGTCAGCGAGAGTATCTGTGTTGCATCGATACAGCGCCAGGCAGCAGCCTGACCACCCCGCACCTCAAACGACAACACGCCGCCGAAGGCGCTCTGCTGACTGGCGGCCAGCCCATGACCCGGGTGACCGGGCAAGCCGGCGTAATAGACACGCTGCACCTGCGGCTGCTGCTGCAGCCACTGGGCGAGTTCAAGTGCCGCCCGCGAGTGCGCCTCCATACGCAAGCGCAGTGTTTCCAGCCCCTTGAGGAAAACCCAGGCGTTGAAGGCGCTCATGGTGGGCCCGCAGGTGCGCAAGAAAACCACGACCTCGTCCATCAGGGCACGCGCGCCAACGACAGCTCCACCCACGCAGCGCCCCTGGCCGTCGAGGTATTTGGTGGCCGAATGTATGACGATATCCGCACCCAGCGCCAGCGGTCGTTGCAGGGCCGGCGTACAGAAACAGTTGTCGACCACCAGTAATGCATTGTGCCCGTGGGCGAGCTCCGCCAGCGCGCGAATGTCGGCCACTTCGCACAGCGGGTTGGACGGGGTTTCCAGGTACAGGAGACGCGTTTCCGGACGCAGCGCCGCGCGCCACTGATCAGTTGCGAGCAGCGGCACGAAGTCCACACTGACGCCGAAACGCGTCATGTAGCGTGCAAACAGGTTGGTTGTCGTCCCGAACACATCGCGGGAGCAGATCACATGGTCGCCGGCTTTCAGTAGCGCCATGCAGGTACTGAGTATGGCGGCCATGCCGGACGCCGTCGCCACCGCAGCTTCTCCACCTTCCAGTGCTGCGAGACGCTCCTCGAAGCTACGCACCGTCGGGTTGGTGTAGCGCGAATAGACGTTCCCGGGGGACTCACCGGCAAACCGCGCCGCGGCCTCTGCCGCGGAGCCGAATACGTAGCTGGAGGTGGCAAAAATGGGCTCGGAATGTTCGCCCTCGGCTGTGCGGTGGATACCGGCGCGAATGGCGAGCGTATCCAGCCCTGCACCTGCCAGGGGGTCATCGTGATCGTTCATAGTGCCTCAGCTGACGTCATTGTGAATCCCCACCACGGTGCCTTCGGCAAGCACCCGCGCCCGGCTGCGGCTTTGCGCATCATCATTGCGCAGCGCTTCGATACGCTCGAGGTATGCCTGATCGACATCCCCGGTCGGGTATTCACCGTTGAACACAGAGCAGTCAAAGCCCATCGCGCTCTTGTTGCCCTCCCGGGAGCAATTGATCAGGTCATCGAGATCCTGATAGACCAGCCAGTCCGCGCCGATGGCGTCACAGATTTCCTCAACGGTGCGCCCGTGTGCAATAAGCTCCGATGCGGATGGCATGTCGATGCCGTATACGTTCGGGTAGCGCACGGGGGGTGCCGCTGAGGCGAAATACACCTTGTTCGCGCCGGCATCACGCGCCATCTGGATGATCTGCCGGCAGGTGGTGCCGCGGACGATAGAATCGTCCACCAGCATCACATTCTTGCCTTCAAACTCGAGGGGCACCGGGTTGAGCTTCTGCCGCACTGACTTCTTGCGCTGGCTCTGGCCAGGCATGATGAATGTGCGTCCAATGTAGCGGTTTTTCATGAAACCTTCGCGAAACTTGATCCCCAGTTCCGATGCCAGTGACTGCCCGGCGATACGGCTGGTATCGGGAATCGGTATCACGACGTCGATGTCGTGGTCGGGCCGTTCGCGAAGCACCTTACGTGCCAGCGCCTCGCCCTGGCGCATGCGCGTCTTGTAGACCGAAATGCCATCCATCAGCGAATCGGGCCGCGCAAAATACACGTGCTCGAAGATGCAGGGGCGAAGCTGCGGGTTTTCCGCACACTGGCGACGATGCATTGCACCGCGGCTATCAATGAACACGGCCTCCCCCGGCGCGACATCGCCCAGCATGCGAAACCCCAGCACATCCAGCGCCACGCTCTCCGACGCCAGCATGTACTCGTCACCGGCGTCGGTCTTGCGCACGCCGACGACCAGTGGCCGGATACCCAGCGGGTCACGGAATCCCACCACGCCATAGTCGACGATGAGGGCGACGGCGGCGTAGCCACCGC
Organism: uncultured Haliea sp.; assembly: GCF_963973825.1. Classification (NCBI taxonomy): domain Bacteria; kingdom Pseudomonadati; phylum Pseudomonadota; class Gammaproteobacteria; order Cellvibrionales; family Halieaceae; genus Haliea; species uncultured Haliea sp. The sequence goes on from NZ_CAXBAE010000002.1 coordinate 354,595, forward strand.
GGCAGCGCCGGTGCACAGCGGTCACCGCCTGGAAGACATCCTCCGCGGTCGGGCTGAGCTTGCCCAGCGTCTGCAGTTCGTGGGCGAAAACGTTGAGCAACACCTCCGAGTCCGAGTCGGTATTCAGGTGTCGCAGGTCGTCCTGGAACAGCTCCCGGGTGAGCTGTTCTGAATTGGTCAGGTTGCCATTGTGCGCGAGCGCGATGCCGTAGGGCGAATTGACATAGAACGGCTGGGCCAGCGCGGTGCCGGAGCTGCCCGCTGTCGGGTAGCGCACATGACCGATACCCATGGGCCCTTTGAGGCGCTGCATGTGGTCCTGGCGGAAGACATCACGCACCAGTCCCTCGCTCTTGCGTTGCGTAAAGCGTCCACCGTGACAGGTCATTATCCCGGCAGCATCCTGGCCCCGGTGTTGCAGCACCGTCAGTGCGTCGTAGATATCAGGGCCTACCGTGCCCTTGCCCACCAGTCCTACCAGCCCACACATTCCGCATTTTCCTCGTTGTCAGAGACTCACCGCCGGCAGCCGACCGGCATTGAAATCGCCCAGACGCTGCATGGCCCATTCGAGCAGCGCGTCAACCTGAGGCATCAGATAGGCCTGATGCAGCCAGACCTGGTCGCGCGGCGGCAACAATTCCCGGACCAGAAAGACCAGGACCAGCACAATAATGACACCGCGCGCAAAACCGAAAATGGTCCCCAGCAGGCGGTCGAGCGTTCCCAGCCCGGTCGCCTTGACCAGCTGCGCCAGGAGCAGACTGACCAGGCCGGTACACAGTAAAACCCCGACCAGGATCAGCAGCCACGCGGCAATGTAGCGAGCGGTCAGGTTGCTGATCAGCCCCGTCAGCCGCGACGCCAACTCGCCAGCGAACACATAGGCCAGTACAAACGCTGCAATCCAGCCCGCCAGGGAGAGCGCCTCGCGGGTAAACCCCCGCAGCAGACTGAGCAGCGTCGACAGGCCCACGATCGCCACAATCGCCCAATCCACCCAGGTGAGCGCGTCAATGTTCAGCACTGTGCCTCCCGCCATCGCCTGGCCTGCGGGGGCGGCAGTCTATCAGTTTGATTCACCACACCAAAGTCAATGAGCCGCGTCATCAGGGTAAATACCGCCGCACTAAGGACTTGACGCCAAACTCGGCATCGACCTGCGGGCGCAGGTTATCGAGACGGGCGCGTTCAAACTTGGGGCCAACGTTGACCCGGTACATGGTCCGGCCACCGACGTTTACCGGGTCCACCCAGGCCTTTTCACCCATGGCCTCAAGTCGCTGCCGCAGCGCCTCGGCCTTGTCCTGGCTGCTGACGCTGGCCACCTGCAGCATCCACGCAATGGGCACACCCTGGCCATCCAACTCTGGCTGCTCCGGCGCCTCATCGCGTGTTTCACCGGGCGCCGGCAGCGCCGTCGGCTCTGCCGTTTGCGGCTCGGCTGGCGGACCGCCGGGATCAGCCACCTCAATCTCTGCACCCACCTCGGCCACCGGCGCTGTCCAGTCCATGGTGTCGCCGCCCTCCACGGCATCTGTCTCTGCCTCCAGCGCGCCTTCAAGTTCGGGTGAAGGCCGCATACCCGCGGGATCCGGCGCGGCAATGGGCGTGGTATCCACCTGCGGTCGGGGCGGAATGCGCAGGTCCTCGATACTGCCATCGGGTTGTGGGTCAACGAAAATGATGGGCCAGAAAATCACCCCTAGCGCGACCAGTATCAGCGCACCAACGAGGCGTTGCTTGAGGATATCGTTCACGGACTACGCCTTTTCCCGTTCTCGCGCCAGCCAGGACATGGCCGCCGCAACTGTGTGGAAGGAGCCGAATACCAGCAGCCGATCACCTGCTGCTGCAACGCTGCGCGCCCGCGCGAGGGCCTGACGCAGGTTGCGACTGACACTGATCATGCCTTCGCCCGCGGCGCGCAGCTGGGCCGCAATGCCAGCAGCGGTCGCGGCGCGGGCGTTGCCTGGCTGGTCTGCCAGAAACCAGCCGTCTACCTCACCGCGCATGAGTTGCAGCATGCTGGGAATATCCTTGTCCGCCATCGCGGAGAAAACCGCGATCGTCTTTTGCCCACAGGGCCTCTGCTGCAGAAACTCAACCAGCCTGGCCACTGCCGCGGGATTGTGCGCCACATCCAGAACGAGCTCGACGCCGCCCACGATCATTGCCTGCCGCCGTCCCGGCACCTGCAGCGCAGGGAGTATTGCCTGCGCCTCCACATCGGACACTGGATACCCGAGACACTCCAGTACCTGCAGCGCAGCGTAGAGATTTTGCGCCAGCAACGCCGGGTTCTGCGACAGCGGCAGCCGACGTCGCGTGCCCTCTGTGCCACTCACCCAGCCGTCCCACTCCTGCATCGCGGGCTCGACACCGAACGCCTCACCCAGCCAGTAGGCGCTGGCGCCACTGGCCATAACGGCCTCGGCCAGCCCCGCAGGCACCTCGCTGCAGGCAATCACAGCGGGGATGTCCGGCCGCAGGATTCCCGCCTTTTCACGCGCAATAGCATCCAGGCTGTCTCCCAGCCAATCCTGGTGATCCAGCGCAATACTGGTTATCACAGCGACATTGGGGTCGACGATGTTTACCGCATCGAGGCGACCACCGAGGCCAACCTCGAGCACCACAACGTCCACTGCCTCGCGCTGGAACAGCAGCAGGCCAGCCAGGGTGGCAAACTCAAAGTACGTGAGCGAAATGTCGCCCCTCGCGACATCAATGGCCTGCAGCGCGGAGACAATCCCGGCGTCATCCGCTTCGCAACCACCGATGCGAATGCGCTCATTGAAGCGTAACAGGTGCGGCGAGGTGTACACGCCGGTGCGAATACCCTTGTGCGTCAGCAGCGCCTCAAGTGCACCGACCACAGACCCTTTGCCGTTGGTCCCTGCGACGGTAACCACGGGCACGGAGACCGGCAGCAACTGGAGGCGGCGAGCCACAGCCGCAACACGCTCCAGGCCCAGTTCGATTTCCCGCGGGTGCAGCGCTTCAAGCCGCGCCAGCCATTCGGCCAGCGATTGCTCAGTCATCCGTGCGGTCGATACTCTCTGCTGACCCGGTGGCGTCTGCACTGCTGGCATCATCCTCGGCGTCCTCAGGCGATAGAGGGACCTGGCCGGTAAATTTGCCCAACAGCCTGGCCAGCGTGTCGCGCATGTCGTTGCGATGCACAATCATGTCTATCGCACCGTGCTCAAGCAGGAACTCGCTGCGCTGGAAGCCTTTGGGCAGCTTCTGGCGAATGGTCTGTTCGATGATATTCGGGCCGGCAAACCCCGCCCGCGCGTCCGGCTCGGCAATGTTCACATCACCGAGCAGCGCCAGTGAGGCGGACACGCCGCCATAGATAGGATCGGTCATCACGGACACGTAAGGCACACCAGCAACTTTCATGCGCTCGATGACCGCGCTGGTCTTGGCCATTTGCATCAAGGAAATCAGCGCTTCCTGCATGCGTGCCCCACCGGACGCCGAAAAACACACCAGCGGAATCCGCTCCTTGAGTGCGAGTTGCGCCGCGCGGGTGAACTTTTCGCCCACCGCGTAGCCCATGGAGCCACCGTGGAAAGCGAATTCGAAGGCGACAGTGACCAGGGGCATACCCTGCAGCGTGCCGCGCATGGCGACCAGTGCGTCTTTCTCGCCGGTGGCCTTCTGTGCCGCAGAGAGCCGATCGCGGTAACGCTTTTTATCGCGGAACTTCAGTCGGTCAACGGGCTCGATCTCCGCCAGGATCTCCTGCCGTCCCTCCCGGTCGAGGAAGATGTCCAGACGCCGCCGGGCGCCGATGCGCATATGGTGATCACATTTCGGGCAGACGTCGTCGTTGCGCTCTACATCAGGCCGATACAACACGGCATCACATTTGACGCACTTCTTCCACAGTCCCTCGGGCACGCTGGAGCGGCGGGCACCCTCTTCCTTGCGCACTCCAGAAGGCAGTATCTTGTCAATCCAGCTCATGGCATCCCCCGTTTGGTGGCACCATTATAGACGCCGCCGGCGCCTTCTAGGAAGCGATGCTGTCCAATCCCGCGCGGATACTCGCAACCAGCTCCGTTGCCGCCTTGAGCAATTCCTCCTGACTCGCGCCCTGCGCCGCCGCCCGGGCGATGGTATCCACCAATGCGCTGCCGACTACCACTCCGTCTGCGGCAGCGCCCACCCGGCGTGCCGAATCGGCATCCTTGATCCCGAAGCCCACAGCGAGTGGCAGCGTGGTGGCCTCGCGAATGTGTGCGAGGTGCTGCGCTACATCCTCGGCATCCAGGTGTCCCGCGCCGGTGACGCCTTTCAGCGCCACGTAGTAAATGAAGCCGCTGGCCTGATCCACGATCGACTGGATGCGCGCCTTCGGGGTGGTGGGTGCCACCAGGAAAATGTTGTCCAGGCCCACGCGGTGCAGCTCGGCGTTGACGCCGGCAACCTCCTCCGGGGGAATATCGACGGTCAACAGCCCATCCAGACCGACCGCCGCCGCCTGGTCAGCAAAGCGGGCGTAGCCCATGTGCTCGACCGGGTTGGCATACCCCATGAGCAACACCGGTGTTTCCGAGTCACGCTCGCGGAACGTTGCGACCATGGCAAGCGCATCGCGCAGGCGGGCGCCACTGGCAAGAGCGCGCTCGTGGGCCTTCTGTATGACCGGTCCCTCGGACATGGGATCCGAGAACGGCACACCCAACTCGATGATGTCCGCGCCGGCGTCCACCAGGGCGTGCATCAGCGGCACCGTACTGGCGAGATCGGGATCTCCCGCCACGATATAGGGCACCAGCGCCTTCCGGCCCTGGGCGGCGAGCTGCTGGAAGCGCCCGGCTATCTTGCTCACTGCATATTCTCCTCGTGATACCTGTTCAGAAGTCGATACCGTCGATATCGGCTACCGTATGTATGTCCTTGTCGCCGCGACCGGACAGGTTGACGATAATCGTCTGCTCCGGCGTCATGGTGGCGGCCAGCCTGCCGGCGTAGGCCAGGGCATGGGCGCTCTCCAGGGCGGGCATGATGCCCTCCGTGCGCGTCAGGTCGTGGAACGCTGCCAGCGCTTCGGCATCGTCTGCCGTAACGTAATTCACCCGACCGACGTCCTTGAGCCAGGAGTGTTCAGGCCCTACACCGGGGTAGTCAAGACCGGCAGACACGGAGTGTGTGTGCATGATCTGGCCGTCCTCGTCCTGCATCAGGTAGGTGCGATTGCCATGCAGTACACCGGGCGTGCCCGCTGTGAGCGGTGCGGCGTGCTCTCCGGTGGCAACGCCGTGGCCACCGGCCTCCACACCGTACATGGCGACAGACTCGTCCTCAAGGAAGGGATGAAACAGGCCGATGGCATTGGAGCCACCGCCCACACAGGCGACCAGTGCGTCGGGCAGACGCCCGGTTTGCGACAGGGACTGGGCCCGCGCCTCGCGACCGATGACGCACTGGAAATCGCGCACCAGCATCGGATAGGGGTGTGGGCCTGCCACGGTGCCAATGATGTAGAAGGTATCGTCAACGTTGGTCACCCAGTCACGCATGGCCTCGTTCATGGCGTCCTTGAGGGTGCGGGAGCCCGAGGTGACCGGCACGACCGTGGCACCAAGCAGTTTCATGCGGTACACATTGAGCGCCTGGCGCCGCACATCCTCTTCCCCCATGAACACATGGCACTCGAGGCCCAGGCGCGCGGCAATCGTCGCTGTGGCCACACCGTGCTGCCCGGCACCCGTCTCGGCAATCACGCGCCGCTTGCCCATATGCTTGGCCAGCAGCGCCTGCCCTACCGTATTGTTGACCTTGTGCGCGCCCGTGTGGTTCAGGTCCTCACGCTTGAGCAGGATGCGAGCGCCGCCGACCCGGTCGGACCAGCGACGCGCCTCGTAGAGTGGCGAAGGCCGCCCGACATAGTGTGCGAGGTCCTCGTCCAACTCGCGCTGGAACTCCGGGTCGTCAGCGAGCCTGCGGTACAGGATCTCGAGTTCAGAGAGTGCCGACATGAGCGTTTCGGCGACAAACTTGCCGCCATATACGCCGAAGCGACCATCGGCATCGGGAACCGAGGCAAAGAGTTTCGTGTTGATATCCGTTGTCATGAGGTCTTCCCCTGCTAAAGTCAGCTGTGCACGGCGGCGATGAAACGCTGTATTTTCGCCGCGTCCTTGATTCCAGGCGCGCTTTCCACGCCACCGCTTACGTCCACGGCGGCGGGTTTCACGGCAGCGACAGCGGCGGCGACATTGTGCTCATCGAGGCCACCTGCCAGCACCAGTGGGCGCGGCAGCTGCGCGGGTATGGTCGACCAGTCAAAGGTCTGCCCGGTGCCGCCGGGAACACCCGGCTGCCAGCTGTCCAGCAATAACCCCCTGGCGCCCGGATAGCCTGCCGCGACAGCCGCAACGTCCATGCCCGGCCGCATCCGCAAGGCTTTCAGGTAGGGGCGGTCGAACTGGGCGCAAAAGGCCGCGGATTCGTCGCCATGAAACTGTATGCAATCTACGGGTACGCGCTGCAGAGTGCCATGGATTTCATCTGCACTGGCATCAACGAACAAGGCCACAACCGAGACAAAGGGCGGCAACGCCGCAACTATCTCGGCAGCCAGGGACAGGTCGACACAGCGCTTGCTCGGTGCATAGAACACCAGTCCGATGGCATCTGCTCCGGCTGCACTGGCCGCTAGGGCATCCGCGACACGGGTAATGCCGCAAATCTTGACAAGGGTTCTGGCCACAGTACCGATCGGTGATTGCCTGACGAAGGCGGCGGATAATAGCAGACCCGGGGGCGCAGTGTCTTTAACCCGGCAAAACAAGGGGTCCGGGGGGCGTGGCAGGCAGGCCAAACTGGGATGGGTAGCGGACATCCACCAGGTAAAGGCCCTCTGCGGGTGCGGTTTCGGCTGCGCGCGTGCGATCCCTGCCCTGCAACAGCTCCGCAATCCAGTCCAGCGACTGCTCGCCACTGCCGACGGCCATCAGGCTGCCTGCGATATTGCGCACCATGTGGTGGAGAAAGGCATTGGCTTCGATATCAATGACCAAGAGCTCACCGTAGCGTTGCACGGTGCAATGATTGACGCAGCGAAACGGTGTGCTGGACTGGCAGGCGGCGGCGCGAAACGCACTGAAATCCTGCTCGCCGAGCAATGCCTGCGCTGCGGTGTGCATGCGCTCCGCCTGCAGCGGCTTTCTCTGCCAGGTCAGCTGACGGTGGCAGAGGGCCGGACGCACAGTGCCATTGGCGATGATGTAGCGGTAACGTCGGGCCAGGGCGGAAAACCGGGCGTGAAAGGTCTCCACCACTGGCTGCGCCCAATGTATGCGAATGTCCGGCGGCAGGTGGCTGTTGCCACCCAGCACCCAGGCTTTCGCGGTGCGGGCACAGGGGGCGTCGAAATGAATAATCTGGGCGTGGCCGTGCACCCCCGCGTCTGTGCGGCCAGCACAGTGGACCCGCACAGGTTGCGCGGCAACGCGCTCAAGCGCACGCTCCAAAGCGCCCTGCACGGTCGGTGAAGGGGATTTGAGCTGCGCCTGCCAGCCGTGGTAGGCACTGCCGTCGTACTCTATGCGACAGGCAATGCGGGTCCCGGAAGGAAGCGATGTACTGGCGAATACCTGATCTGCGCCTGAATCAGCCAAGCCTCTCGAGCAACTCCCGTGCTTCCTGCTGCTGATCAGCACTTCCGCCCGACATCACCTCGTCGAGGATTTGCCGTGCACCATCGTCATCGCCCATATCGATGTAGGCCCGTGCCAGGTCCAGCTTGGTCGACATCGGGTCGCCGTCATCGGCGAACACAAAGTCGTCCTCACTGCTGTCGCCACCGCTGCGGGCCTTCTCGAAGTCGGCGGAGAGATCCAGGTCTTCAACACTGCCATCCTCGATTTCAAGATCGAGGAATTCCGGTTCTTCGTCTACGGAAGGGACCAGTGCATCGCGCGCATCGAGGCTGCCCAATTCATCGAGTTCAGGCAGCTCTGCCGAGAGGTCATCGGCCTGCGTCGCTGTGGCCCTGGGTGCGGGCTCGTCATTGAGATCGGACAGGAACCCGCTGTCCTCAAGATCCCCACTGAGGTCGCTGGCGGACGAGAAATCCGCGGGCTCTCCGGTACGCTCGCCTGCGCCCGACAACCTGGCATCTGCCAACAGCTGCTCAGCCCGGGCAATACTGTCTGCATCGCCGATGCGCTGCAGTTCCATCATCTGCTGGTCGGCTTCATCGCGGTCGCCCATTTCCGCCGCAAGGCCGAGCAGTTTCAGGTGGTACGAAGCGTTGTCCGGGTCGGTTCTGGTCGCCTTGCGCAGCAATTCCATCGCCTGGCTGTAGCGCCCGTAGGCAATGTAGATATCTGCCTCGGCGAGAGCATCTCCGGCATCAACGTCGGAGGCGTATTCATCGTGCTTGCGCTCACCGTAGCCGCGCTGCCCGCCGCGCTGCAGGGTTGTATCGTCCCCGGACGCAGCCGGCGTTGCGGCCGGTTCGGCATCGCTGCTCTCGTCATCGAACTCAACCGCGTGGTCCTGCAGTTGGATGTCGTCAAAGGCATCGGCTTCTTTCTGCCGTGGACGAGCGACAGGCACCAGCGCGGCAGGTTCCTCGCTTGTGTCATTCTGCCGACGTCGCCACATCAGCCCGCCGAGCAGCAGCGCCAACAGCCCGCCACCCGCGACATAGGGCCAGACGCCCATGCCCCCTGATGCCTCTGGAGCTACGGGTTGTGGCTGTGGCTGTGGCTGCGCCTCCGCTACAGACGGCACCGGTGGAACCGCCGCGGGCTCAGCCGCCGCTGCGCTGGACGACGATGCCTCCGCCGCAGCGAGAGCCTGCTGCAGAGAGGCAATTTCAGCGTCTTTGACCTCAACCATGCGCTCCAGCGCGTCCAGACGTTCGGTGAGGCGAGTCAACTGTTCCGCAAACGCATCACGCTCACCCTGCATGGCCTCGGCGTCTGCCGCGGAAACGGGCGCACTCTCGGTTGCGGCACTGGCGGCATTGCTCGCAGCATCGCTGTCGGTGGCGGCCGCGCCATCACCAGTACTGTCCGGGGTGGTAGCGTCATTCGCCGCGCCTGCGGAAATCCGCAGCGCCGGCCCGGCAGACGAGGGCGTGGAAGCCCTGCCGGCGCGCCAGTCTTCATTCTGCTGACGCACTTCTGCGAGTACAGCCGCGACATCGGTCTCACTGGCATTGACATCGCTGCTATCCGGCAGGTAGATGATGTAACCCGCCTTGATGCGATTGATATTGCCGTCAATAAAGGCATCCGGATTCAGGCGCTGTATTTCCAGCATGGCCTGCTGCACGGAAATGCCCTCCGGGCGGGCACGCTGTGCAATGGTCCACAGCGTCTCGTCGCGGCGAATCATGTAGCGGGCACCTGGCGCCGGCTCGGCAGCGGTGCCTGCGCTAAAATTTCGTTCGGGCATCGCCCCCGGCGCGAGGCTGGATTCGCGCATGCCCACGCGTGTGCCCTCCGGGACCGCCTCGACCTCAGTGGCGGCGGGTTCTGGCGTACCCTCCACTTCAGCCACGCGACGCGAGGCCGACACCGTCGTGCCCTGGGACTCAAAAGCAGGTGGATCGACGAGCACCGTGTAGTTACGCAGTAAACGGCCGGACGGCCAGCGCGCTTCAACGATGAAGTCGAGGTAGGGTTCGAGTACCGGATCTTCCGAGGTGAGGATGATCTTGCCGCGACCGTTCCTGTCCACCTGGACTTCGAAGCTGATGCCCGTCAGGAAATAGGCGCGGTCGATGCCGAGCCGGTCGAAGTCGTCTGCCGTCGCCAGCCTGACGCGGATCTGGTCCTGGTCGAGGTTACCAACATCCAGCAGACCCACTTCCGCCCGCAACGGTTCGTTCAGAAACGAGTTCAGCGAGAGTTCGCCAAGCCCCAATGCCCAAACAGAACCTGCTTGCAGGCACCCCAAGGCTGCCAGTGCTACTGCCAACCGCTTCTTTCGAGCCATAAACACGCCTTGTTATGCTCCCCTGCCATCCCCTGAGCCGTCTTTTACGCAGCCCGAGCCCCTTTATGACGACTCCGAAGATACCGCAAGTATGTTGTAACGCAAAGGTTTAATCAATATAACCCCGGATAAGTGCCTCGGCAATCTGGATGCTGTTCAGCGCGGCACCCTTGCGCACGTTGTCGGATACAACCCACAGGTCCAGCCCGCGGGGATGGGAAATATCCTCCCGAATCCGGCCAACAAACACGGCGTCCTTGCCGGCGGACTCTGTCACCGCAGTCGGATAACCCCCATCGGCGCGCTCATCAAGCACCGTGATTCCCGGAAAATCCTCCAGCAGCTTGCGCGCGGCGGCAGCCGAGATTTTTTCGCGCGTCTCGATATGCACCGCTTCGGAATGGCCGAAGAACACCGGCACGCGCACGCAGGTGGGGTTGACCTGAATGCTGTCGTCACCAAGGATTTTCTGCGTCTCCCAGACCATTTTCATCTCCTCCCGGGTGTAGCCATTGTCCTGGAAGGTGTCGATGTGCGGCAGCACATTGAACGCTATCTGCTTGGGGTACACCTCACAGTCAATAGACTGCCCGTTCAGCAGGCGCGCGGTCTGCCCCGCAAGTTCCTCGATAGCCTCTTTGCCGGTGCCAGACACCGCCTGATAGGTACAGACATTGATGCGCTCGATACCGACGGCATCGTAAATGGGCTTCAGGGCAACCAGCATCTGAATCGTGGAGCAGTTGGGGTTGGCAATGATGTTGCGTTGGGTATAGCCAGCGAGTGCCGGCAGATTCACCTCCGGCACCACCAACGGAATGTCCGCATCGCGCCGGAAATGGGAGGTGTTGTCGATAACGATACAGCCCGCTGCAGCGGCTTTCGGCGCAAACTCTTCCGATATGCTGCCACCGGCGGAGAACAGGCCGATCTGCACCTGGCTGAAGTCGAACTCGGCAAGATCCGTCACGCGCACCGATTTGCCGCGAAACGTCACGGTTTTGCCCGCCGAGCGCGCGCTGGCCAGCGGATACAGCGTACCCACCGGAAAATCACGCTCTTCAAGTATCGACATCATGGTCTCGCCGACCGCGCCGGTAGCACCGACGACGGCAACGTCATACTGCTTGCTCATAAAAAACCTCGCATTTCTGTGTGAAGGTTCAACCGCGCAGCGCCGCCACAACGGCAGCACCCATGTCGCGGGTTGACACCGCGCGCTGGCCGGCGGCGGCGATATCGGGCGTGCGCAGCCCCTGGTCGAGCACGTCGCTCACCGCCTGTTCGATGGCGGCGGCGGCGTCTGCTTCGTCAAGGGTGTAGCGTAACATCATTGCCACCGAGAGGATGGTTGCCAGTGGGTTGGCCTTGCCCTGCCCTGCGATATCGGGCGCCGAGCCATGGCAGGGTTCGTACATGCCGCGGCCATTCTTGTCCAGAGAGGCAGACGGCAGCATGCCGATGGAGCCCGTCAGCATGGCAGCGGCATCTGACAGAATGTCGCCAAACATATTGCCCGTTACCATGACGTCAAACTGTTTTGGGGCCCGCACCAGCTGCATGGCGGCATTGTCGACGTACATGTGGCTGAGTGCCACGTCAGGATAGTCCCGCGCCACCTCCTCCATGACCTCTCGCCAGAGCACAGTGACTTCCAGTACGTTGCTCTTGTCGACCGAGCAGACGCGACGGTCACGCTGCCGCGCAAGGCCAAATGCCAGGTGCCCGATGCGCCGGATTTCCGACTCCGAGTACACATAGGTGTTAAACCCTTGCCGCTCGCCGTTTTCCAGCGTCCGTATGCCGCGAGGCTCGCCGAAGTAAATGCCACCCGTCAGCTCGCGTACGATGAGAATATCCAGCCCCGCCACCACCTCCGGCTTCAGGCTGGAGGCATCTGCCAGCTGCGGATACAGGATCGCCGGACGCAGGTTGCCGAACAGCTCCAGCTGCGAGCGCAGACCCAGCAACCCCCGTTCTGGCCGCAGATGCCGTTCCACGTTGTCCCACTTCGGGCCGCCCACGGCGCCCAACAGGATCGCATCCGCGTCCCGCGCAGCTTGCAGCGTGGCATCGGGCAGCGGCACCCCGTGTTCATCAATGGCGGCGCCGCCCAGCAAACCGTGTTGCAGAGACAGGCCGAGGGTGAAGCGCTCGTTCACCGTCTCCAGGACCCGCACCGCTTCCGTCATGATTTCGGGACCGATGTAGTCCCCCGGCAATACCAGAATCCGTCGTGCCATGTTAAACCGGCCCCCTGCCGATCATGTTGAACAACCAGGGTGACTGCTCCCGCCACCGATCCTCGAACTGCCGGATCGCGGCCGCGCTTTCCAGCGTCACCCCGATATCATCCAGGCCCTTCAAGAGACAGTGTTTACGCGCCACATCAACCTCGAAGCGAAGCACCTCCCCGATGGGTGTGCGCACGGTCTGCGCTTCCAGGTCGATTGCCAGCCGGTAGCCCTCTTCCGCGTAGAGCGCAGTGAACAGCTTGTCCACGGTTGCCGCCGGCAGTACCACGGGCAGGATCCCGTTCTTGAAGCAATTGTTGTAGAAGATGTCGGCGAAGCTGGGCGCGATGATACAGCGAAAGCCGTAGTCCTCGAGCGCCCAGGGCGCATGCTCCCGACTCGACCCACAGCCGAAGTTTTCCCGCGCGAGCAGTACAGTGGCACCTTGATAGCGCGACTGGTTCAGGGGAAACGCGGGATTCAGCGGGCGCCCGCTGCAGTCCTGCCCGGGCTGCCCCTCATCGAGATAGCGCATTTCGTCGAACAGGTTGGGCCCGAAACCGCTGCGCTTGATCGACTTCAGAAACTGCTTGGGGATGATCATGTCGGTATCGACATTGGCGCGATCCATGGGCGCGACCAACCCCTCCAGCACGGTAAAGCTCTTCATTGGATGGGCTCCTGCAGGTTGCGAATGTCGACGAAGTGGCCAGCGATGGCGGCAGCGGCTGCCATGGCCGGACTCACCAGATGGGTGCGTCCGCCGATGCCCTGGCGCCCCTCGAAATTCCGGTTGGAGGTGGACGCACAGTGTTCTCCGGCACCCAGCTTGTCGGCATTCATGGCGAGACACATGGAGCAGCCCGGCTCGCGCCATTCCATACCCGCGGCAAGGAAAACCTCATGCAGGCCCTCCGCTTCGGCCTGCGCCTTGACCTGGCCGGAGCCGGGCACCACCAGTGCCTGCTTCAGCGTGGATGCAACGTGCCGGCCACGCACCACGGCCGCAGCGGCGCGCAGGTCCTCGATCCGGGAATTGGTGCAGGAGCCGATGAACACGCGGTCGAGGCGAATATCCGTAATCGCCATACCCGGGGTAAGGCCCATATACTCGATGGCACGTTGTGCTGCGCTGCGCTGGGTGGCGTTTTCCATGCTCTCGGGGTCCGGCACGCGCCCCGTCACCGGAAGCACCATCTCCGGTGAGTTGCCCCAGGTGACCTGCGGCAGGATGTCTTCCCCGCGCAGGGTGACAACCTTGTCGAACACCGCGTCTGCGTCACTGTGCAAGTCGGCCCAGGCCGCTTGCGCCGCGTCCCACAGGGCACCGGAAGGCGCGTAGGTCCGACCCTTGACGTAGTCGAGCGTCGTCTGGTCGACGGCGATCATGCCCATGCGGGCACCCGCTTCGATCGACATATTGCACAGTGTCATCCTGCCTTCCATAGTCAGGCTGCGCACCACCTCGCCGGCAAACTCTATCGCGTAGCCCGTACCCCCCGCCGTGCCAATGTGGCCAATGACGGCCAGCGCAACATCCTTGGCGGTCACGCCTGGCTGCAAGCAACCGTCAACCCGAACCAGCATGTTCTTCATTTTCTGCTGGATCAGGCATTGCGTCGCCAGCACGTGTTCCACTTCGGACGTACCGATACCGTGCGCGAGCGCGCCGAGTGCGCCGTGGGTGGAGGTGTGGGAGTCGCCGCACACGACGGTCATGCCCGGCAGCGTGGCACCCTGCTCCGGCCCGACCACGTGCACGATTCCCTGCCGCACATCATTGATGGGGATCTCTACAATGTCGAAATCCCGACAGTTGTCGTCGAGTGTCTGGACCTGCAACCGCGATACCTGGTCGCGGATGCCGGCAACTCCGCCCCCCCGCTCCTCTCGTGAGGTCGGCACATTGTGGTCGGGCACCGCCAGGTTGGCGTCCAGCCGCCACGGCTTGCGCCCCGCGAGGCGCAGCCCCTCGAATGCCTGCGGCGACGTCACCTCGTGGATCAGGTGTCGATCGATGTAGATGAGCGCGGAACCGTCCTCACGCTCTTCCACCAGATGGTTGCGCCACAGTTTGTCGTACAGTGTCAGCCCGGCCATGCTTTGCTCCCCCACGAGGGTGTGTCCAAGGCGCAAATAATAAGCTTGACCGGATGATTACTCAAATTTATTATTTTTATGAATATCATTCCTTATAGGAATCTCTTTGGATATCCAGAACCTGCAGGCTTTCCTCCTGGTCGCCGAAGAAGGCTCGTTTTCCCTTGCGGCTGAGCGCCTGCACCTGACCCAACCGGCGGTGAGCAAGCGCATTGCGTTACTTGAACAGAGTCTGGGCAGCGCGCTGTTTGACCGCATAGGGCGACACACCACACTGACCGAGGCAGGACAGGCCCTGCTGCCGCACGCGCGCACCATCACCCAGCAGCTGTTCAGCGCGGAACGGGCGGTGCGCGATCTGTCCGGGGACGTGGCCGGCGAATTACGGCTTGCCACCAGCCACCACATCGGCTTGCACCGCTTACCACCGGTGCTCAGCGCATTCAGCAAGGCTCACCCCGCCGCCCACATCGACATCGAGTTCACCGATTCCGAACAGGCCTACGATCTGATTATGCAGGGGCGCTCTGAACTCGCCGTGGTCACACTGGCGCCGGAAGACGACGACAGCGTGATTACGCGCCCGATCTGGCCCGACCCGCTGGTGTTTATGGTCGCCATCGACCACCCGCTCGCCGTTACGGGTGGACTCTGCAGCCTCGCGGATCTCGCCGCGCACCCCGCGATCCTGCCCGGACTGAATACCTACACAGGACAGATCATCAAGCGACTGTTTGCCGAACACCGGCTGGAACTCAGGGTCTCCATGGCCACCAACTATCTGGAAACCATCCGCATGATGGCGGCCGTGGGGCTGGGTTGGACGGTGCTGCCCGCCACTATGCTCAACGACGAGCTGTGCGCCCTGCCGGTCCGCAGCATTACACTGCAGCGTACCCTGGGACTGGTGTATCACCGCGGCCGCAGCCTCTCGCGTGCGGCGAGGGCGTTTATCGCGGTACTGGAATCCTGCGCCAATGATCCCGCGGTACAGCGCTAGCGCTATTCACCAGCGAGCAGGCTGGCGGCCGGCGGCGGGCGTTTCCATATGCCCTCATGGTCAGGCAGGTAAAAGGTACCATTGAAGCGCACGACCACACCGTCGGGGCCACTGATCAGGCCGCTGGCGAACCCGAAACGACGCTTGACGCTCACCTGCAAAACGTCTGCCTGCAGCCACTGGCCACGTTTTCCTGTGCTGACAAAATCCAGGGAGAGATTGATGGTGGGGCTGCCCGCATCGCGCCCGGCCGCGTGGTTGACGCCGCTCGCCGCAGCGATATCTGCCAGCGTTGACAGCACACCGCCGTGGCAAATGCCCATCACGTTACAGTGTTGAGCCTCTACCCTGAGGCCGAAACTGACGCCGGACGTGCGGATACGCCGATAGCAGGGCTGCAGCGTATCGGTGTAGCCCAACCCGCTGGGCAGGCGCTCAAAACCCTCCGGCACCCTTACCTGGCTTTCGGTATCCGACATCTACCCTGCTCCCTCATCCAGCGGCATGATCAGAATATGCCCATCTCAAGGCCCGCGGCAAACCCCGCTCCGAGCTCGCGCGCCCGCGCCTCGAGGTCGGGGGTGACCGGTCCGCGACAGACCACAGGTTCCACTGCCTCACGCATGGGAAAGCCCGAGAGAATACGCTGAGCCTGCCGGACGGCGCCACGGCCATCGTTCCCCGCGCTGAGCAGCAGGGCGCAGGGCAATACACGCTCGCGCTCACCCACGGGGTAGAAGGTACGATCCAGGAAGTCTTTCATGCCGCCGCTCAGGCCACCTGAATTCTCCGCCGCGACCAACAGCAGGCCATCCACAGCCAGAATATCCTGTGAACCGGCATCCCAGGCCCTGCACAGTGTCACCGTGATCCCGTCCGTGGCTTCCGCGCCCCCCCGCGCCGCCGCAGCAAGCCGCGCACTGGCGCCGCTCTGGCTGTGGTAGACAACTAGCAGACGGGGCACAGGCAACCTCCAGACACCGGACCTCTGCGGCTATCGCCCTTGAGGAAGAACCCTGCTGCCGGCATCAGACACAGCTTATCCACAGAACAGCCTGTGGATAAGTCTGGGGACATTCCGTTTCGGCACCAACCCACCCTTTTTAGCCTCGGCACTTCGTCGCTGAAAATATTTGATTTTTTAACTTTAATTATCATTGAGTTATGGTGTATATATAATGCTAATTCTATTAACAGACGCCCTGCTAACAAACGATTTGACCGGTGTCAATAAGTGTGGACAAAAAAATCGACCATGTTTGCAGGCACTCACCGGCGGACCCACGGGCTCGCTGGCTTCCCGGCGTCTGGCTGGGTGATCCGCCAGCATTGATGAATTTTTGGGTTGCGCTGAAAATCGGGGTCCAGCGTCGCCCGGGTGATATCTTCACAGTGGTAACTGCTGACCAGGTCCGGATCCAGGCGAAAGCCCCGGCGGTTATTGGAGAAATACAGTACGCCCCCGGGCCGCAGGCGGGCCAGTGCCGCCCTGACCAACGCACCGTGATCCCGCTGCACATCAAAACTTCCCTCCACTTTCCGTGAATTGGAAAAAGACGGCGGGTCCAGCAGAATCAAGTCATAGCGCTGCGTGCTTTCCTGCAACCAGGACAGGCAATCGGCACGCACGATGTGATTGCGGCTCTCGTCCAGCCCATTCTGCGCCAGGTTTTTGCGCAACCAGGCCAGGTAGGTATTTGACAGGTCGACACTGGTGGTGGTGCGGGCGCCCCCCAGGGCCGCATGCACGGTGGCCGTGCCGGTGTAACAGAACAGATTGAGGAAGTCGCGCCCCGCAGCCTCCTTGCCCAGCCGCAGCCGCAGCGGTCGGTGGTCCAGAAAAAGGCCGGTGTCCAGGTAGTCGTGCAGGTTGACGAGCAGCCGCGCGGCCCCCTCGCGCACGGTCAGGAGCTCTCCGTCGGTGCCCTGCTTCCGGTATTGTTCATCCCCGCGCTGCCGCTGGCGCACTTTGTAGGCGACGTCGGCGGCTGCAACGCCCAGTGCCTGGGGTAGTGCGGCTCTGATCTCGTCCAGGCGGGTGGCGGCTGCCTGCGGGTCTACACCAGCCGGGGCCTGATACTCAGCGACGTGAACTCGCGTGCCGTAGAGGTCGACCGCGACGGCGTACTCCGGCATATCCGCGTCGTACAGCCGATAGCATTCGATACCTTCCCGCTTCACCCAGGCGGCGAGGCGGCGACGATTCTTGCGCAGGCGATTGGCAAACATCTGCGCACCGGGCGACAGTTCGGCGCCCTGCTCGTCCAGGCTGGCGGCGACACCCGCACCGGCCGGCGCTACCGGCGGCCGGTCGCTGACCCGGTTGTCGGTGAGATCGAACAGCAACAGGCAGGCTTCCAGGGCGCCGTTCCAGAGCGTGTACTGCTTGTGGCTGCGCAGCCCGGTGGCGCGCCCCAGTGCCTTGTCACCGGTAAAAATCGCGGCCTGCCAGCCCTTGAACTCCCGCGCCAAGGTCTCGCCAAGCTCTCGGTAAAGGTAAGGCAGGCTGTCGCGATCCCCCAGACGTTCGCCGTAGGGTGGGTTGCACACGATGAGGCCCTGGGGCAACGGCCGGTGTGTGGGTTTGCTCAATTCTGCCAGCGGCCGGCAGCTGACCCGTACCGCGTCCTGCAGACCTGCGCGCGCGATGTTCTCCTGCGCGCGCCGCACCACGGCGGCATCGGCATCATAGCCACGCATTTCCGGCAGCTGCGCCTCCCTGCCGCGCTGCGCCCGGCCCTGCGCATCTGCCAGCAAGGCTTGCCACTGGGCTGCATTATGCCCTTGCCAGCGCTCGAATCCGAAGCGCTCCCGGCCGAGCCCGGGGGCAATATCCGCCGCCATCATGGCCGCTTCCAGCAGCAGGGTACCGGACCCGCACATGGGGTCAATCAGGGCACCGCCGCGCGCTGCCATGCCTGGCCAGTCCGCACGCAGCAGAATCGCTGCGGCAAGGTTCTCCTTGAGGGGCGCCGCCCCCGCCTGCAGGCGGTAGTTGCGTCGGTGCAGGCTGCCGCCCGACATGTCCAGCGCCAGCAGCGCGCCATGCCGTGACAGTCGCACATTGAAGCGCAGATCCGGATTGCGCCGGTCTACCGAGGGGCGCTCGAGGCCCTGCTCTGTAAACCAGTCAACAATGGCATCTTTACAGCGCTGGGCGCCAAACTGGGTGTTTCGGATCTGTGCGTTTTCACCGGTGAAGTCGATGCTGAATGTCTGCTCAGGAGAGAAGACGTCACGCCAGTTCAGCGCATGCATGCCGCGGTACAGCGCATCGGCATCACCGGCGTCGAACTTCCCCAGCGGCAAGAGCACGCGGTTGGCCAGCCGCGACCAGAGGCAGGCCCTATAGCCCATGGCGAGGGGGCCATCGAAATACACGCCGGCGACGGTTTCCCGCGCGCTGCTGGCTCCAAGGGCGAGCATCTCGTCGCGCAGCAGCCCTTCCATGCCCTTGGGACAGGTGGCGAACCACTGCCGGTTGGCCGTGGCCGGCTGCAGTGGGGAGGCAGGTGATGTTGGCGCGGGCCTTGGCATGCAACAGTCCGGATGTCAGCGGGCCGCACAGTGTACCGGAAAGCGCAGCTAACTGCGCTTGCGGGGTGCCCGCTTGCGCGCAGCCGCGGGGCGTTTCGGGGCGGCGGCGGTGGGCTTGTTCGCGGCCTTTTCCTTCTCCATGACATCGAGCACCAGTCGCGCAGCACCATCAATGTATTGAATGAAGCGATCGTGCTCCGCATCGCTCAGGCTGCGCAGAGCGTCGTGCTGTCGGTACAGATTCACGAAGCGCCGTTCCCGCTCATACTGCCGCGGCAGCGCCATCACGCCCCACTGCTCGAGCACCTGTTCCAGCTGCGGATTGTAGGTGCGCAGGAACTTGATCAGAAAGGGCACGGGATCGTGTCGGGCGAGCAGGCTGGCACTGCGCAGCACCAGCTCCAGGGGCATGATCTTGTCGCCGCGCTCCACCTCTTCCAGCATGGACTTGTCGGACAGGCCCAGGCTATCGGCGAGTTCCTTCAGCGACAATCCCGCGGTTTCCCGGGCGTCGCGCAGAAAGTGCCCCGCATCGGCCATGGCCTCGAGGCGCTCGGGCTCCATGCTCTGCAGCACCATCTGGCGCACCCACCCCTCGCCGAACATCGCAGTCATGGTTGCGGTGTGCCGGGCAATTTCCAGGGTGCCGCCCGCCACCTGCCCGGTAAAACGCATCAGGCCGGCCAGCAGGCTCTCGGTATCTTCTGTCGATTTTTTATCACTCATGGGACAAGCTTAGCGCAACCCTCCGGGTTTTGCCGGTGCCGCCCACTCAGGGCAGACCGGATTCGATACGGAATATCTGCTCAAGAATTTCACGCCACTCTGCGTACTGGTTTTCCAGACTGCCGCTCAACCGGTATACGCTGCCACTGGCTTCCAGGACCGTCGGCTGTACCTCGTTATTGAAGCCCCGCGCCAGGTCCTCCAGGTCCTGCTGCTGGATTTTGCTCCACTTGAACGCATTGTAGGTTTGCTCCATTGCCGCGAAGGTGCCACGGGGGCCTGCACGATCGCGCTGGGAGAGACGCTGCGCATAGTCCTCGCGGTACTCAGCCTGCTCGCGTCCGAACTGACGCCAGAGGTTGTAGGTTGGCTGCATGGTTTCGAAAAGGTCTACGTACTGCTGGTCGACCGCGTCAATGAAGCGGTATTCCTGGTCCCGAATGCGCTGCACGCGAGCCATCATCGGGTCGTCCTCCGCAGGTGCCCTGCGCAAGGTCACCACCGCGTCCTCGTCCACCAGATACCCCTCAAATGCGGCGGGTGCCAACAGACGGGCCTGGCGCAGCAGGGCTACGGTTGGCAACTGTGCGAGCGTGGCGGCCTGCTGCCGTTCGTAAGCAGCCAGCAGATCATTGGCCACCTGCCGGTAAAGGTCGATAAAGGGGTCGCTGGCGCTGCCGGCCGCGAAGTCGCCGGCCTGCGATTCATCCCGGTAGCGTCGGTCGAGCCACACCTGCCCCATCGCATCGACAGCGCGCACCTGCAGCAACAGCACACGCCCATCAGAATGCAGTATCCGTCCGTCCACCTGCAGCTCAGCGGTTGGCTGCGGTTCGGGAAGCACGCGTACCGGACCCCAGGCATTGCTTTCCTGCAGCACCTGTCGCAGCAGCACCGGCATGAAACGGGCTTCAGCCTTGCGTATCTCCGGGAAGACACCCAGGCGGCTGAGCCCCGCGGTGGACTCAGGCAAGCCGGGGTCAAAACTAGCAACCACCAGCGACAGCGCCGGTGCCAGTGGAGCCTCCAGGGTACGCAGTACGACGCTGCCGACCACCGGCGTGGCGTCACTGGCGAGCGGAGACTCGGTAACTCCAGCGGCGGGAACCGGCGCAGGCGGGGTCGCTGCGCAGGCGACGAGACACAGGGCGGCACACCACAGCGCGAATAGGCGACTCAGTCGGTTTCGGTGGTGCACACAGTGCCTCGGGTCAGGGTCTGCTGGCAGGAAAAACCTTGTGCGCCCGGCTCGATACGGCGGTAGACGCGGTTCAGCGTAAACGGCTGGGATACGCGGTCAGAACTGACCGTGCTGGCAATATTGAGCAGCTGTCCGTCGGGGCCGAGGGTGAGCCGGTGGCGAATCCCCAGTCCATCCGGCAACGAGAGCACAAAGACGAGCTGATGCCCGTCCCAGGCACAGAGCTCACGCCCCAGGGGCGTTTCCACTGCCTGCGGTCGACCCTCGTGAAAGTCGCAGTCGAGGGCGAAATCATCCTCACGCCGCACCCGGATGCCCTGCTGATCCTGCGTGATATCCAGCAGTGGACTTCGACTGACCAGGTCCGCCATCTGCGCCAAACCGATGATGGCCGAACCGCTGTCGCTGCCCGTGCCACCCACCAGCAGGCTGGCACTGGGGATGCGCGGATCAGCGCCGGCCGCCTGTGCCCTGCGCTCTGCCTGCCGCTGCAGCTCGCGCACGAGCACGTTGAGGCTGGCCTGCAGGTTGTCGCTCATGCCGTAATCCAGCGACCACTGCCCGCTGAAATCGACACCCACGCGACTGGCTGTCGCCTCGCGCGTCGGCCCACTGCCGCAGGCAACCAGCGACAGTAGAAGCAGAACCGTTGACAAGCGCAGCACCATGAACTCCAGTGTACCTCAGAGACGCCCGCAACCGGAGCGAAATCTGCGGGCACAGCCCACAACGGCAGGCTAGCTGAACAGGCCCTCACCGCGCGCCAGGCGCCGTCCCAGCGCAGCGGTCTGTGACGCACTGGAGCCCAGCGCCATCTCATTGAAACGCAGCCAGAGGCAATAGCGCCAGAGCGGATAGTCGCGGTCGATACCGGTGCCGCCGTGCACGTGCTGGCAGGCGTAGCTGACCCGGTGGCCGACATCACCTGCCCATATCTTGGCGATCTGTACCTCGGTGGTCGCAGCCCGCTCCTCGCCCAGGAGCGAGAGCGCCTGCCACGTGCACAGGCGCAGGCATTCGATATCGATGTAACCGTCGGCCATGCGGTGGCCCACGGCCTGGAAGGTCGCGATCGGCACACCGAACTGTTTCCGTTCGCTGGTATATCCGGCGGCCATGCGCAGTGCATGATCTGCCGCTCCCAGCTGTTGCGCGCACAGCGCCGCGGTGCAGCGCTCCCGCGTCCATGTCACCAGTTGCTCACCACCAGAGGCGAGGAGAATATCGGCACTGGGGACGCTTACCGCGTCCAGCGCCACCGCAGCGTGGGGCTCGAAATGCGTCATCTGCAGATCTGTCAGGTGCAGGCCCGCGGCCCCTGCAGGCACCAGCACTATCGCGATATCGTCAGCGAGCTCCACGGGCACCAGCAGCCAGTCCGCCTGCCGCGCAAACGGCACTGCAGCGCAGTGCCCTGTCAGCCGCAGGCCATGCGCCGTGGCTTCCCCCTGCACTGTAGGCGCGCCGGAGCCGGACCAGAAGTCTCCTGTCAGCAGCAGCTCACCGCGCGTGGCAGGCGGCAGCAGGCGATCCTGCAACTCTCGGGCGGCATAGCGCTGCAGGGGCAGCAGGCCCGATACGCAATGGGCGAGCACGGGAACCGGGGCGATGCTGCGCCCCAGCTCTTCAATGAAGAGGCCGAGTTCCATGAAACCCAGCCCCATACCGCCGTATTCCTCCGCGACGGTGATACCTGGCAGGCCGCTATCCAGCAGCGTCTGCCAGAGGTCGCGGTCAAAACGCGGGGCGGCAAACTCGTCATAGGCCGCGAGAGTGACGGCCGACACCGCATCGTCAAGAATCTTGCGCGCCAACGCGCGCAGTTCGCCCTGAATGTCTGAGAATCCGAAGTCCATGACTGTCTCCTGTCAGCGGCTTGCGCGGGGCATCCACAGGCCCGCCGCGGATATGATGTCGCGCTGTATTTCGTTGGCACCGCCACCAAACGTGATAATCGACGCTGTCCGATACAGACGTTCGATTCGGCCCGCCTGCTCGAAAGCCCCCGGAGAGTGGCTGCGCAACAGGCCGCACTCCGCAACAATTTCACCCAGCAGTCGATACACTTCGATAAACCCCTCCGAACCGAACACCTTGGCGGCTGATGCGTCGGCCATGCCCAGTGTGCCCGCCGTCATCGCCCAGGACTGCTTGTAGACAATAAGCTTCATGCACTCGATCAGCGCCCGACTGCGAGCGAGGTTGGCCTGCACCCAGGGCTGCTCAGCAACCACCCCACCCTCGCCAGAGGCTGCTGACCGGGCCCACTGCACTACCTGGTTGAACAGTTCCGAGATCGGGCCGAAATTGATCAGGCTCAGACGTTCCCGGTTCAGCTGGCTGGTGATCAGCTTCCAGCCTCCGTGCAGTTCGCCGACACGGTGGGCATCGCTTACCCGGATGTTGTCATAGAAGGTTGCATTGGTGCGCACACCGCCCAGGGTATGCACCGGCGTACAGCTCCAGCCCGGGTCACTGTTGGGCACCAGAAACATGGAGATACCCTTGTGCTTTCTGGACACGTCGGGGTCGGTGCGGGCAGCGAGCCAGGTGTAGTCGCAGAAATGCGCCAGCGACGTCCACATCTTCTGCCCGTTGATTATCCAGTCATCGCCGTCCCGGACCGCTGTGGTACGCAATGCAGCGAGGTCGGTCCCTGCGTCCGGCTCGGAATAACCGATGGAAACCAACAGCTCACCGCGCAATATCCTCGGGACAATGTCCTCCCGCATCCAGTCATTGCCGTGCTCCGCCAGCGTGGGCCCCACCGACTCGGTAGTCAGAAAGGGAAACGGGTACCCGGCCCGCATCACCTCTTCCACAAAAATAAACTGCTCCATCGGCGACAGATTGCGTCCGCCGTACTCCGCGGGCCAGCCCAGGCCGATCCAGCCATCGCGACCCATACGCGCCAGGGCCTCGCGCCACAACGGCCCGCCACCCTCCCCCATATCCCGTTCGCACTCGGCGCGCAGCTCCGGCGTCATCAGCTCGCGAAAATAGGCGCGCAGTTCGTCCCGCAGCGCCAGTTGGGCATCAGTAAACTGGATTTTCATACCTGTCTCCGGGGCAACGAGCCCTCATGATAGCGCCGCCTGACCACCGGGTCAGGACGGCGGGCGGCCAAGGTTTATGGCGAGCGGTCAGCACGGCGCCTGCAAGCGCTTCAGGTCCTGCAGGATCTCCCGCCACATCGCATCGGGGGCATCGTAGGGTGCATAGATTGCGAGCCGGTCCGCACAGTCGCCGTAGCGCGCGAGCAGTGAAGCCGCAACATCGCCGGGATGTGCGGTGACGGCAAAGGCCTCCATGAAGTCATCGTCAATATGCTCACCCAGTGCCTCCCAGTCACCCGACTTGGACAGCCGATTGAGCTCAGGCTGCAAGTCCCCGAACCCCATCGCCGCCATCGGCGGCAGGTAGGCGGGTGTCGACGCGTAGAAGCCGAGCAGACTCCGCACGGCGGCGCGCGCAGCGGCTCGCTGCTGGTCTGTGACTCCGGTGACGACGATGGCGTTGATCTGCAAGGTGAAAGCTTCGCGGCGCCGCCCGGCACTGGCCAAACCGCGCTGTACCGCTGGCAGGGCCTGCTCATGCAGGAAACGCAGGTTGTTGAAGGGATGCACAATCAAGCCGTCGGCCACTTCGCCGGCGACCTCCGTCATGCGAGGACCCAGGGCACCCAGCAATACAGGTGGCACGCCATAGGGGTTGGGTCCGGGATTGAACATGGGTGTCATCAGGGTGTGCCGATAGAACCGGCCCTGATACGCCAGTGGCACGCCATCCTGCCAGCAGGCAAAAATGGCCTTCAGGGCGAGGATATAATCGCGCATGCGCGCGGCGGGCGGGCTGAACTCCACCCCGAAGCGCTTCTCGATGTGCGCCTTGACCTGCGAACCGAGACCCAGCAAAAAATGTCCCCGGCTGTACTGCTGCAGGTCCCAGGCCTGGTATGCCAGGTGCAATGGATTGCGCGGGAAGGCAACCGCGATACCTGTCGCAATGTCGATACCGGGGGCATGCTCTGCCGCGAGTAACAGCGGCAAGAACGGGTCGCTGCTGCCCTCCAGCGTATACACCCCATCGTAGCCCAGGCTTGCCAGCCGCCGCGCCGCCTCGGCAGCCTCACCCAGCCGGGCATACAGCGGGCCATCGATTTTTATTGACATGGGCGACTCCTGTTGTGCCTGTGCCACGTTGACTCCGGCCAGAGAATATACCCTCTGTCACAGGAAATGCCCGCGATGATTACGGCCGCTGCCCTACTGCAGGGTGCTGCGGTGGAGGGTCGGCCCCGCTGGTTTACATACGTGTACAGCTGAGCGGGCACCGTTGCCGTCGTCTGGGTCATAATCATGATTCACCTCACCAGGACGCTGCAAAGATGAAAGTTGGAATCTGCCTGCCCTATATGAAAGCCGGTCTCACCCGCGACGACTACCTGCAGTGGTTCCAGCGGGTTGACCAGGGTCCCTTTCACAGTGTTTCTTGCGGCGAGCGCGTGCACGGGCCAACGTTCGATATGCGCGTTCTGCTGGCAGCCGCGGCGGCATGCACCAGCAAGGTCATGATCACGCCGACCCTGTACGTGCTACCCATGCACAGCGCTGTGCAGGTGGCCAAAGAAGTCGCCAGCCTCGATATTCTCTCCGGCGGTCGGGTGCAGCATGTCTGTGTAGGCTATGGCGGCAGGGACAAGGACTATGCCGCGCTGGAGGCCCCTTTCAAAGGTCGATATGGCCGCATGGACACCCAGGTCGAAACGCTCCGCCAGGTCTGGAACCAGCAGGAGGTGGTTCCGGGCGCCGGCGTCATTGGCCCCGTGCCGACGCAGCCCGGGGGCCCGAAACTGCTGGCGGGGGCGTTGGGCCCCAAAAGCATTGCCCGCTGCGCGCAGTGGGCGGACGGACTCTATGCCTGGTCGGGCAACGGCGAGCAGGCGGAACTGGCCAATGCCTTCACTATGGCCGACGAGGCCTGGCAAGCCGCCGGACGGGACAGCAAGCCTTACCGGCTCGGCGGGTTCTGGTGCACCCTCGCGGATAACGGTCCGCAGCGCCTGTATGACTACGTGTACGAGTATCTCGCCATCGCCGGACCGGAAATCGCCACCATGATGGCAGAGTCGGTACACCGCAGCTCCGAAGATGCCGTGCGGGAAGCGCTGGACAATGCCGAGGCAGCCGGCTGTCAGGAACTGTTCCTGGTACCGGCAACCGCGGATCTCAGCGAGGTCGACAGGCTCGGGGATCTTCTGCTGCGCCGGGGCTGATCTCCGCGGAGCGGCCCCCCCTTTTTTCCGCTATACTCGCGCGCGAATTCCGACAGCAACTCCACTAACCAGCCGGAGGACCCATGGCCAAGCGCGTATACCTGTTCAACGAAGGCAGCAAGGACGACCGGGACTTGCTCGGTGGCAAGGGTGCCAACCTCTGTGAAATGACCTCCCTGGGCCTGCCCGTGCCCTATGGTTTCATCATCACCACGCCAACCTGCCGAGAGTTCTTTGAGGCCGGCAACAAGCTGCCGCCGCTGCTGGAACAGGAGTACCGCGTCGCCCTCGACCTGGTAGAGAAAAAGATGGGGGCGCGTTTTGGAGATCCGGAGAACCCCCTGTTGTTCTCGGTGCGCTCCGGCGCGCCGGTGTCCATGCCCGGGATGATGAACACCATTCTCAATCTGGGTCTCAACGACGAAATTGCCGAGGGCCTGGCGAACAAAACCGGTAATCCGCGTTTCGCCTATGACTGCTACCGGCGCTTTATCCAGATGTTCGCGGATGTCGTCCTGGAAGCCGATGGCGACCGGTTCGAACACGAGATCGAGCAGTACAAGGCCGCCCACGGCAAACGTGACGATGTGGACATGAGCGCGGAGGACTGGCAGGAAATTATTCGCATCTACAAGACCCTGGTGGACTTCCCCGAGGACCCCTTCGTGCAGCTGAAGCTGGCTGTGGAAGCCGTATTCCTGTCCTGGCATACGCCGCGTGCCTACGTTTACCGGGAGATGAACAACATTCCCGAAACGCTGGGGACGGCGGTCAACGTACAGGCCATGGTGTTCGGCAACTTCGGTGACACCTCCGGCTCCGGCGTGGCCTTTACCCGTAATCCCTCCAACGGCGACCACGATTTCTTCGGTGAGTTTCTCTTCAACGCTGCCGGTGAGGATGTTGTCGCCGGCATCCGTACGCCGCTGCCGGTGGCCGCGTTGAAAGAGAGGTTACCCGAGGTCTACGACGAACTGTTCAGGACGCAGATTCTGCTGGAGAAGCATTATCGCGACATGCAGGATCTCGAGTTCACGGTACAGGAAGGCAAGCTATACATGCTGCAGACACGCAGCGGCAAGCGCACCGGGCGGGCCTCGGTGAAAATCGCCGTGGACATGGTGCGCGAGGGGCTGATCTCAGAGAGCGAGGCCCTGATGCGTGTGTCACCTGAACATGTCGAATCCTTTCTGCACCCGATGGTCGACCCGACCCAGAAAACCGAGATTGTCGCTACTGGCCTGCCGGCAAGTCCCGGCGGCGCAACCGGCCGGGTGGTGTTCTCTGCCGAAGAGGCGGTGGAGGTTGCAGCGACAGGCGCGAGCGTCATTCTGGTCAGGCGGGAAACCACACCGGAAGACATTCACGGCATGAAGGTGGCTGCCGGCATACTGACCGAACTCGGCGGCATGACCTCCCACGCCGCCGTCGTCGCCCGGGGTATGGGCGTCTGCGCGATCACCGGCTGTGGCAGCCTGAGCATCAACTATGCCGAGGGCACCGCCACGACGGCTGATGGTGTCGTTATGCGACGCGGCGACATCATTACACTCGACGGTACCGCCGGCGAGGTGATGCTGGGCGACGTACCCAAAACCGAAGCGAGCAGCAGCGAAGACTTCCAGATCCTGCTCTCCTGGGCTGACCAGCACCGGCGACTCAAGGTACGCGCCAATGCGGAGACACCGGAGGATGCCGCCAAGGCCCGCGAGCTCGGTGCCGAAGGCATCGGCCTGTGCCGCACAGAGCACATGTTTTTTGATGCCGAACGCATTGACCAGATGCGCGGGATGATCCTCGCCGAAAACAGGGATGAGCGGCAACGCTACCTGCAGCAACTGCTGAAATACCAGGAAGAGGACATGCTGGCACTGTTCCGGGTCATGGACGGGCTTCCCGTCACCGTGCGCCTGCTGGACCCGCCCTTGCACGAGTTTCTGCCCCACGACGAGGCCGATATGGTCGCGCTGGCTGGCCGTATCGGCAAGCCCGTGGAGAAGATCCGCGAGATGACCGAGAGTCTGAAGGAAGTGAATCCCATGCTGGGATTCCGCGGCTGCCGGCTGTCGATCGTCTACCCGGAAATTACGGAAATGCAGGTCAAGGCGATCATCAGCGCGGCTGTGCGGGCTATTGAGGAAGGCCTGAAGCCGTTGCCGGAGATCATGATTCCGCTGGTGGTGAACGTGCGGGAAATCCGCCTGATCAGTGAAATCATCGATCGCGGCATCCAGGCTGTGATGAAGGAAAAGCACGTTTCCGTGCCCTACAAGATCGGCACCATGATGGAAACACCGCGCGCGACACTCGGTGCCGATCGCCTTGCTCCGGAAGTGGAGTTCATGAGTTTCGGCACCAACGACCTCACCCAGATGACCTACGGTTTCTCGCGCGACGATGTGGGCAAGTTCCTGCCCATGTATCTGGAGAAAAAACTGGTGGAGAGTGACCCCTTCGTCTCGCTTGACCAGCGCGCAGTGGGCAGGCTTCTGGAAATCGCCGTGCAGGAGAGCCGGGCGCGCAAACCGGGCATCAAGTACGGCATCTGTGGAGAACATGGCGGCGACCCCCGTTCCATCCAGTTCTTTCACGACCTCGGGCTGGACTACGTGTCCTGCAGCCCGTTCCGGGTGCCCGTTGCGCGCATCGCCGCGGCACAGGCAAAAGTGCGCCGCGAAACCGAAAGCCGGCGCAGCTGAACAGGAGCAGCACGATCATGAACAAGAGTTTTTTCCCTCCACACCGCGTATTGATGGGCCCCGGCCCCTCCGACGTATCACCTCGCGTGCTTGGCGCCCTCGGTCGGCCGACCATCGGTCACCTGGACCCCTTGTTTGTCGGCCTGATGGACGACGTGAAAGGTCTCCTGCAATACGCTTTCCAGACGAATAACGCG
The DNA here is from genome assembly GCF_963973825.1 of uncultured Haliea sp. NCBI lineage: Bacteria > Pseudomonadati > Pseudomonadota > Gammaproteobacteria > Cellvibrionales > Halieaceae > Haliea > uncultured Haliea sp. The sequence goes on from NZ_CAXBAE010000002.1 coordinate 383,536, forward strand.
CTGACCCTGCCCATTTCCGCACCCGGCTCGGCCGGTATGGAGGCCTGTTTCGTCAACCTCGTCTCACCGGGCGATACCGTGATTGTGTGTCGCAACGGCGTCTTTGGCGGACGCATGCAGGAAAATGTAGAGCGTTGTGGCGCAACGGCGGTCATGGTGGAGGACGACTGGGGTCAGCCCGTGAGCCCCGACAAGGTCGCCGCGGCGTTTGCAGCTCACCCCGAGGCTTCCCTGCTGGCGTTTGTGCACGCTGAAACCTCTACGGGCGCTCGCAGCGACGTCGCAGCACTCTGCGCACTGGCCCGGGAGCATGGAGCCCTCAGCATCGTGGACAGCGTCACCGGCCTCGGCGGCATTGAACTGCAAGTCGACGCCTGGGGTGCAGACGCCGTATATTCCGGCACCCAGAAGTGCCTGTCCTGTGTGCCCGGCCTGTCCCCCGTCACCTTCAGCCCGCGCGCTGTGGAACGCATCCAGAATCGCAGCCACAAAGTGCAGAGCTGGTTTCTCGACATGCAACTGGTGATGGGCTACTGGGGAAGCAGCAGCAAGCGCGCCTACCACCACACCGCGCCCATCAACCTGCTGTACGCCTTGCATGAGTCTCTGCTGATGTTGAAGGAAGAAGGCCTTGAGGCGGCACATGCGCGGCATCGCCTGCATCACCAGGCGCTGGTAGCGGGACTCGACGCGCTGGGGCTGGACATGGCGGTTGCCGCCGAGTTCCGCCTCCCCCAATTGAACGCTGTGCGGATTCCGGAAGGCGTCGACGATGCGCGGCTGCGGCAGACACTGCTGCAGGACTTCAATCTGGAGATCGGCGCAGGCCTCGGCGCGCTCGCGGGTAAAACCTGGCGCATCGGCCTGATGGGACAGGCGTGTAACCGCAGCAACGTGATCCTCTGCCTGACTGCGCTGTCCACCGCGCTGCAACAACAGGGGTTGAGCACGGATACCGACGCAGCACTAATCGCCGCCAACGCCGTACTCAACGCCTGATGCACTGCGCGACGGGGTGCTGCCAGGCACCCTTTCGCCCCGCAGCATGCGCCACAACACACCGGCCTGCTCGCGACCTCCGCTACGATGCATCGCGTAGCTCACGTGGTCGTCCGGGCCGGCCTGCGGACGCAGCTGGATGCTCCACAGCGAGTTGATCTCGTTCGGCAACATGGAATAGCGCACGTCGATAATCCGCCCCGGCACGTCGGGATCCAGCGCCACATAGCCGTTGCTGAACCAGCGAAAGCGTTCGACATCCAGTCGCTGCTGGCTTTCACCCTGCAACCACGGAAGATCGCGCGCGACATCCAGTCGCGGGATGCTGCCACCGGGATAGTCGACCACGGAGGGCCAGGTGCGCACCGCATCGACATGAAAGTGCGTGTCGGTTTCGTAAACAATCTTCCAGACGAGGATATTGGCAAAGCTCGGCTTGGCCTCGAGTCGCAGGGGCTCGTGGCCCCGCTCCCGGGCCAGCGCCCAACCGTGTAGCTCTGCCTGCTCCCGCTGCCACACCCCCAACCCCTGATACACGAGGACCCAGACCAGGGCCGCGCGCGCCAGTGCAGGCCGGCGCCGCAGGGCTGCCCAGACGACCAGCGCGAGTACGGGCAGTGTGAACAGCGGGTCGATAATGGAGATTGTATTCCAGGCAAAACGCTGGTCACTGAAGGGCCACAGCAACAGGGTGCCGTAGGTGGTACAGGCATCGAGCAGACCGTGGGTCGCATAGCCCAGCACACAGAAGAGGTAGGTTTGCCAGGGCAGTAGCCCGCCGCGCCGACCAATCAGGCCGTGCAGCACCAGCGCGCAGATGAGCCCGCCGAAAGGCACGAAAAACAGCGAGTGGGTAAACTGCCGGTGGTACTCGAGGAACAGCAGCGGATCCTCGCTGGAGCGAATCAGCACGTCGAGGTCGGGCGCCATGCCGGAGAGGAAACCCAGCAGTCCGGCACTGACAACCTGCCGCCGCCGGGCCACCGCCTGGGGAAATGCTGCGCCAAGTGCGCCCTGGGTCAAGGGATCCATCTTGCTCCTCTCTATCACTGCGGCCCTGGTGCTGCAACTTTTCCACCGCTTGCAGGTCCCAGCAAGCGTGTTTACGCTGCACTTCCGCAAATGGACGAGGAGATTACCCCATGCGCCTGAATTTTGTTACCGCAATCACCACCAGCCTGCTGCTGAGCGCCTGCACCACCAACCCTTACACAGGTCAGCAACAGGCCAGCAAGGCGGCGACCTACGGGGCCGGCGCTGCCGCAGTCTGTGCACTGGTGGGTGCCATTGACTCCGGCAAGCATGCACGCAATGCCGCCCTGGGCTGTGGCATAGTGGGTGCTGGCGTCGGCGCCTACATGGATGTGCAGGAAGCCAAGTTACGCGAGCAGTTGCAGGGCACCGGTGTGCAGGTTGCACGGGAGGGGGACAATATCCGCCTGATCATGCCAGGGAATATCACGTTTGAAACAGGCTCTTACAACCTGCGTGAAGGTTTCTACCCGACACTGAACTCGGTGGGTGAAGTGCTCTCCAAGTACGCCGACACCACCCTGCGCGTCACCGGCCACACTGACAACACCGGCGGCCGCGCCATGAACCAGACACTGTCGGAGCGCCGTGCCGGCAGCGTTGCCGACTACCTTGTCACCCGCTCCGTCGATCGCTCGCGCATGTTGGTGCAGGGCATGGGCCTTGACCAGCCCGTGGCCGACAATACCACCGAGCAGGGGCGCAGCCAGAACCGGCGCGTGGAACTGACCATCCTGCCCAAGGTCTGACGCTCAGTTGATATCAAAGCTGTAATACAGGTCTACGGAGCTCTCAAGGCGACTGACCACCTCCAGCCACAGGCGCGCCTGCAGATACAGGCGCGCCGTGAGCACGTTGATGGGCTCGTACAGCCCCACCCCGTAGGACAGATAGATCCGCTCACCAATGTAGCCACTCACTGTGGCGGCTGTGTCGTCCTCTGAACCGTCGGTGCCAAATTCTACATTGCGCAAGCCCGGCACCTTGTTCAGCTCTTCCACCAGCGCACTGCGATTCATCAGGCTGGTACCCAGCGACAGGGCCATTGCCGTGCCGTCCGCGCCCGCCCCGGAGTCCAGCCCCCGACCGCGCAGCAGGTAGGACAAGGCCTCGGTCTGCGACATCGTCGGCTCCGCGTACACCGTCAACTCCGGCTGTTCCAGAGTGCCGGTGACCGTGACTCCAGCGCGCACGTCCTCCGCCGGTATCTCACGTTCTGCCCGCAGATTGAGCTCAGGGTTTTCCGGCACCCCGCTGAAGGCAATTCGCCCCTGGCGTACCAGCAGTCTCTGGCCATAGGCGCGCAACTCACCACCGAGAATATTCAGGTTACCAAACAGCTGCAGCGGCCTCTCAGGCGCCTGGCGCAGACTGAGATCCCCTCCCACCGTGATGTTCAGATCCTTGCCGCGTATCCGGAAACGGTCGTCGATGCGCAGTCTCAGGTCGGCGTCCAGGCGCAGCGGGTTGTGCGCTTCCAGCGGTTTCCCGGTGAAATCGACCTCAACCACGTCATCCGAGAGCGTTACGCTGCCCGGAGGCAGTTCCTCGTAGGCCAGCAGACCCTCATGCACCAACACCTCACCCCGGGCCTGTATCCCCGAGGAAGTCATCGCCAGTTGCAGGTCGGGAGACACCTCCACCTGCGTACTGGGCGGATACAGCAGGCGGTTGTTGTCGCCTTTGATGTTGAGGCGTAAGGCGGGTTCTTCGCCCAACTGTGCATCGCCGGTCAGTTCAAGCTGCCCCCCACCCAGCAGGGCAACGCCACGCAGGTCCGCCCGCGATCCCTGCAGGGCAATCTGCAACTCGACAGCGTCAAGCTCTGTGGGATTCAGCTCCAGCCGTACCACCCCGTCGGTCCAGCGCAGGATGCCGTCTGCAAGCGGTTCCTGCACAGACCCGGAGAGCATCACCTGCCCGTTCAGGGTCCCCTCGAGGCGCTCCAGTTGCGGCAGGAATGGCCGCAAGGCACCTACCTGCAGTGCGTCGATTGCCACTTCACCCTGCAGCAGCCCGGCGCGATCAGGGGGCAGCTGCACGCTGAGTGCCAGACGCTGGCGGTCGGCCTGCAGCAATCCCGCCTGCAGGGCGAGCCCACGATCATCCTGCCGCAGTGTTGCCTGCAGGACGTCCCAGCTAAATGTGGCCGACTCCCCTTCCGGATAAAACTGGGTTACCGAGCCGCCGGGGCTGGACAGTTGCGCCTGCGCGCGCAGGGGCGAATCGCCCCCCCAGGACAGCGCAATATCCGCCTCCAGAGGGCCGCGGGCTTCAATCTGCTGTGGCAGCAGTGCGGCAAACAACGCGAGGTCGCCCGTCAGCCGGCCCGTGACGCCGCCCGCGGCGCCAAGCTGTAGTTCGGAAAAACACAGCTCAGTCTCCGGCAGCTGCCAACAGTGCGCACCCAGCGTACCGCTGTCCCCGGCAAAGCCCGCCTGCAGGGGAGCGGCAAGGGTCAGCGGTCCTATCGGCGTCGCAAACTCCGTGCGCTGTAAAGCGACCTCCCACACGCCCTCGCTGGCGGTTGCCGAGGCCTGCAGCGCTCCCGCAATCTCGCCTTCGCTGCTCAGCTCCAGCGTTGCGGTGTCACGGTCAGCCTGGACACTGAGACTGAGCCCGTCGAGGTTGACGCCCGCCAGTTCCAGTTGATCCAGTCGCAGGCGACCCGCGCCCCGGGGGCCATCGGCGAGGCTGACCGTGCCCTCCAGCACACCGCGGTCCGCCCGCAGGCTGTTCCAGTGTATGCCGTCGACACTGCCGCGCAGCGCCAGACGGTTGTCGGCACGGTCCCAATCGACGTTGAGCAGGACGCTGCCCCCTGCTCCCCGCGACCAGCGCCCCAGATCTGCAATGCCCAGTTCAGCGCGCGCACCTGCCGCACCCGAGGCGCCTGCCGAAACATCAATTTCCGCGCCGTTCACCTGTGCGCGCAGGGCACCGCTGCGGATCAGTTCGCTGGAGTCGAGCTGCAGTCCGCCCTTGATCATCGCCGGCAGACCGTTGACGTCACCCACCAGGTCAACCTCCTGCAGCTCCACCTGCCAGTCGTCATCTGCAAGGCGACCGCGCGTCGAAAGCGAGCCCGCTACCTGGCCGAACAGATACTCGCTGAGCTCAGGCATCTGCAAACCCCGGCTGTGTACCGCGGCCTCCCAGGCGATGGCCTCTGCGTAGCTCACGCTGCCCTCGACGGACAGGCTGCCCGCCTCGGCGGCATCAAGCAGAAAACTGTGCACCTGCACCAGACCCGGGGCATGGCGCGCAGAAAGCTCCAGACTCATCATGGCATAAGCGAGATCCTGTACCCGTGCCGTCAGCGTCAGATCCTGCCCGTCGAGATCGCCTTGCGCCGTCGCCTGCAGAGGCCAGAGGATGGCCGCATCGACCAGCCCCGGCGGCAGGCCGGTTATGCCAGGCAAACCTGCCAGCGGCAACGGCTGATTCCCGGTGAGCCGTAACGAGGCATTGAAAGGCAGCGTCGGTGCAAGCAGGTCCACGTCACCTGTCAGCTGAAGCTGTGGCTCCCCAGGCGAGAGCAGTTCCAGCTGCAGCGCGCGCGTCGACCCCGACAGGGCTAGCGCCAACCTGCGCGCACCCAGCTCCATCGGCAGAGAGGGCATGTCCAGGTCGGCCCGAATATCCAGCTGCAACGGCCAGTCCCCCGACATGACGACCTGTCCGCTCGCTTGCAACCGACCCCGGCTCTGCTGCGACAGCTGCAGCGACGCAATCTCAAGACGCTCCCCACGCCAGCGCAGTGCACCGCGGATGGCGTCGAATGCTTCGAGCCGCTCACCCTGACGCACGCTCGGGCGCTGCAGCAGCACGTCATCGATTGCCAATGTCAGTGGCAGTGCCAGCGAGGGCAAAACGATGGGCGACGGTGCCGAAGACTCCGCCGCCTCCAGCGCAAGCTGTGCGTCGCGCAGGACGACGTTGCCAAGAAACACACCCTCCGGCTTCAGCTCGATATCCAGTTGACTGGCGCCCTGTCGCCACACGCCCCCGGGCCAACGGACCTCCGTTCGCCCGATACGCACGCCGGGTGCGCGCAGCCGAAGCGGCAACGCAAGCATTTCGATGGGCCCCGCCTCTGCCGTCTGCGGTTCGGTGTCATCGTCCGGCGGCAGATTGACCTCAAGCTGCTCGATCTCCAGAGCAGCAAAGCAGAACAGGCTCTGCCACAGACAGGCCGGGCGCAGTCGGCTGTGCACGCCAGTGAGTTCCACCTCGAGGCCATCCAGCGACACACGCAGCTTTTCCAACTGCAGTTCCCCGCCGAGGCTGCCCCCGGCGTAGATAACCTGCACGGGCGCTGTAGATGGCAGCAGAATGAACAGAAGCCGCGTGCCGGCAGCACTGAAAGGCAACAGCACAAGCCCGATGGCAGCGACCAGCACCGCCGCGCTCAGAACGCCCGCCAGCCTGCTCAAAACTCGGCCCCGATGTTGATGTGTATGCGCCAATCGGGATTATCCTCACTCACGCTGTTGGCGATCTCCAGCTTCACAGCACCGACAGGCGTCAGGTAGTGCAGGCCGAACCCGGCACCCACGACGGCGTCAAACTCGCCCTCATCAAAGGCGTCGCCGCCGTCGACAAACACGGCCGCACGCCAGTCAGGTAGAAACCTGTACTGGTACTCGATACTGGCGAGCGCCAGCCGGTCCGCACCCAGCACATAATCCACGGCCTCCCCATCACGCAGCGTCACGGGCACCGTGTTGCCGATTGACTGGTAGCCGTACCCACGCAGGCTCTGCGATCCACCGGCAAAAAAGCTCAGGGACGGTGCCAGGTCATCGCGCTGCCCCTCTCCGATCAATGCCGCGCCGGCCTCGGCGCGACTGACAACCCGGCCACGGTCGCCCAGCGGCATGACATAGACCCAGTTGGCATAGAGACGGGTCATGTCGATACTCGAGCCGAGCTGGCTTGAGGTTGCCTCGACTTCGTAGAACTGGCTGAACCCGCGGTCCGGGTTTACCGGTGACCCCTGGCGGGTCTTGTGGGACACGGTGAAACCGGGCAACACGTAGTCTTCGTCGCCGGTTACCGTCGCGGCGTCCCAGCGTTCGTTCAGCAAACGCAGGTGGTAACTCAGTACCCAGTTGCCATAGCGGCGTTCGCGCCGGACCTGCGCTTCATTCTGGTTACTGTCGAGATCACCGTACTCGTTCTGCTCTACCCGCAGCGAAAGTTGCAGGACGTCATCCAGCGGGTGGGTCAGCGGAATGTTGTAGATGAACTGCCCGCTGGGGTTGATGCGGGAGTACTCGAAGCGGGTTTCCTGGCTGTGCCCGAAGCGGTTCACGCGCGGCGTCGTCCACGTCGCGGAGACGCGCTCCTCGGTGTCGGTACTGAAACCGATACCGACCTCAATGGTGTGGCGCTTGGCGGGAAACAGTTCCAGGCGCACGGGCACACGCCCCGCTGCCCGCTCGTCGAGCAGCGGCCGCAGGGTAACACCGGAAAAATAACCTGTGCGTTGCAACTCCGCCTGCAGGGTCTGCAGCCTGGCCACATCGTAGGGCTCACCGGAGCTGAAACTTCTCAGGGATTTGAGCAGGGTCGGCGAGACGATGTCCTCGGCGTAGCGCAACTCACCCACCAGATAACGATCGCCGCTGGCATAATGCAGGTGCACGCGCGCCGTATTCGCGGCCGGCTCCACTTCCACAGAGCGCTGCAGCAGGCGGGCATCAAAGTAGCCCCGACGCTGTCCCAGCTGCAACAGGGCGTTACGCAGGGTCTCGTACTGGCCGTGGTGCAGGGTATCCCCCAGTGCAATGCCGGGCGACGCCAGCAGGCGCTGAAATGCGGGATCGCCCTGTGCGGCCCCGGTGACCTGGATATCCAGCTCTGCGATCGTGACGGGCGGACCGGGAGTGACTGAGACCAGCAGCTGCCAGGGATTGCGGGACCGGTCTACAGAGAGGTCGATGTCCGCGCGGTAGTAACCCAGCGCCTTCAGGCTGTCAGCGACCCGTTCGCGCGCGGACGACAGGAAATTGCTGCGCGCCGCCTCGCTCTCCGGCGCCGCGCCCAACCAGGCCTCCACATTGGCGCGCTGCGCTTTGTCCAATCCCTCGAGGCGGTATTCCAGCAGCGCGTCGGCGGCGAGCGCCGGCCCCGACAACAGACAGCAGACGAAAAACCAGAGGCGAAAAACCCGCAACACGGCGACGGTTTACCTGATCAGGCCCGGTCGATGCGTTGGGCACGACCCCAGTAATTGTAGCCGGCAATGCGCGGCGTATTCGGCAGATACATTGTCTGCAGCTCATCGACCTGGAACCCACCCGAGGCCAGCAGCTCGGGGATATCACGATTGAGGTTGCAGCCGCCACAGACGGATGCCCAGACACCGTTGATCCGGTGCTGCCAGCGCTGCACCCCGTCGTCTGGCGCAAGACCGTGCTCGCAGAACAGCAGCTCGCCACCCGGCTTCAGCACCCGCGCCATGCCACGGAGCGCCGCAATGGGGTCGGGAATGGTACACAGGGCAAAGGTCACCACCACCGTATCGACACTGTCGTCCGCCAGCGGAATGGCCTCACCCGGCAAACCCACAAACTCAACGGGGAAGGACAGAGCCTGGGCGCGCTTGCCCGCGAGCTCCCAGGATTTTTCCGACGGATCGAGGCCAATCAGCCGGGTCACTTTCGCCGGATCATACAGCGGCAGGTTAAGCCCGGTGCCGATACCGATTTCCAGCACCTCACCCCGCGCCTGCGGCACCACCTTTTCACGCTGGCGCATGATCGGCTTGCTACCGCAGGCGCAGTTGATGACGTGAGGCAGTATCCTCCGTTCGTAAAAACCCATGCTGTTACTCTCCCTGAATTGCGTATGATTATACCGGCGCAAGAGGCGGTAGCCTATCGCGCACACAAAGAATCCCGTTGACAGACAGGAGCCCCCGTGAGCAACAGGACACACAGACCAGCGCAGCGGGCGCCCGAATGAAGGCGCGCGAGAAAGCCCTCAAACACGCTTTGTTGCAGGCACAGCGCGACCTCGCGACGCGCGACTACCCCGTCATTATCGTGCTGGGCGGCCTGCCCGGTGCCGGCAAAAGCGAGCTGGTGCATCAGCTGAATGAGTGGCTGGATCCGCGATTCGTCACCACCAGTGCCCAGTGGAAGCACTCGGATGAGGAAGAGGATCGCCCTTATTACTGGCGCTTCTGGCGACATATGCCACCCAGGGGGCGCATGACGATATTTCTGGGCTCATGGTACACCCAGCTTCTCTACGACGGCGCGTCTGGCAGGCTGGAGCCAGGTCATTACGACCAGCAGCTGAAGCGGATCCGGCAGTTCGAGCGCATGTTGCGCGACGAGGGTGTGCTTCTGGTGAAAGTGTGGCTGCAGGTCGAGCGCGCCACGCAGCAACGGCGCCTTACCGAAGATAGTCTGCGCCTGCGCCACCTGCCCGCATCCGCCAGGGCCTGGGCGGAGGATTACGCGGCGGCGCAGCGGGCGGCAAAGACCGTGCTGCAGGGCAGTGACGGGCCCGAGGCGCGCTGGCAGACAGTGGACGCCGATGACCCCCACGAACGCAACCTGATTGCCGGAGAGACCCTCCTGCAGATGATGAACGCGCACGTTGCACGAAGCGCCCCCGGCATTGGGGAGACGGCAGCGGCGCGCAGCGCGGATGGCGGGCGCGCCGCACCATCACAGGCACTGGCGACATTGCCTCGCAACCTGCAGTTGGGCAAACAGGAATACCGCGCCCTGTTGCGCGAGCAGCAACAGCGGCTGCAGAAACTCGCGTGGCAGGCGCACGATGCCGGACGCTCGCTGATTGCCGTTTTTGAGGGCTGGGACGCCGCTGGCAAAGGCTCGGCCATACGCCGCGTCACCGCGCCTGTGGATCCCCGTCTGTATCGCGTTATCCAGAGCAGTGCGCCGTCGGATGAAGAGCGCGCACACCATTACCTGTGGCGCTACTGGCGCAGTCTGGAGCGGCGCGGACGCATCATGCTCTTTGATCGTTCATGGTATGGACGAGTGCTGGTCGAACGCGTGGAGGGCTTCGCCCACCTGCATGCCTGGCAGCGGGCCTACGCCGAAATCAATGACTTCGAATCGCAACTGGCAGAGCATGGCAGCATCGTTGTAAAGTTCTGGCTGCATATTTCCCCGGAGGAACAGCTGAAACGGTTCCGGGAGCGCGAACACACACCGCATAAACAGCACAAGATTACCGCGGATGACTGGCGCAACCGCGCACGCTGGAGCGACTATGAGCAGGCCGTCCTGGACATGCTGCAGCTGACATCCACGGCGACGGCGCCCTGGACAGTGGTGGCAGCCAACGATAAACGCTACGCCCGGGTCCACATTCTGCAGACTCTCTGTGACGCTCTGGAGACCGCGCTCGGTACCCAGTAACCCACGCCGGCGCTATACTGCCCGCCCGCGCACAGCCAACGGGGCCCAGGCTCATGAAACTGCATATCATTACCACCGGCGGCACCATCGATAAAATCTATTTCGATGCCAAGAGCGACTACCAGGTCGGAGCACCGGTCATTGGGGAGTTGCTGCAACGCATGGGTGTGCAGTTTGCCTACAGTGTGGAATCGGCCATGCGCAAGGACAGCCTCGATATGACCGACGCGGACCGGGCGCTGATCCGTCGCGCAGCGATGCAGTGTGAGGAGCGCTGGGTCCTGATTACCCACGGCACCGATGGCATGGTCGCCACGGCGCGGGCCCTGCAGGATATCCCGGGCAAATGCATCGTGCTGACCGGCGCCCTGCAGCCGGCCGCCTTCGCCCAGTCCGATGCCATCTTCAATATCGGCTGTGCAATCGGCGCCCTGCAGAGCAAACCGCCGGGCGTCTACATCGCCATGAATGGCGAGGTCTTTGATGCCGACAAGGTGGTCAAGAACACCGCAGCCAACCGCTTCGAGGCACTTCACTCAGCGTGACAGCGGCAGCCCGGTGTCCTGCTTTATGGCCTCGATAACGACATAGGTGTGGGTCTGCGCTACGCCGGGCAGGTCGACGATGCGGGTCAGTACGGCGCGGTACGCATCCATACCGGTGAGCCTCAGTTTGAGCAGATAATCGAATCCGCCAGCCACCATATGACACTCGGCCACTTCCGGAATGGTGATGACCGCATCCCGAAAACGGTCAAACACCTCCGCCGTGGTGCGATCCAGGGTCACCTGGATGAACGCGCTGGTGCCGTAACCCAGCGCGGACGCGTTAAGGCGCGCGCTGTAGCCCGCAATCAGCCCTGCCGCCTCGAGCCGGCGCACGCGCTCCAGACAGGGGCTGGCGCTCAGATTGACGCGCCGCGCCAGATCCACATTCGACATGCGGCCCTCGCCCTGTAGCAGGGAGAGAATGAGCAGATCAGTCTTATCCAGGGTAAGTCCCATAGCGCTACGACTCCAGCTTCCTGACAATGCAGAACAATCTACTGAGAATAGACTCCGTTACAGAATATTATTCAAGGGCCACGCCAAAATAAACAGCTCATTCTGCACCCCGATGACTACAATTTACGCTCTGAACGCTATCCGGAGCCTCACGACATGCTGCACGACTGCCACCTTGACCCGACCGATCCGCTGCGCATGGCCATGGAGAAAAGCTACCGCGACAGTGAGGCGAGCGTGTTGGCGCAGCTACTGCCCGCTGCCACCCTGAGTCAGGCCGCCCGTAGCCGGGCCTGGGAGCGGGCCCGGGTGCTGGTCCTGAACATCCGCCAGGCACAGCATGGTAAGGGCGGTGTTGATGCACTGTTGCAGGAATTTGCACTGTCCACCGAAGAAGGCGTGGTGCTGATGTGTCTCGCCGAGGCACTGCTGCGCGTCCCGGACCAATTGACCATGGATCGACTGATACGCGACAAACTTGCTGATGGGGACTGGAGCTCGCACCTCGGTAACAGTGAATCGCTGTTCGTCAACGCCTCGGCCTGGGGCCTTCTGCTCACCGGCAAAGTGGTCAATTACAATGACGAGGACAACCCGCGCCAGTTCGGCCTGCTGAAGAAAACCATGGGACGCCTGGGCGAGCCGGTGATCCGCGCCTCCGTGCGCTATGCGATGCAGATCATGGGCACCCAGTTCGTGATGGGAACGACCATTGAGAAAGCACTGCACCGGGCCAAAGACGCTGAAAGCAAAGGATACCGCTACTCCTACGATATGCTCGGAGAGGCCGCTCGCACAGCCGCGGACGCGCAGCGCTATTTCGACAGCTACTACAACGCAATTGAGGCGATTGGCCGGGCCGCACACGCACGTGGTCCCGAATCCGGCCCCGGCATCTCGGTGAAACTCTCCGCGATTCATCCGCGGTATGAGTTCGCACAACGCCAACGGGTCATGGACGAACTGGTACCACGGTTGAAGTCCCTGGCGCTCGCGGCAAAAGCTTTTGATATCGGTTTTACCGTTGACGCCGAGGAAGCCGACCGCCTGATGCTGTCGCTGGACGTGATCGAAGCCGTTGCCAGTGACCCGGACCTGGGTGACTGGCAGGGCTTTGGCGTGGCCGTGCAGGCGTACCAGAAACGCAGCCTGCTGGTGATTGAGTGGCTGCGAGCGCTGTCTCTGCGCTGCCAGCGGCGCCTCATGGTACGCCTGGTCAAGGGCGCCTACTGGGACACCGAGATCAAGCTGGCGCAGGTGGAAGGGCTGGATGACTACCCGGTATTCACCCGCAAGGCGGCTACCGATGTGTCCTACCAGGCCTGCGCGGCTCGCCTGCTCGCCTACCGCGACAGCCTTTACCCCCAGTTCGCCACGCACAATGCCTACACCGCGGCAACGATTCTCGAGATGGACGGTGATCGCAACGGCTACGAGTTCCAGCGCCTGCACGGCATGGGAGAGACACTCTACGACCAGATTGTAAGCACCGAGCAGGTCCCCTGCCGGGTTTACGCGCCGGTGGGGGTGCACGCCGATCTGCTCGCCTATCTGGTGCGACGGCTGCTGGAAAACGGCGCCAACAGTTCTTTCGTGAACAACATTGTGGATGAGGCGATTCCCGTTGAAACCCTGCTTGAGGACCCGGTTGAGGCGGCCCAGAGCTGGGCTGAAAAACGCAACCCGCTGATTCCGTTGCCACCTGCACTGTATGGCCAGGAGCGACGCAACGCAGAGGGCGTGGACCTGCAGCACCGTCCAACCCTTGAGGCAATGCGCCGCGCCATGCGCAGCTGGGAGGCGTCACTGCCGATGGGCGAGACAGATGTCGGCCTTTGCGAGGTGCGCAATCCCGCGCGGCATGAAGAAATCGTCGGGCATATCAGGCTGGCGGATAGCGAGGGCATCGAGACGGCGCTGGCGAAGGCTGACGGCGCCTTCGCGCACTGGTCCGCACTGCCGGTTGAGCAACGGGCAGACTGCCTGCTGCGCCTGGCGGATGCGCTGGAAACACACCGTGACGAGTTCATCGCATTGTGCTGCAAAGAGGCCGGCAAGACGCTGCGCGATGGCGTGGCGGAAGTTCGGGAGGCGGTGGATTTCCTCCGCTACTACGCCACAGGCGCTGCGCGGGCGGGATTTGCGGAGCGCGGCCTGCGGGCACGCGGCGTTGTGCTGTGTATCAGTCCATGGAATTTCCCGCTGGCCATTCTTCTCGGCCAGGTCAGTGCCGCGCTGGCGGCAGGTAACACCGTGGTGGCCAAACCGGCAGAGCAAACCAGCCTGATCGCCAAGCGTACCGTTGAATTGATGGCTGACTGCGGTTTTCCGCCGGATGCGGTGGCGCTGCTGGTTGCGGAAGGTCGCAGCGTGGGCGAGCAACTGGTGCCCGACCCGCGTGTGAAAGCCGTGATGTTCACCGGCTCCACGGCGACGGGTAGCTGGCTTGCGCGCACGTTGGCGCAGCGAGAGGATGCACCGGTACCGCTGATCGCGGAAACCGGCGGCCAGAACTGCATGATTGTCGATTCCACCGCACTGCCCGAGCAGGTCGTCCGCGATGTCGTGACCTCGGGCTTCCAGAGCGCCGGGCAGCGCTGCTCTGCCCTGCGGGTACTGTTCCTGCAGGAAGATATTGCAGACAAGGTAATCGAGATGATTATCGGCGCAATGCGCGAGCTGCGCATCGGCGATCCAGCCGCGCTGTCGACGGATATCGGGCCGGTCATCGACGAACGTGCGCGGCAGTCGCTGGTGGATCACGTGCGCTATCTCGAGGCGACCGGGCGCCTGCTCTACGCGTCCGAGCTGCCAACGGAACTGCCCGGCACATTTTTCGCGCCCCACCTGTACGAGATCAGTAACCTGTCGCTGCTCGAACGTGAGGTCTTCGGCCCGATCGTACACGTGATCCGCTACCGCGCAGAAGCGTTTGACGACGTGCTGGCGCAAATCAATGCAACCGGCTTCGGGTTGACCTTTGGCATCCACAGCCGTATCGAGGAAGCCTGTCAGCGGGCGGCCGACCGCGTACAGGCGGGCAATGTCTACGTCAACCGCAACATGATCGGTGCCATCGTCGGGGTGCAACCCTTCGGCGGACGCGGCCTGTCCGGCACCGGGCCAAAAGCTGGAGGACCGCAGTACCTGTCGCGTTTGGTCACCACCGGTGAAGAAGCCGAAAACGCCGCGGGGCAGAAACCGCTTCCGGATGCCGCAGGCGACTGCACGTCGGCGGCAGAGGTACTGCGCGCGGCGCAGGATGGAGGCACGCGCTGGGCGCGCTGCAGCGTCAGTGAGCGGGTATCTGTCCTGCGCCGTTTCCTGGCGTCCTACGCCAGCGGCCCAGAGGACAACCCGGCCATTCTCGAAGAAACACTGGGTGCCGCTCGAGATCAACTCCGTGCTGCGAGCCAGCTGCTTGCCGCGCCCGTGCAGCTACCCGGGCCCACCGGAGAATCGAATCAGCTGCTGCATGAGCCCCGCGGGCCGCTGCTGTTGCTGCTCGACAACCCGGCGCATCAGGGCGAGTATCTGATGGCCATGATTTCTGCCCTGGCCACGGGCAACAGTGTGATTGGGGTGGCTGCGCCAGCGCTGTTGGAAACATGGCAGACCCTGGCGAGCAGCCTGACTGCCGCCGGCCTGCCCTCCTCTCTGCTCCCCATGCAGCCGCTGGACAACGCGGTAGCACTGCTGCAGCAACCCGCATTGCAGGGTGCGATGGTGCATGCGCGCAGTCGCTACCTGCGCGCGGTGGCGCAGGCCGCCGCAACGCGGGAGGGCCCGATAATGGCCTTGATCAGCTGTGTGGCACCGGAAACGCTGCTCAGGCAGACCCTGTGGGAGAAGTCGGTGAGTATCGACACGACGGCCGCGGGCGGCAATGCGTCCTTGATGACCATGGCCAACTAGGACGCAAGGCGCGTGGAGGGCGCTAGTCCAGTCGGGCCAGCGTGCCCGCCTGGCAATTAAGGAAGTCTGAGTTGGCCAGCCAGTCCGGGTCCGGATACCAGGAGAACAGGAATTGTCCGTCTTTCAGGGTATCCACCACGGTGCTGGCAACCTCCGGGCGCACCGCCGGGCAGCCCTGGCTGCGTCCGATGCGTCCCTGGCGATCTATCCACTGTGGATCAACATAATCAGCACCGTGTATCACGATAGCGCGCTCCCGGGCGAGATCGTTGATACCGGCCTCCAGGCCATCCATCCGCAGGGAGTAACCGTGGCGGCCGCGGTAGCTCTCGCTGGTGCGAAAGAGGCCAATACTCGACTGATGACTGCCCGATACATTGGAGAACTGCGAGGCCAGGTTCTGGCCCGAACCCTGGCCGTGGGCGACCAGTTCATTGAGCAGCAATTCGCGGCGGGACAGATCAAAAATCCACAATCGCTGCTCACTGGACGGGAGAGAAAAATCGATAATGGCGAGCCGCTCGGCGCGCTCCAGACCACGGTCCAGGGCGCAATTCATTGCCGACACCGCCCGACGCAGTACCGTGCGGTCGAGGTTCGGGGCAGCTGCGGTCAACGCACGCACCAGGTCTGCGCCGCCGCCTGCCGCAGCAGGCAATGATACACCCAGACACCAGGCTGCCAGAATAACGAAAAAAATACTGGCACGACCGGACATGTTGTGATCTCGAAGGGCTGGAGCGACAGCTTACCTCATTGCCTCACCCCTGCCTAGCCTGCCAGCCGGGGCCAACAGGTCGCCACGCCGCGCTACCGGCCGCTACCCGGAGTGCTCAGGGCAGGATCTCGATGGGCGTGCCCACCGTCACCAGCTGCCAGATTTCATCCATATGCTCGTTGCTGACCGCGATACAGCCGTCGGTCCAGTTGAACAGCTCCGCCCCCGGCTGGGGGGTTTCCGGCTGGCCGTGGATCATGATGTTGCCACCGGGATCCACCCCCAGCGCCTGGGCCCGCTCGCGATCGCGCCGATTCGGGTAAGACACCCGTATGGATTTGTAGAAGCGGCTCTCCGCATTCTTGTAGTCCAGGATATAGCGCCCTTCCGGGGTGCGCTCATCGCCCTCGCGCTCCTTGTGCCCCCAGGGCACCGGACCCAGTGCGACCGGGTAATGGCGCACTATCACCCCGCTCGACTTGAGGTACAACTTGCGCTCCGATTTGACCACAACCACCTGATCGACCTGCGGATTGAAGGCCGAAACGGGCGAAGGCAACAAAAAATTCAGGAAAAATGCACAAAACGCCAATAACGCTCTTATGCTCACTGGTTTACCATGCTCCGAGAGTGATATTTTACGCGCGTTCGAACCAAGGGCCCCAGACGGGAGTTCGAAGTTTGCACGTTTCGCCACTTTGTGGCTTCCTAGATCTGACAGGCCAACCCTGCTCAAGGAGTTTTACCATGAAATCTACGCTTATCAAGGCTGTTTCTATCGCCGCCTTCGCGGCACTGGCCACCGGCTGCGCCAGCTCTTCACAACTGGACGAAGTTCGCAGCATCGCGGAAGCCGCTCAGCGCTCAGCTGACGAAGCCAAGCAATCTGCTGCCGGTGCAGAGCGCACTGCCTCTGACGCCAAGCGCATCGCTGAAGAAGCCAAGCGCAGCGCCGACGAAGCCAACAGCAAAATTGACCGCGCATTCAAAACCTCAATGCAGAAGTAAGCGGTTTTGCAAAACCCGGCGGGGCTTCGGCCCCGCCGTTTTACTTCAGCTATCGTTTTATTCCCCGACAGCACCGCTGTCTTCCTGTCCCGGCCTGTGATGCTCAAGCCAGATCGGACCTACCGGCACCGGCAAGCCCGTAGACGCTTCAGCAGCACTGCGCACCTTGCTCCAGTCGACCGTAAAATCCCTGCGTTCACCCAGCGTCCGCGCGATTGCGGCCCGCAATTGCTGTACCCGCTCGTCCACCGTAATCTCTAGATCACCCAGCGGGTTGTGAGACTCGACATACAGTGTGTCACCCATCCAACCGGCCTTTACCGGCTGGTAGACGATTTCTACCTGACTGCCCACCGGCACCTGCTCGTAAAGGTATTCGACATCCTCGGGGTACATACGAACACAGCCCGCGGTGACCGGCATACCGATGCCGAGCTCGCGGTTGGTGCCGTGGATGAGGTAGGCGGGCAGATTCAGGTAGAGGGCCCGCGTACCCAGTGGATTGTTCGGCCCCGGTGGCACCACAGCGGGCACCGGCGTGCCCCGCGCTGCTCGGTCCTTGCGAATCGATTCCGTGGGGTACCAGGTGGGATTCTCAGCCTTGCGCGTCACCCGGGCAGTCGCGAGCGGCGTTTCGCGCCCGCTGCGGCCAATGCTGATGGCGTAGACGCCCACGCGCGCGGGACGATCCGCGCTGGCACCCTCGTAGTGATACAGGCGCATTTCCGCTGTGTTGATGACAATCCCCTTGCGTGGCGCTTCCGGCAGGATATGCCAGGTCGGCAGCAACACCTGCGTCCCTTCTCCCGGTAGCCAGGCATCAACGCCGGGATTGGCAGCGCGGATAGCGCCGTAACCGGTACGGTGACGCCGACCGATCAGCACGAGGGTATCCTCTTCGCTCGCCGTCGTCGTCCCCAGGCCACCGACGAGATGATCGTCTGGCGCCGGGAGCGGATAAAAACCGCTCGCCGCACCCTCGGACACAGCGAGACTGCCCTCGGCAAGCAGGGCGAGAACGCAGGCCGCGAACACGGCACGCGAAGAAACTGAAAACCACTTCATGGAGCATCCGACTATCCAGCGAAACAGGGCAGCATCATACGCGCTGCCCTGCTCGCTGAAAATAGCCAGCGTGCTACGGAGACCCTATTCGAACAGCTCTCCGGCGCTGACTTTCTGCTGCACGATCGCCGGCGCGGCAAAGCGTTCGCCATAGCGCTCTGCCAGCTCGGCACAGCGCGCGGCAAACCGTTCCAGACCGTAGGTATTGACGAACTGGATGAGGCCCCCGGTCCACGGCGGCGCGCCAATACCCATAATCGAGCCGATATTGCCGTCGTCCACGGTGCGCAGCACGCCGGTCTCCAGGCAGCGCAGCGCTTCAATGACCTGGCGGAACAGCAGGCGATCGCGCATATCCGCCTCCGGCACTGCGACTCCCGACTGGTAATACAGTTCGTACAGACCTGGCCAGATGGCCTTGCTGCCGTCCTCGGCGTAGTCATAGAAACCACCGCCATGGTGACGACCACCGCGGCCGTGTTCGCCGACCATGGTGTTGATCACGGCACGCGTCACGGTACCGTCGCTGAACTTGTCAAGAACCCCCATCTCCGCCCAGGTTTCCTGCGCCTTGCGGGTCAGCTCCAGGCTGACTTCATCATAGACGGCGAGCGGCCCGACCGGCATGCCTATGGCCTTGCCCATGTTCTCTATCTGCACGGGATGCAGGCCTTCGCTGACCATGCGCACCCCCTCATCGAGGTAGGTACCGAAGGTTCGCGAGGTGAAGAAGCCCAGTGAATCGTTGACGACAATCGGGGTTTTCCGGATCTGCCTGGCAAAGTCGTAGGCTTTGGCCAGCGTCTCTTCGCTGGTTTCAGCACCGCAGATAATCTCCACCAGGGGCATTTTGTCGACGGGCGAGAAGAAGTGGATGCCGATGAAGTTGGCGCGGTTGGCGCTCGCCTCGGCGAGTTGGGTGATGGGCAGGGTCGAGGTGTTGGACCCCCATACGCCGCCGGGCGCCAACTGCCCTTCAAGTTCACGGGTCATCTGGTGCTTGAGTCCCATATTCTCGAACACGGCTTCCACGATCAGGTCGCAGCCAGCGAGATCATCGTTCTTCGCAGTGGGCAGTATGAGGTCGAGGATGGCCTGTTTTTTATCTTCGGTGAGCTTGCCGCGCTGCACACGCTTGTCCAACAGGCGCTCGCTGTAGGCCTTGCCGCGGTTGGCCGCGTCCTCGGAGATATCCTTCAGCACCACCTGTATGCCAGCCATGGCGGCAACATAGGCGATGCCCTGCCCCATCATTCCGGCACCCAGCACCCCGAGCTTCTTCACCTGCTGTGGCGGCACACCCTCCGGCCGGCTACCACCGCGGTTGACACGGTTCATGGCAAAAAAGAAGGTCGAAATCATGTTCTTGGCAACAGGGGTCATGGCGAGGTAGGTGAGGCCGCGGGATTCCACCCGCTGGGCTGTATCGAAGTCCAGCCGCAGCGCCTCTACGGCACAATCCAGGATGACTTCCGGCGCCGGGAGCAGACCCCGGGTCTTCTTCCGCAGCATGGCGGGCGCCACGGTAATCAGCTGGGCCAGATGCGGGCTGGCGGCATTGCCCCCCGGTATACGGAAGCCTTTGCGATCCCAGGGCTGCAGCGCTGCTTCTGCGTTGCCCTGTTGCGCCCTGATCCACGCCTTTGCTGCGGGCTCGAGCGCATCGCGGCTCTCCACCAGCTCCTGCACCAGGCCGGCCTCCAGCGCCGTAGCGGGGTCTATACGCGTGCCCTCAAGCAGATAGGGCAAGGCTTTCTCCAGACCCAGAAGATTCACCATGCGTACCACGCCACCGCCACCGGGTAACAGACCGAGGCTGACCTCGGGCAGGCCCAGTTGCACGCTGCGATCGTTCAGCGCGATACGGTGATTGCAGGCCAGCGCCAGCTCAAAACCGCCACCCAGGGCTGCGCCGTTGATGGCCGCCACCACAGGCACCGGCAAATGTTCCAGCCGTCGCAGCCCCGATTTCACACGCTCGCCTTCGGCCATGAAGGCTGCCTCATCACCGGGCTTGGCCGCCAGGAGGTCGTTCAGGTCACCGCCGGCAAAAAACACCTTCTTCGCCGACGCAATAACCACGCCGGTGAGGTCACTCTCCGCTTCCAGCCTTTGCAGGGTTTCATCCATCGCCGTGCGGTATTCCTCGTTCATGGCATTGACCGGACCGGTCATGTCCATGGTAACCGTGACGATGCCGTCGGCGTCTTTCTCGTACTTGAATACACTCATTGTCTATCGATCCTTTTCCTGTTCGCAGCCGGCTTATACACGCTCAATGATGGTAGAAATACCCATGCCACCGCCCACACAGAGCGATAGCATGCCGCGCTTCAGTCCGCGTCGTTCGAGTTCGTCAAGCACGATGCTGACCAGCATGCCACCCGTCGCACCGAGCGGGTGCCCCATGGCGATCGCGCCCCCGTTGACGTTGGTCACGCTGTGATCAACACCAAGATCCTTCATATAGCGCAGAGCCACAGACGCAAAGGCCTCGTTGATCTCCCAGAGATCGATATCCGACTTTTTCAGACCCGCCTTGCGCAAACACTTCTCCGCTGCCGGCCCGGGCCCGGTCAGCATGATGATGGGGTCGGTGGACAGCACGGCTGTCGCCACGATCCGCCCACGGGGCGTCAGCCCGAGATCCTTACCTGCACGCTCACTGCCGATCAGGACAGCGCTGCTGCCGTCGACGATGCCCGAGGAGTTGCCCGGCGTGTGCACGTGGTCAACCCGGTCCAGTGTGGTGTACTTGGCCAGAATCACATCGTCAAAGCCCATCTGTCCGGGCATCACAAAGGACGGCTTCAGCGCAGCGAGACCCTCCAGCGTGGTGTTGGGCTTGATGAAATCATCCCGCTCCAGAATCGTCAGGCCATTGCCGTCGCGCACCGGAACGACGGAGCGATCGAAGTAGCCGTTATCCCGCGCATGGGTCGCGCGACGCTGGGATTCCAGCGCGAAGGCATCGACGTCGTCACGGCTCCAGCCTTCCAGGGTAGCAATGGTATCGGCGCCAATACCCTGGGGCACGAATCCGGTCTTCAGGCTGAACGCCGGATCACCACCCATAGGGCCGCCGTTGCTGCCCATCGGCACGCGGGACATACACTCGATGCCCCCCGCTACCACCAGGTCCTCCCAACCGGAAGCCACCTTCTGTGCCGCGATATTGACCGCCTCCAGACCGGATGCGCAGAAACGATCCAGTTGGACACCCGCCACCGACTCGTCCCAGTCGGCGTTCTGAACGATCATCTTGGCGATGTCCGAACCCTGCTCGCCGACCGGCGTGACGCAGCCCATGACGACATCATCGACATACGCGGTATCCAGGTCGTGGCGCGACTGGAGCTCGCGCAGCAGGCCCGCGCCCAGGTCAACGGGTTTGACTTCATTCAGGCTGCCGCCCGCCTTGCCTTTGCTGCGCGGGGTGCGCACCGCATCGTAAATATACGCCGTGTGTGTCATGAGACTCCTCATTTCTGGGTTGTGCACGCTGTCCAGCGCACAGTGTGAAAGCTGGCCCTGAGACTGGCAATGACGTCAGCTACTAAAAAAATTGACTTCAGGTGACACGCGCCACAGGCCGTGTGACGTCCCCGCCCCCGGCTTGCTCGCCGGGTCCGTCGCGGCTACGAGTTGGAGGGTTCTGCCAGACCCGCGGCGGCCGCGAGCTCGGGCCAACGCTGCCGGGCCTGCTTGAAACCCGAGTAGCGCGGATTGTCGATCGCCATCTGGCGCAGGGTGCGCTCCCGCAGGTAATCGATGAACGCGCCACTCACCTGCAGTCTGCCATCGCGCAACGCCAGGCTCAGCGCCCGGGCGGCTGGATGGTTCTCCTCGTCCGGCGATGCCCCCGCCGCGGGACCCAGCCAGCGCGACCCCGCCTCCCGATCGAGCTCGAGGATGTCGTCCCGCGCGGCGATTTCGCGACTGACGATCGCCAGGCTGTTGGCGGCGACGCGTGTGGTGTAGGCGTCAAACCCCTCCAACTGCGGCAATACCGACTGGCGCAGGAACCCCTGCACCGCAGCCAGCAACTCCTTGGCATCCGTGTGGCTCATTCTCTCTCCCCTGGTCGTCTGAACGTCTATGCGGCCCTGCTACAGCCGGTCTTCCAGCAACAGCAGCAAATCCATTTCGGACTCTGAGACCCGTCGCCCAACGGCGGCGCGTTCCAGCGTCGGATCTGCCCCGCTGCGGTACAGGTCAACCATGGTCAGGCACACCAGCCCCCAACCCAGCGCGCAGAACACTTCCCAGTAGTGGATGGTGTCCATATCCGGGGCCCAGCCTGCCACCTCACGGTAGCCAGCCAGCAATTCGTCGTAGTCGCCAAAGCCGCCTACCGGTTTGTCTGAGTAGCCAAAACGCCAGACGTTGCCGCACAGGTAGCCCAAATCCTCAGCCGGGTCACCGCAATGCGCCAGCTCCCAGTCGAGCACAGCCACCAGCCCCTGCTCATCCACCAGCAGGTTACCGTTGCGGAAGTCACCGTGCAGCAGGCAGTGGCGCTGCGGGGACGGCGCATGCTGGCGTAGCCAGTTGAGGGCCAACTGGTGCACGAGCGACGCATTCCCAAAGCGATCCAGCGAACGCTGATGCCCATCGAGACGTTCCGCCAGCGTCTGGTTGGGCACTTCCCGGGGAAGTTGCTCCGGGTTTACGCGGTGTAAACGGGCCAGCGTCTCGCCGCACTGTCGGGCCAGATGACGGCGTGCTGCCGTGTAGCGGTCGTCTGCCAGAATACGCCCCGGAAGCGCCTCTCCCCGTTCGCGGCTCATGATGTAGCCGGGGCCGAGGGTGTCGCTCTCGGACAGCGCGCAAAGCACCGTCGGAACCGGAACGCCCTGCTCCGCCACCAGCGGCAGCAGTGCCGCCTCCGCGCTGAGTGGCAGCGCGGACACGGCAGTACCGGATTCCCCCGGTACCAGGGGCGAGCGACGCAGGATCAGCGGTTCCGCAACGCCGTCCTGCACCAGGTCAAACGCCCAGGTTTCCATATTGGCACCACCGGAAAGCCGGCGCAGGTCGTGGATGCTGTTCGCGTCCTCGGCTCCGTGCGGTGCGAGTACCTCCGCCAGTGCGAGTGGGGTGACCACATCACCGCCTGATGTCTGTTCAGAACTCAAAGCGGTTCACCTTTTCGCCGGCTGTCACCTGGCCCTGCATACCTACCGGGTCACAGTCCATCAGCGTCTGCAGCGCCGCCATGTCTCCGCGCGGCGTATTGGCGAGGAAACGCCGGCCATCCGCCATGCGGCCGATCAGCATGCCGCGACTGGGCGCTTCCTTGTCAAAGGCGACCGCGCAGGCCTCGATGGTGCCCCGTCCGCTCGGTCGATCATCTACCTGCAACCGCGGAGACGCGTCTACCGCCGCCTGCAGATCGGGACGTGCGATCGTCCAGGGCTGAGAGCCCGCCTCCCGCGAATAGACACCCACCGCATGCTTGGTCAGGTAGTTGCCGTTGGCCGTCACCACGGCGTGATCGCCCTGCCGTGCCTGCAGCCGCGACACAACCTCCGCGATAGCGTGCAGCGAATAGTTATTCCCGGGTCCGCCAAACAGGGTAAGCCCGCCGGTTACCGTCACGCCGCGTGGATCTTCCAGATCGAGGCCGAGGGCATTGCACGCCACCTGCACGGCAGACGGGAAACAGCTGTAGAGATCGAACAGGTCAATCGCTGAAAGCGGCAACCCGGCCTGCTGCAAGGCACTCTGGGCACAGGCCGCAAGCGCAGGCGACTCGTGCAGTACCGGGCGCTCACTCACGTTCCAGATGTCGCAGGCCGCCGCACCACCGCGCAGAAATATCCAGCGTGCCGGGTCGAGGCCGAGACGTCGGGCCTCGCCAACCGTTGTCATGATGACCGACGCGGCCATATCCACGGCCAATATGGCATTCATGCATTTGGTGTAGGGCCAGGTAATCATGCGGTTGCCGTTGCCCGTGTCTACCGCCTCTTCCGCTGTCAGTTCTGTGCGACGCCAGGCCAGGGGGTTCGCCGCGGCCACTTTGCTCATGCGACTCACCAGGCCACCGAGTCGCTGCATGTGCGTTGCATGATCCCAGCCCCCGGCATGACGCAGCGCACTCTCGAACATCGGGTAGATGCGAATGGGCTCTACCAGTCCGTGGGCCCATTCACTGTCCGTGCAGGCGATCCGGTTGTCGCCCAGCTGCACCGCGGTATGGCGACCACCCTGCTGCCAGTGGCTGATGTCTGCCCCGGATGAAAGCGCCCCAAACAACGTGTACATCAACTCTGCGCCGCTGATCAGCACGGCTTTCGATTCACCGGCTGCCAGACGGTCGGCGAAATAATTCACCAGCAATTGCGGCGTATTGCCGCCAACATCCGCCTCAAACGTTTTCGCCTTGATGCCCAGACGCTGACAGAGGGCATCACTGGCGTGCGGGGGCAGAATTTTCGCCAGATCCGGCACCTGCGCCGCCAGGAACGGCACAGTGGCCACGGTATCGATGGCGTCTTGCAATGCCGGACACTGCGCATCGTCAAGCGCCGCGCGGGAGATGCTTTCAAGGGCGTCAACCAGACTGCGCGCAGGGTCCCGGTCCCGCCACGTGTGCTGCGCCTGGGCGACAAATATCGGTTGGTCGTCAGTCATGTGCTCTCATCATCGTTTCTCTCGTGAAAGGCGATCAGGCCGTCACCACAGCCTCGGGCGCGGCCGCCGCAAAAGCCGGCAACTGCTCCAGATGTTCCGTGATGGCGACCAGCCTTGGATACGGCGCCAGATCCTGCTGGAAGCGCCGCGCGTTGTACATCTGGGGCACCAGGCAGATATCTGCCAGGGTAGGCCCGGGACCAAAACAATACAGTTCCCCTGTGACCTGCTGTTCCAGAGCTGCGAAACCGAGCGCGATCCAATGGTGATACCACGTGAGTTTGGCTTCCTCGTCCAGGCCCAGTGAATCCACCAGGTAGCGCTGCACACGCAGGTTATTCAGCGGGTGAATATCGCAGGCAATGGCCTGCACCATGGATCTCACCCGAGCGCGCTCAAGCGGCCCTGCTGGCAGCAGGGGCGGCTCCGGAATTGTCTCCTCCAGCCACTCCAGTATCGCAATCGACTGGGTGAGCAGCTGTCCCTCGCCTGTCGTCAGCGCAGGCACGAGGCCCTGGGGATTCCGTTGCAGGTAATCGGCCGCGGACTGCGCGTCGCGCATGAGGTCTATGGGCAGCGAGGTGTACTCAAGGCCTTTCAGATTCAGGCCAATGCGCACGCGAAACGCGGCCGAGGAGCGCCAATAATCGTACAGCTGCAGGTCTGTCACGGGTGATCCGGCCCGGTCAGGCCAGAACCTCGGCAAGGAAGTTGTGCATTGCCTGCGCCGAGCGCCGGTCTGCATCTGCATTGTAGACCGCCCCGAAACCGGGATCGTTAGCCGCCGGATTGGTAAAGGCGTGCAGGGTGTTGCCGTAGGCATGAATCTGCCAGTCGGCACCGCCCGCAGTCAGCTCCGCCGCGAGGGCCAGCACACTCTCCGGCGGCACCATGGGGTCATCATAGCCATGCAGGCAGAGCACCTTGGCACGGATTGCCCCCGCTGCCGCCGTTTCCGGAGCATTGAACAGGCCGTGAAAACTGACCACGCCCCGGACATCAGCACCGCTGCGGGCGAGATCCAGCACGGTGAGCCCGCCGAAGCAGTAACCCATCGCTGCGAGCCGACCGGAATCCACCTCGGCTTGCTCACTCATCTTGGAGACCGCCTTGTTGACCAGAGCCTGCAACAGCGCTCGATCCGCCAACAGCGGCGCGATGAGTGCCTGACACTGCTCTGCACCCTCACCGCGCACCCCCTTGCCGAACATATCCAGGGCGAAGCCAACATAACCCGCTTCCGCCAGTTCTACGGCCTTGCCCTGCTCAAACTCACTGCGACCCGCCCAGGTATGCGCCACTGCCACGCCCGGTCGCGGCTGGGTAGCCGCGTCATCCCAGGCCAACAAGCCTTCATAGGTAACCCCTGCGTGGGCGTACTCAATCAAACGCGTTTGTATGGACATGCTTGCTCCCTCACAGAAAAGCCCTAGCCTAGACGATGCCGTCGACTCAGACCAGCCCCTGCACAACCCGCAGGCAGGGCTGGCCGTCGTGCTCCACCAGGCCGTGAATCTCGATACCCGACCGTGCGTTATACAGATCGCACAGGAACACAGCGATATCCCGGGAAATGCGCTGGCCGGGCACCAGCACGGGAATGCCCGGAGGATAGGGCACTACCTGGTCCGCGCTGACGGACCCGACCAGCGCCGCATTGGGACCCTGGCCAGCGCCCTGCAACGGAAGCCTCTCCGCAGGCGCAAAGTAGGCTTCGCGGGGCAGGCAGGCGAAGTCAGTCAGCGACGGCAACCCGGCGGCCACCCGACGCGGCGCGCTGTCCGTGCGCACGCCGGGGGCTTTGCGTGCCAACGCCTGCAGGGCGTTTAACAGCCGCAACACCTTGCTCTCCGTAGAGCCGAGGGTAACCAGGATACTCAGGGTGTTGTGGGTCACCTTCTCGATCTGGATGCCGTAATCCTCAAACAGGGCCAGCTGCAACTGGCGCGCTGAATAACCAGAGGCCGACACATCCACGCTGAGTTTGAGAGGATCCAGCCGGATGCCATCACCCCGCAGGCTCTGCGGCAACATATCCTCCAGGGTCAGAACCCTGAAGACGCCCGTGCGATCTATGCCCTCGCGCAGCTGACCGGCGATCCGTAAACAGCCCTGCAAACGGGCGAAGCCCTCAAGAGTCATCTGTTTACGGGCTACATCAAGGCTGGCGATCATCGCGTATTGCGGACTGGTGGATGTGTGCATATTGAGATTTTCCCGGAAGCGATACAGGTCGAAGTCCGGATCTGCCACATGAATCATGCTCGCCTGGGAAAAGGCCGAAAGCATTTTGTGCGTGCTCTGCGTAACGTAGTCAGCGGCGCAGTCGAGTGCACAGGGGTGCAATTCGGGATGAAAACGGCCATGTGCATACCAGGCCTCATCGACCAACACCTTGATTCCGGCGGCGTGCGCGTGCCGAATCAGCGGCGCAAGGTTGTAGCGGAATCCATCATACGTGCAGCTGGTGAGCACAAGCAGACGTGCGTCCGGGTGCGCGTCAATCGCCCCGATAACCGCCTCCTGCGGCACCGGCCCGTAGAACCCGAAGCGGGTATTCATGGAGGCCGCGAGATACACCGGCTCAACACCGAACAGCACCACGGCATGGTGCACCGATTTATGACAGGCCTGATCCAGAATGACCTTGCCGCCGGCGCCGACAACCTGCTGCAAAATCACCTTGTTTGCGGTGGAGGTGCCGTTGGTCACAAAAAAGGTATGCCGGGCACCGAAGGCCTCGGCCGCCAGCGCCTGCGCTTCCTGTATGACGCTGTGCGGCTCCAGCAGGGAGTCCAGCGTCTGCACGGATACCGACAGATCCGTATTGAAGATGTGCTCACCCATCAGCTCGTAAAAGTCGGCGACCCAGGGGCTGTCGCGCAGGCTGTCACCACCGGAATGACCGGGGGTATGCCAGGCATCCTTCGCGCTGTAGACATAGTCTCGCAGGGTATCGGCAAAGGGCGTGCGTGCGCGGCGCTGCAATGCTGATACCAGCTGCCGAAACAGGTGCGCCGGCTTGGTGTCCTCACGGTGCAGCAGCTCCACCGCGAGGGTTTCAGGGCGCGCATCGCCCTCGGGCATCAGGAAAATATCCACCTCTGGACGGCGTGCAGCGAGCGCCGGCAACAGTGACGCGCTATCGGGCAGCGTTGTTGCATCCACCACCAGGGCCTGCAGCAGCCCGTCATCCTGCGCAAGTTGCAGCGCGTCCGCGCCGCCCGCCACGGCGAGGAAACGGAAATCGCAGCGGGGGGGACGCCGTTCAAGCGCAGCGCAGGCGGTCAATTCGGCAACCCAGCGGGCCGCGAACGCGTCATCGCCGCTGACAATGGCAACGTGAACCTGGGGTTCTCGCATGACGCCCGACCTCTAGTGAGTGTTCAGCCCGGAGCCTTCCGGTAGGCCGCAGGATCGAGCCTGCGCATCTCGGCTTCAATCCAGCGCTCGACCTCATCCATCAGCTCGCCCGGGTCGCGGTCCAACGCAGAGACGGGTGTACCAATCGACACGTCAATAACACCCGGTATAAACGAAAAAGTGCG
Source organism: uncultured Haliea sp. (assembly GCF_963973825.1). NCBI lineage: Bacteria > Pseudomonadati > Pseudomonadota > Gammaproteobacteria > Cellvibrionales > Halieaceae > Haliea > uncultured Haliea sp. The sequence goes on from NZ_CAXBAE010000002.1 coordinate 411,869, forward strand.
CCGCGGCCAGCAGCGCCCGGAGGTTACCGCGACAGGAATGACGCTGGCACCGGTGGCCACCGCGAGACGCGTGGCGCCACTCTTGTACTGCCCCTTGCTGCCACGGGCCGTGCGCGTGCCCTCCGGGAACATGATGACCCACTTGCCCCGGTCCATCAGCTCCCTGCCCTGCGCCGCCACCTTGCTCCAGGCTTCGGAACGCCTGCTGCGGTCTATATGCACCATTTTCAAACGGGCAAGGCACCAGCCAAAGATGGGAATGTAGAGCAGTTCCTTTTTGAACACATAGGCCAGAGGGTGCGGCGTCATGCTGGGAAAAAAGAAGGTTTCCCAGGTTGACTGATGCTTCGGGCACAGGACGATCCGGCGCATGTCATCTGCCGCCGGCAGGTTTTCGATGCCATGGATGCGGTACTGCACCCCGGCAACAATCCGCGCCACCTCGATGACGCCGCGCAGCCAGGGCACGGCAAACCACCACCAGAGCCGGGTGTCGTTCACAAACACCGACATGACCACCAGCGCCAATCCGCAGGGAATCACCGTGACCACCATCCACAGGAATACCAGCAGGGAGCGCAGTGCGTTCACAGGTCGCCGCCCTCTGCAACGGGTACGCCCGCGCTGGCGAGGAATTCGGCAACATTGGCAAAGGCCTCCTCGGCCTCTTCCAGCTCGGGTGTAAATATCTGCCACACGTGGACCATGTGCGGCCAGGTTTGCAAGACGACCACCGAGCCGGCCTCTTCGGCACGCGCGGCATAGCGACGGGAGTCATCCAACAGCATTTCCTGTTCGCTGACCTGCAGCAGGGTCGGCGGCAGACCGGCGAGGTTGCCGCGCAGCGGCGATAAATCCGGGTGCGAGGGCGGCAGTCGGCTGGTGAACCAGGTGACCCACAGCAACAGCAGAGCGGGGACTTTTGCCATCCAACTGAACATGGGGCCCAGCATGGGATCGGTGGCGAGGTTACTGCGCAAACTGCCGCTGCTCATCGTCACGTCCGTGGACGGCGAGAAGCCGATCGCGGCATCGGCCTGACGCAGACCCTCGTCGCGAATCCACGCAATCAGGCCCAGGGTGAGGCTGCCACCGGCAGAGTCACCGCCCACCATCGCGTACTCCAGCGGGGCGGGACCGTCGGGACCATTCTCGACCAGCCAGCGCCAGGCATTGCGGCAATCGTTGATACCGTCGATACGCCTGTGCTCAGGAAGCAACCGGTAGTCCAGGGAAAACACCGCCGCCCCCGTCAGGCGAGCCAGCCGATCGGTGATGACGCGGTGACTCAGGGGACTGCCAGCGATCCAGGCACCGCCATGAATGTACAAAAAACGACGTTTGGCATCATAACCCGGCGCCAGAACCCATTCGCCTCTAACGCCCTGCTGGTCAACGGGCACAAAACGGGATGCGAACTGCCTGCCCTCGCTGAGCCCGTCCATGATGCGCCGCATGTGCAGCAGGCGCTCGCGCCCGCGCATCGACTGCCCTGCCGGCAACATCTCGCGCAAGCGCTGCAGCACCTCCGCGTGGCCCGCACTGGGTGGCATCGTCGGTGCCGGCAACTGCGCACCGTCAAAGCGGGAGAGGTCCTCTCCGCGCAGGTACAGCAGGCTGAATAAAACGAGTGCCAGAAGGACAACAATAAACCAGACCATGCGAGTTCCCCGGGGCTGTGAGGGCTGCATTAAACCAGAAGGCCGGTAGGCTGCACAACGCGAGGTCGCAGCCGAACGCACGGGGAACATCACGGGCGACAATTTGCCTCAGAGTCCCTGACCAGTATACTGCCCGAGCCGCCATCGCAGCAGGAGCGCAATGAGCAGAGAGCAATCAGCCCAGTCAGGCATCGCGGACGGTGCAGGTCTGCCCTGGACAGCGCATGACGCGCCCGCTGGCCGGGCGGTGGGCGTTGGAGCTCTTGTCGGGCTTGGCGCACTGATCGTGGCCGCGGTATTCGCGGGGCTGCTGTTACCGTACTGGGGAACCCCGGCAGCACCCGTTACCGGGGACACGCCCCCGGCGGAGACCTTTGACGGACGCGCTTTCAGCCCCACACGCGCCGGGTCTTCGCAGATCGAGGGCACTGCGCAGATCATCCACACCCTGCTCGGCAATGAAGCCGTCTTCAGCCTGACAACGCGCCTGCCACTGCAGCAGTTCCCCTTTGTACGGCTGGAGCTGACAGGCGGCGCCTCCCTGCGCTATTTCCTCTTCTGGCGGACTGCGGAGCAACCGGAACAACAGTTCTTTGCACCGCTACCGGGTGCCGGACAGGGCGTATCCTGGCACGCCTTCCCCGACCCCGCACTCTGGAGTGGCACGGCAACGACGGTAGCTATCGGCGCGTTCGGTGACGCTGCAGGCGCGCCCATCATATTGCGCAGCCTCGGTTTCCATGGCGATTCCCGCTGGGCCCGAATCGCCTCCGTGTGGACGCTATGGCACGCCGGCGGCAGCTGGCCGGCATCCGGCATCAATCGCTACATGGGGACGCCCCTGCAGGCAGGCGCTGTTTTCCCGGTCGCCTGGATTGGGCTGTGGGCCTTCCTTGCCACAGGCATGGCTGTGCTCTGGGTGTTGTGGCGCCGCGCCGGCCGACGCACCGCAATCACCGCGGCGCTGCTGACGATTTTCCTGCCGTGGCTGCTTCTCGACCGGCTGTGGCAGGCACAGTTGGAGCGGCAGGTGGCGTTGACGTATGCCGCCTTCGGCGACAAGACGCAGGCCGAAAAACACGCTGCAGAAGCAGACGCGGATCTGCAGGACTATGCGGCACGCATACGCGGCATGCTGGCGACCCCGGATGCCCGCGTGGTCCTGCTGCATGCCTCGGAGGGACACAATCACGATCGCCTGCGCCTGCAGTTTCACCTGCTCCCCGCCAACGTGTACAACTACGGATCCAGGCTGCTCGCGCCGGGGGAAATACGCAGAGGTGACTACGTGCTTGCGCTGGGTGCCCTGCCAGAGTTCCAGTATTCACCGCGCGAGCGGCTGCTGAGCGACGGTCGCCATGTCTATCGGGCAAGACGCATCGATGCACATCCACTGGGCAACCTCTATCTCATCTCCGGCTATGCGGGGACCGCCTCAACACCATGACCGCTGAAGTCCATCTACCATCGCTGGCCATCGCCCTGCTGCTTCCCTGGCTCGCCGGCGCTGTTACCATCCGCAGGATTGTCGGGCCTGCCCCGGCCACGCTGCTCCTGGGGCACGGTTTCATGCTCGGGCAACTGCTGGTAATCCTGCTCGCACTGGCATGGAACCGTGCGGGCCTGACATTTGCGTTCACGCCAATGGCGATCACCCTGGCCGGCTTCAGCGCGCTACTCGCACTGACCCAGCGCTGGCGGGGTGTTTTACCCAGGCCTCGTCTCCCCTTTGGCTGGCGAGATGCTCTGTGGCTGATTCCGCTGGCCCTGTTCCTCGCGGAGCGCGGCGCGAGCCTGACCCAGGAAGTTCTGCTGCGGCCCCTGTTCGCCTGGGACGCCTGGATGAACTGGGTGCCGCGGGCCGTGGTGTGGTTTCACCAGGGCGCATTGACACCCTTTGTACTGCCCGAGGCCTGGCTCACCACAAACGCGGATACCGTGTCCTACACTCTGGGCAATCCGCGGGCGAACCTGTATCCGCCAGGTATTCCGCTGCTGGTTCTATGGCAAATGCTTGCGGCGGGCACGCACGACAGCACCCTGCTCTACCTGCCCTGGTTGCTACTGCCCGCCGCGCTGGCCCTGGCGCTGTGGGGGCATTTGCGCCAGCACAGTGTACCGAGGCCGCTAAGCGCCCTCGCCGTGTTTGCGTTGCTGAGCCAACCCCTGGCCAATACCCACGTCGCCCTCCCCGGCTACGCCGATCTCTGGCTCGGAGTGGCGTTTGCGCTCGGTGCGATGGCGTTGGCCGAGTGGCACAGGAGCAGCAACTGGCGCTGGGGGCTCCTCGCTGCGGCACTGGCCCTCTGCTGTGCACTGTTCAAGGTGCCGGGCCTGGGCTTCGCCGGACTGCTCATGGTCGGGGTGGGAGTTCTGGCCTGGCGGCCACCCGTGCGCTGGATTGCCTGTGCCGTCCTCGCTGCGCTGGCGCTGCTGATGATCGGCCTTCTTGTGGGCCTACACCCCGTTTCGGCGCAGTTCCTCGCGGACAACCTGGCAATACCCCTCCCGGAGCCACTGCCGACGCTGCGCATCGCGCCGGCCCCTCTGCTGCCTTTGCTCTGGGACAATATGTTCCTGTACGGCAACTGGCACCTTTTCTGGCTGCTGTTGGCCGGGAGCTTTGCCGCGACTATTTTCACCCGCCATGCCGACCCACTGCGCAACATCGCCTGTCTGATGTTTGTGGGAGGCCTGGGGCTCTTGCTGGCCGTTTTCGGTCTGACCCACTACTTCAACCAGGTCGCGAATGGTGTGACGTTTGATCGCTCAATGCTCTACGTGGTGCCATTGGGCGTCTACGTGGCCTTTGTCCTGCTGGCGGACCTGTGGGGTGTCCAGCAACACACCGGGCAACGGGGATGACCCCGGCGAACGATATACGTCTTGCGCGTTTTGCCCCGCTTCTGGACGCCCTTGCCCTGACGTCTGCGGGCGCACTCAGCTGGTATTTACGCTTCGGGGCCGCGCCGGTGGAGGAACACTACCCGGTTGCCCTGCTCCTTGGCTTTCTCATGGCCCTGGTTTTGCTGCCTTTGGCGGGCGCCTACCGGCGACCGCGCTGGTCGCACCCGGTCACCGGGCTGCTTGCCGCCGCGCCAGGCATTTTGCTGTTATACAGCGGGTTACTCCTGGTTGCCTCGCTGACCAAAACGACCGCCGACTTCTCCCGCATCTGGATGGTCGGGTGGGGCCTGTTGGGCATTGTCGCCATGGCCTGCTGGCGCTTGCTCCTGGATCCCGTCCTGCGGCAGGGTGCAAGAAATATTGCCATGCTGGGTACAGGACACCTGGCCTGCTCCACAGTTCGCCACCTGCAGACGAACAGTAAACACAATCGCGTGACGGGCATGCTCAGGCTTCCCGGGGAAAACCCCGTGCCCGCAGACAGCCTGCCAGCAGCGCTGCTCGGTGAGCTGGATGATCTGGAACCGACGCTGATAAGTGGCGACCATGGCATTGATGAGATATGGCTGGCCCCGGATGCGACGCATGCCATCGACGATGCCGTGCTGCTCACGCGAATTCAGCAAATTAGCCTGCCGGTGCATTACGTGCCGGATCTGACGTTACTGCGCATCTTGCGGCACCGGGTCAACGACATCGACGGCGTCACGCTCATTGAACTCAATGCAACGGCACTGGACGGTCCCGAAGCCGTACTGAAGCGCATAATGGACTACACCCTGTCGGCATTGGCCCTGCTGCTTCTGGCTCCGCTGCTAGTGTTGCTTGCGATCCTCGTCCGGCTGGAATCTCCGGGGCCCGCCCTCTTTGTTCAGGCGCGCCATGGGGGTGGTGGTCGCATTATTCAGGTATTCAAGTTCCGCACAATGCGAGAGGGGGCGTGCCCTGACCGGCAGGCGACGCGAGATGACCCCCGCATTACACGTCTCGGCGCTTTTCTTCGACGCAGCAGCCTGGATGAGTTGCCGCAACTCTTCAATGTGTTGCGAGGCGACATGTCCCTGGTCGGTCCGAGACCACACCCGCTTGCGCTGAACGAACAGTTCGGACAGCAGCTCGATACCTATATGCAGCGCCACCGGGTTAAACCGGGCATCACCGGCTGGGCCCAGATCAATGGATTTCGCGGAGAAACAGACACGCTGGAGAAAATGCAAAGCAGGCTGGAGTACGACATCCACTACATCGAGAACTGGTCGCTCTGGCTGGACATAAAAATCCTGGCCAGAACCGCTCTCATGGGCTGGACGGGGCGTAATGCCTACTGAAACCGAAACCGGTGAACTGGCAGGCAGGGAGATGCAGGCCTTCGCAGGTTGCGCAGTACGGCCCCGCAGCCTGCCAGAGCTGTTCGAGCACATGCAAGCCATGCTGGCAAGTGGCACCACCGGGGAAATCATCGGGCACCACAATCTGCACAGTTTGTATCTGGCGAACACTGACCCCGTTGTGCGCAGGTTCTACGAGCAGTGCCGCGACTGCTACATTGACGGCGTGGGCGTGTTGTGGCTGTTTCATCTTGCGGGGGTACGGGAGCGCAAGGTTCAGCGCTTCTCCCTGATGGATTGCCTACCCGAGCTATTGACGATGGCCGAGCGCTCGTCATTGCGACTGTTCTATTTCGGCGGGTCGCCAACCAGTGTCGAGCACGCACGCAAGTGGATTAAGGGCCAATGGCCAGAGCTCCACATCCAACTGCTCAATGGCTACGTTGCCGACAACACTGAGGTCGTGGCACAGATCAATGCCTTCGCACCCGACCTGTTACTGGTTGGCCTGGGAATGCCCAAACAGGAATCCTGGATACTGCAACAACGCACACAGCTCAAGGCCGGGATTCTTCTGCAGGCGGGTGGCACGCTGGATTACTACAGCGGTGAACAGGCGCAACCACCGGCTTCCTGGTCACAGCGAGGTTTCGGCTGGCTTTATCGCCTGTTGCATGATCCACGGCGACTCTGGAAACGCTACCTGATCACGCCCTGGAGGTTGCTACCCGCAGTTTGGCGGCTTCGCCGAGGCTTGTCTGAAGAGCGCAGACGACAAACCCGGGAGACCACGAAACCGGGTTAGGAGGGCGTCATCACAGCGCAACAAGGCCAGGACATAATTCACCGCCAGGCGACGTCTGCGCCTGCCGCACAGCGGCCTGCTTCGCCCTGCCGCTTCTCTGAGCACGTCCTCGACCCGCGGGCGCAACTCTACACGCATCGCCGCCTGGGACATTCTCAGGAACTGGCGTATGCGGGCAACCTGCAGATACCTGCGAGCACCTGCGCTCAGGCAGGCATAGGCATTGGCACCGTGAATCCGATAATAGAAGCCCGGCGTGGCGCAATAGTGCTTTTGCGCACCGAGCAATGAGCACAGACGCACGATAATACCGTCTGCGGAGTTGCGGGTAGCCGCGTGGCTGGTTGTGCTGATCGCAAAAAAGCGGACAGCCCACCGCGGGATAACGACCCGGTCCGAGAGACGCTCCCGGTGCTCCAGCAAGGTATCCCGCAGCGCACGACGCAAGGCGAGGCCAGAGGTCGGTGAGCCCAGGAACTCGCCACCCGCCCAGGTACTCCAGCGACTTGACCCGGTCAACCCCGGGGGAACTTCAATACGTGCAAGCATCGCTTTCGTTTCCCGCACGGCCTCCTCCGCTTCACCGCCGGGGGATGCTGCACAAAAGAAAAAGTCGGCCTCGGGATTCTGCTCGGCATGTCGCCGAAGCCTCGCCAGATAGCCGGGAAGGAAATAGTCATCGCTGTCCAGCAAGGCGCACAAGTCGCCATGCGCCACGGAGAGCCCTTCCAACACGGCGCTCAACTGCCCCCGGTTGGCCTGCCGGATAACACGTACGTGCTGTTGCGCCGCATAGCTGGCGAGTATCTCCGCCGATCCGTCTCCGGAGCCATCATCGACGACAATCAGTTCGTCCTGCGGAGCGAGTTGGGCAAGTACCGAGTCGAGTGCCTGTGGCAGGTAGTGGGCGTAATTATAGTTGTTCACGACGACAGAAACGCTCAAACCCGAAGACGCCTCAGCGTGCGCGCGTTCCTGAGCTGGATTCATGCGAGATCGCCATGATGCCTGAAGTAGTCGATCGTGCGCTCGAGCCCATCAGCAAGGGGTACTGCAGGCTCCCAGCCAAGCAATTGTCTCGCCAGATCAATGTCAGGCTGGCGCTGGCGAGGGTCGTCCTGGGGCAGCGGTTCCTGCAACAATGACGACTGCGAGCGCGTCTGCGCGAGCACCTGTTCCGCCAGCTCCCGAATCGTAAACTCCACAGGGTTACCGAGGTTTACCGGCCCGGTGACTTCATCAGGTGTATTCATGAGCCTGATCAGTCCCTCTATGAGGTCGTCGACGTAGCAGAAGGATCGCGTCTGCTGACCATCCCCGTACAACGTGATCGGCGCTCCGCGCAAAGCCTGCACAATAAAATTGGAAACCACACGCCCGTCATTGGGGTGCATCCGCGGACCGTAGGTATTGAAGATGCGCGCCACCTTGATGCGCAGCCCGTGCTGACGGAAATAATCGAAGAAAAGTGTCTCCGCACAACGCTTGCCCTCGTCATAGCAGGCGCGTGGTCCGACGGGGTTCACCCTGCCCCAGTAACCCTCCTGCTGCGGATGCACCTCCGGGTCTCCGTACACTTCACTGGTCGATGCCTGCAGGATACTTGCGTTCACTCGCTTCGCCAGTCCCAGCATGTTGATCGCGCCATGCACACTGGTTTTGGTGGTCTGTACCGGGTCCAACTGATAATGAATGGGAGACGCTGGACAGGCCAGATTGTAGATCTGATCCACTTCAACGTAGAGTGGAAAGGTCACGTCGTGCCGCAGCAATTCGAAACGGGGATTTCCCAGCAGATGCAGAACGTTGTCGCGGCTGCCGGTAAAGAAATTATCTACGCAAAGAACGTCGTGACCATCCGCGAGAAGTCGCTCACACAGATGACTGCCCAGAAAACCTGCTCCACCGGTAACCAGAACACGGGGGCGTGATAAAGAACGCATGATGGAGGCTCCGTTGCACAATAGGTGTCGGAAAGACAGCGCTGGGACACCAATCGCCAAACAAAACCACAGGGTACACAATCGAGGTTTTAGTGGCCAGTTTGTTCAGGGGAATCGGGAGAAGGCTGTCTTCCGGGGCCGTTGGAAGCCTGCCGGTTCCCGGAATAGACTGTTACCTATGTGACCGGAATGCACCCCGGGTTTGGTGGCAGGGGCAGAAGGACTCGAACCCTCGACCTACGGCTTAGAAGGCGGTTTTTTACCCCTTACACATCAATAGCTTAGATATTTTTCTCTTTATATTTCAACCGCTTAAGTTTTTTAGTGTTTGTTGCTATTTGCCGATGTTATACTTCTTTGCACTTACATTGCACTTACGAGGTGCGATATGGCTGCAACCCTAACCGAAAAGACCATACCGAAACTGGCCCCCAAAACCTCAGCCTATGAGGTACGAGACAACGGGGGCAAATCCTCCGTTAAGGGTCTACTCGTTCGAGTGCAACCGAGTGGCCGCAAGACCTTTTATGTCGAGATTAGCCGAGGCAAGCGCGAGCGTATTGGAGATGCCAGCCAACTAACCCTGGCGTTCGCTCGTGAGCGCGCAAAAGAGATCACGGGCATGGCCGCAGGCGGGCATGACTTCCAGGCTGAGCGCAGACAGAAGAAGGTGCTGAAGGATTCCACCCTGCGCAGCTATCTGGAAGGCCCGTTTAAGGTTCACGCTCAAGCCAATATCGCCAGCCACAAGGACATGCTCGCCCGGATCGGCAAGGTCTTCGACCACATCCTCGACAAGCCCATGACGGATATCTCAGAGCTGGACATGGCGAAGTGGCGGCGGGAGCGCAGCAAGGTCTCTCTTGAGACCCAGCGCCGGGAACTGAGCTACCTCAAGGCCGTGCTCAACCACGCAGTCAACAACAAGATGATCCCCGGCCACCAGTTGGGGCAGGTCCGGGTCAAGGGCACGCTCAAGCAAAACGAGGGCGAGGCCAAGGTGCGGTTCCTGTCCGATGCTGAGGAAAAGCGGCTGCGTTCTGCCCTGGATACCAGAGAGCAGGAATTGCGCGATGCCCGAGACCGTATGCGGGCATGGCAACGGGAACGAGGGAAGGCGCTCTCCCCTGCCATTCCAGCCGACCACTATGCAGATCACCTCAAACCCTTGACGTTAGTGGCGCTGAATACCGGGCTGCGACGTGGCGACCTATTTAGCCTCAAGTGGGAGCATGTTGATCTGGAGCGCAGACAGATTCGCAAGATAATCGGCAAAACCTCTCACGCCCGCCGCAAGGCAGGGAAAAAGTTAGAGCCTGCTGTGCTGCCACTGTCTGCGGAGGCCCACAAGGTGCTGGAACAGTGCTACAAACAACGCGGCGACTCTGCCTATGTGTTCCCCTCCCCTATCTCCAACGGCCCGCTAACGGACGTTAAGAAGGGCTTCGAGGCTGTTCTTAATGACGCGAACATTAAGGGCTTTCGGTTCCATGACTTGCGGCACACCTTCGCATCACGATTGGTAATGGCCGGGGTTGATATAAACACCGTGCGGGAGTTGATGACGCACTCAGATATTAAAATGACGCTGGTCTATGCTCACCTAAGCCCGGATCACAAGGCGGCAGCGCTGGATCGTGCATTCGGGGGTGAATCGTGAGATTCGATACCGCCGAAGAAGCATGGAAGTACACCCGCCAAAACAATGAGGACATTTCAGACCCGCGCTGTGCTGGGCGCCAGTTTGAGGCAACGCAACAAGTACACGTCTTCCATGAGAAGCACCTAAAGGGCGACACGACCGCCCTGCCTTACGCCCTGGCCATCTGCGCCCATCACGGCCTTGCCATGCCGAATTGGCTGTCTGAGGTGATCTACAACGGTATCGTGAGCTGGCACAACTTCGAGACAGGAACACTGGATGACGCATTTGGAGTTTCCCGAAAAGGCCGTCGGAAACCGGATGAGTTGAATTACCGCAGGCATCGCGATTCTGTATTCCAAAGAGTACTAGTCCGCGTGCAGGACGGTGAATCCGTTGATGACGAGTTGTTTGAGTTGATTGCCGATGAAATGAACGCTGGGTTCGCCGGCGGTACATGCAAGAGATGGTTCTATCGATACCTCGATGAGTCTCCTGTTGCGCAATCGTTGTACGACCATTGCAAAGGCCCTGCCAGAAAAAAATAACTTTTCATAAAGCGGGCCATTGTTTCAATGTGCAGTAATCGAAAAATTGCTGCACATTACTTGCCTCGGACCACCGCTTAATCTCAACCCCGTAAACAGAAGCAACCTTTTACGGGGGTCACACAATGTCAAAAACCAATGCCAACCACTCGCTGCCGGAGGTGGAGAAGCAAGCGTTCTCCATTGAAGAATGGCGTGCTCGCTGGGGATTCGGTCGCAATTTCACTTATGACCTGATCGCCTCCGGGAAGCTGAAGAGCACCAAGCTGGGCCGCAAGCGAATCATCACCGCTCGCCAAGACCGTGAGTTCGCCGACACAATTGAAGCGGAGGCGAAGCAATGAACGTTGAAGCCCCCTCATTCGCATCAAGCGACCGGCAAGAAGCCCCTTCCAGCGCGCTAGATTCAACGATCAGCACCCGACCCGAATACAACCCCGTAGTGCGGAACATTGGCAATTCTAAGTCGCTAAGAGGCGCTTTAGACGCCATGTGCGCGCATTGCATGGGCTGCACTGCGGATCACCTTGAACCTGGCTTTCGTGAATCAATCCGCGATTGCAGTGCGCCAGCCTGCCCCTTGTGGCAGTTCCGACCCTATCAGCGGAGCGCATAACCATGACCAAGACAATTTTACTTCCCAGCATTGCGCCCGGAATTACTCGCAGCGTCACCGTTGTGCCTGGGCAATACACCTGCCGAATCTTGGTTGATGACGTGGAAGTTCTGAGCCGGATTAAGGGCAGGCCCTGGACCATCGCATTAGACCTAGATGACCTCACGATGGTTGCAGATGCCTGTAGGGGCGCACTCAGACTTTCACGCAAGGCATAAAAAAACGCCAGTTTGCGGCTGGCGTTCAGTGAATTGTCCTAAACGGGAGGACACGCGCATGGTAACACAATCAGACATTCAGTCGGCAGTAGAGGCGGCAAAGGGGGAAACAAAAAGCAGGCAGGCCCATCGACTGGCCGATTATTTAGTCGTGAATGACTCCGCGCTTACTGGCGACATCGCCCGCGACTGTGCAATCGGCAACATATCTGCCGCTGCGAACTTCATACGCCCAGCACTACAAAAGCGCGGTTACACCATCATCGCCAATATGCCAGATAGACCAATCCGCAACAGGTTTGGCGAGCCTTCAATGTCGCACGAATGGCGACTGGTGCGGATTCGCTAATGGCAAAGGGAAAGACATCACTGCCTTTCGACAAGCGCGGCGGAGTTGTGGCCATACAACGGCGGCTGTTGAAGTCACCGGCCTATCTGGGGCTGTCAGTGCAGGCAAAGGTACTGCTGCTCCAAATGCAGGTGCATTGGCGTCCTGACGTGCCGGTCGGCTTCGGCGTCCGTGAGGCTGAGGCAACAGTCCCATGCTCACGAAAGACTGCCATGAATGCGTTCAATGAACTCCGTGAAGCCGGTTTCATCAAGCTGGTGGACGACAGCCTGTTCTGTTCGCGTGCCAAATCCAGAACCCGTACATGGCGTTTGACCTGGCTCCCGTGGGCCTACAAAGCACCGAGCAACGAGTGGGAGCAAGCCAACCATGAAGCCTGAAGTTTCGATTTCTACCGGTGGAAAAACGATACCGCTAGACCCCTTACAGGTGTCGTTTTTACACCATATGACCCGATTTCAGGCGCTACAGGTGTCGTTTTTGACACCGCTAGCCCCTGTTTTGAGCATCTACAGGTGTCGTTTTTACACCACTCCTACATTACCACCACCTATGTCCCTTCAAATCCCTTTAAACCCGCCTCAGAACAGAGCGCGGGTCACCGAGGTCGCGGAGCATGTAGCCAAGCGGAAGGAGTTGTGGGAGGCGAGGGAGCGGCAAAGAGTATCGGCGCAAGTTGAGCCGAAACTAAGCGTCCGAGGCCGAGATGGTGAGGGAAGACCCGAAGGCTTCGCAACCGAGACAGCCAAGGTGGAGCGCAACCAAAAGATTGAGCAGCTTGCCGACCAGGGAAAGAGTCAGCGCGAGATAGCCGCAGAGGTTGGGGTTGATCACAAGACCGTGGGGAAGGCGTTGTCTGGGGAGAAACGGAACAGCGCCGAAATTCCCCAAATCAATCCAACAACAATTCAGCAACCAGAGCAAAAGGAACAGCCGGTAAGTCGTGGGGGGTCCCTGTCGACTCTGGAGGCAACGATGCGGACACCGCGACCAAAGTTAATTTCTCGTATCCACAATTCAGGTCATGGATACATGGGGGGGGATGGTCGCAAAAGAGAGAACGCGAATCCGGACACCGCGCCCGAAGTCTTCTTTTCATTAACTTGTAGTTTTTAGGTGATCGTATGCAAACAATCTGCCCGAACTGCGGCCATCACCTCGCTGAACGCACGAGCGGGGATGATGTGCAGGAATGCGCAGACCGCATCGTTGAATGGGCACGGGATAACGGCGTGCCGCTGATACGCGGGGATCGGCTCAGGCTTGAAGATGCAGCGCGTTACCTTGACCGATCACCTGGCACACTCCGCAACTGGCTGGCGGCAGGCGTCCCACTGCCAGTGGTATCAGTGAACCGCAGGCACTATCTGCCGGTGATGCCGTTTGCCCAGTACCTGGTCGAGAAAATGGCCGAAGACTGAAAAAAAGCTTCACGATACGTCACGACATATCACGCCATATAACGTTCTGATTTCTGTCAACCGCGACCAGGTGGGAAAATGGAAGTGTTCAAAAACACTTTATTTTCAAGCTTAAACGAGGATCACGGGATGCAAATTCAAAAAACAGGCGTACTGTCCGATGCGGCGAGAGCAGGCCGCGCACTGGTAACAACGCTTCTAGTTCAGAACCACCACGAGCGCGAAGCCGACATGGAGCGGCGTTGGCATTGGGACCGGCAACGTACCAAAGCGGCGGTTGGGGCTTTTTCAAGCGGAGACTTTCACAACAGCACTTCAACCAGCGCCGAATTCATGGCCCACCTGACTCGGCAGTCAGTGGTGGCCCGGATCGCGGCCTCGACTATGCGCGTAGGGTTCAACCAGCCGGTTAATTCCCCCTTCAGCGCGTCAGCCGCATGGGTGCCCGAGCTGCACGCCATTCCCGTTTGCTCCCAGAGCTTGGTCAACCACTCCCTGCCGAGTCGCAAGATAGGCGCGGTTACAGTTTTAACTATGGAATCCCTGGAGCAGGAAAACGCGGAGTTCGCACTGCTGGAAGCGCTGTCTGAAGCATGTACAGAGGTGATGGACGCGCAATTCCTCGACCCGGACGCGGTGAGTTCGGAGGCACCGCGCCCGATTACAGCGGATGCCGAAACCATTGTCGCGGGCAGTGATCCCGCTGCCAGTTTCCGGGAGCTGTTGCAGAACTTCCGCAACCTCTCGACCAGCGTCTTGGTAATGCATCCAGAAACCGCAGCGCACTTGAGCTTGACAACTGTGAACGGGGCACACGTATTCCCTGACGTTGGCGTGCTGGGCGGAACAATCTGCGGTCTGCCCGTGATCTGCTCACAGAGCGCGCCCCTCGACTCTACCGGCTCAACCATCACCTTGCTGGACGCTTCTCGCGTTCTCCTGGCAATGGGCGGCGTTTCGATCTCCCGCACTGAATCCGCGTCGATTGAACTTCAGGACGACATTGATTCGGACGGCATGGGCCAAGCGGTATCGCTGTTCCAGAGCAACGCAGTCGCGGCGAAATCCCTGCTGTTCGCTAACTGGAAGCTGCTGGACCCTGACGCCTGCCGCATCCTTGTAGGGGCGAACTGGTGATGGATTTAAAAATGTTTGGAGCGTTTGCCAAGGCTGTTGCGCCGGTCATTCGTGGTCACGTGAAAGACTCCATTGACGCTCACGACCAGGCATTGCGCGCTGAGTTCGCCGCGCTGGAATCCCGCATTGCCAGATTGGAAGCGGAGTCATCGACCGAGAAATCAATTGCAGATTCCTACGATGGCCCGTGGCAGTTCGGCACTGAATACGCGCGCGGTCGCCTTGTGACAGATCGGGGCAGTCTCTGGCTGTCCCTGGGCGACAACGCGAAAAACACTCGCCCTGGTAGCGGCCCTACGTGGCGGCTGGTGAGCAAGAACGGTATCCCGCACACAGGAGAATGACTCATGGCGACACTCGCAGACATATTGTCTAACACCTATTTTCCCCACGTTGTTCGATGCCCCGGTGACTACGCCAAGGCTATTCGTGTACGCCACGTTGGGGGGCAAGGGTATCAAGCTATCCTCGAATGCAAGTCTGGTCACACCATCGCAGAGGACTTCGCAGTGCCGGATACGCTGCCCGTCTGTGACGCAGTTATCGCAAGCTTGAACGCAATGCTGTTTCGGGGAACCGCCCTCATTGATGCCGCCATTGATGCTGCGCTGAAGAAGCACATCCCTGGTAAACCCGAGGTGGTCCACTGATGAGCGGGCCAAGATTCCAGCGTGACGGATACCTCATTGAGCGCGGCGAGCCAAGCACTTGCCGAGCGTTTCTGGCGGCACGCGAGAAAGCCCATGCGGCGGGGTTTCGACTGTACTGCACCGGAGATTCCGATGCTAAGTATTGGTTGGCTCGACCGCTGGCAACAGCGCGACTGTTTGAGACCGACGACCTGGATCATATCGCGCAGTACATCAATGCCCGACTGACGACGAACGCAGACCCCATTGAGGAGAGTCGCTAATGGCTTCAAAATCTCTGGGAACATTGACCCTCGACCTGGTTGCCAAAACAGCCGGGTTTGTGCAGGGAATGAGCAAGGCAGAGCGTGAGTCTGCAAAGTGGAAGCGCAACGTCAAGAAGAACATTGACGAGACCGGCAGGGCACTGAAGAACCTTTCGATCATTGCGTCAGGGGCTTTGGCTGCGTCATTTGGTGCCGTTGTTGCGGCAAGTGCGAGGCAGGAGGCCGCGATAAAGCAGGTAGAGCAACGCCTTATATCCACGGGTAATGCAGCCGGGAAAACGTCAGAGGGCCTGCAAAAGGTTGCATCAGAGCTACAGAGAACCACTACGTTTGGCGATGAGTCTGTGCTTGAGATGCAGTCCATTTTGCTGACGTTCACCAACATCCGTGGTGAAATATTTGACAGAACTCTGCCAGCTATTCTTGACCTAAGCACAGCAATGGGTAGCGACCTAAAGTCATCGGCGCTTCAGCTCGGCAAGGCATTGAATGACCCTGTTAAGGGCGTTTCAGCTTTGGCTGAGTCTGGCATTCAGTTTACTGATTCGCAAAAGAAGATAATTTCGCAGATGGTTAGCACTGGCGATACCGCTGGCGCTCAAACCATGATCCTTAAAGAGCTTGAGACTCAGTTTGGCGGCGCTGCTACAGCCGCTGCGGATACGTTTGGCGGTGCACTGAAGCAGGTGCAGAATGCGTTCGGTGACCTGTTGGAGAACCCTTCCGGGCTTGAGGCAAACAAGGAGGCTCTGAAGGAGTTTGCCGACTTCCTGCAAGACCCTGCGATCGTCAAGGCTGCGAATGATTTAACGTCAGCACTAATCAAAGGGTTCGGTGAGGTCGCGGCGTCGATTAGAACCACGGTAGGCCTATTCCAGTTTCTCGGTGAAGAGTTCGCGGCGATCACCAGCGGCGCGGCGAGTGATGATCTGGTTAGGCTGCAAAATGAATTGGCCAAGGCACGCAGCGCGCTGGAAAACCCGAGCGAGAGAATACGGATCGGTGGCCCAGGTGGATGGATAGCGTACTACAACGAAGACGAACTGCGAGCGGAGATAGCGGAGCTTGAGGCCGCCATTGATGCCGAGGTTGAACGCCTCTCCAGAAAATACCGCGAATCCCTGCTTCAAGACATAGTGCCGCAGGGCGCGAGAGTGACAGGCTCAATTCTCGCTCCAGTTGTAGATGACCTTGAAAAGATCAGTGTCATCGCCAAGAAGCGGGAGATGCCTGAATACATCAAGGAGGCGCTAGACCTTCAAATTGAGTACCAGCGCCTTGTTGGCGCACTCCGTACCGATGAGGAGGTTGTGCTAGACACCCTCCGGGAGCGCCTTAATCTGCTGGAGCGCATCAATGCGGCCTATGGTGATGCCAAGCCTGGACAGGGTGAGGCGCGCGCACGCTCCATTGGTGCCGCGTTCGGCGGTGATGCTCCTGACTACAGTGGATTATCTCCCGAGATTGGCGGGGCGTTCTCAGAATTCAAGCGTATCGAGGATGCGAGGGAACAACTGGAGGATTGGTATTCGGACAAGATTGATCTACTGCGCGAAGCGAGAGAGCAGGAATTAATCACACAAGACGAATACAACTCCCTTGAACTTGCTCAGGCCCAAAAGCATCAAGACGCTCTCGCTGAGATTGAGCAGGCGAGGCAGTACGTTGCACTGGCTACGGCTGAAGAGACATTCGGCAGCCTGGCTGACATTGCCAAGCAATTTGCGGGTGAGCAGTCGGACGCCTACAAGGTTCTGTTTGCCTTTGAGAAGGGCGTAGCCATTGCCCGGTCTATCATAGCCATTCAAACCGCAATCGCTCAGGCGGCAGCCTCTGGCCCCTTCCCGGCGAACCTTGCCGCTATGGCGACCGTTGCCGCTCAGACCGCTTCGATTATCGCCAACATCCAGTCTGCCAGCATCGCGGGGCAGGCTCACGACGGGATGATGTCAGTCCCCAAAACGGGAACTTACATTCTGGAGAAGGGTGAGCGCGTTGTGTCGGCTGAGACCACCAAGAAGATGGATCAAAAACTAGATGGTTTTGGCAGTGATCCGCAGGTCAATCTGCGTGTTATCAACGCCTATGATTCAAGCGTGATGCAGGAATACATGGGGTCTTCGGAGGGTGAGCGGATCGTGATGAACCACGTGAAGCGCAACGCCAAGGCATTACGATCAATTGTGACTTGATTCTGGGGGCTGAAGTGGGCGATGTAATACGGTTAAAGGCGAAACCGAAAGGCGCTGACAAGTTCGTAGAAGAGAAAACCAAGTTTCTGATTTCCCAAGGCTATTCCGCTAATGATGTCTCACGGGTTATGTCTGAATTTCGAGAGTATCTGCCCGCCGAGGTAGTCGAATTTGAGGTCAATCTACCGGGCAGTTTGGGTTTGTCGGATCAACAATCCGAGGCCATTACCGAATTGGTTAACAAGCACTTCATTGAGATATCCGATTACCACGGGCAAGCGCAGGATGCACTGCTGCACACAATCCTGGGGCTTCTAGTTCGGGAGTTAGGCTATTGAGCCAAGTTGCGCCCCCCGAAGGGGGCGGAGGTTAGGCGGCAGACTGGTGATTGTCTGTTGACTCATTTTCTCGGTGCCATGTTGGTGGCATAAACCATTTATCCGCATCGCCCTTCCAGCATCCACCGTGGGCGTCCGCGATGTAACCGATAGTCTGAGCAAGGTTTCTGGCAGCGTCGAGATATACATCCAACATCCGCATGCTCTCTTCTACGTGCTCTGGTTTGGTGTTCAGTTGCACGACCGCCTCTACACAAATCTCATGGAGCGAATTCGCCTTCTGGGCTATTTCGTCCATCGCGATGCGAGTTTGCTCAAGGGTTGGGGTTTTTGCGGTAGTATCGTTGGTAGCCATGTGGCACCTCCTGGTTAGGTGTGGCGTGGTTAGGTCTCCTGGAGTGCTCCAACACTTCAGGGGACCGCTTTACCTTAGACCTGCTTCTCGGCAAGGTCAATCACCATAACGCCAATGTTTCACTTACGCCGTGGAAGCGGAATCGCTGCACTTAAACTGCACTTACGGATGAATTGCGCGAGAGAAGAGAAGGCGTTACTGGGAATTTATCGTTTAAATTCAGTGATTTAGTGGCAGGGGCAGAAGGACTCGAACCCTCGACCTACGGCTTAGAAGGCCGTTGCTCTATCCAGCTGAGCTATACCCCCAAAAAGGCAATTGAACGCTTGCCAAGCCTACCGCTCGACCGCGTAACGTGGCACCTGAGCCATGACCGAAGTGGAACGCCCCGGACGCCGCGGCCGCGAGTATAGCATCCGGTCGACAGGTTTCCAGCTTGCGTGGCCGAAGTCTGGTGGCACATGAGGCAGGAGGGAGTGGGGTGGCCGACGGGTCTTGAACCCGCTACCTCCGGAGTCACAATCCGGTGCTCTACCAGGTGAGCTACGGCCACCACTGCAAAAGGGCTGAAAACAACACAACCAACTCGACAACCGTGGCCAATAGTTGGTCGGGGTAGAGAGATTCGAACTCCCGACATCCTGCTCCCAAAGCAGGCGCGCTACCAGACTGCGCTATACCCCGATATTCTGTCTGGACCAAACTGCGGCCCGTTTTCAGGGGGCGAATGATACTCAGCCCCCGGCAGGGCGTCAACGTCAGTTTGGTCATAATATCTCCCTTTCGCCCCGCCCTCCTCTCCCATTCGGCGCGTGCGCATGGGACAATAGCGGCCCGCTCGCAACTTCAAACACAGGATACAGACCCATGTCAGCACTGGTTCTGGACGGCAAGGCTCTCGCGGCCAAAACCGAAGCCGAACTGCTCGCGCGCGTCGAGCAACTCAAGGCCCGCTCAGGCGGCAAAACACCAATTCTCGCCACGATACTGGTGGGTGACGATCCGGCCTCCGCGACCTACGTGAAAATGAAAGGGAACGCCTGTCGTCGCGTGGGCATGGAATCCCTGGCGGTTGAACTTCCCTCAACCACCAGCACGGATGAGCTGCTGGAGGAGATTGCCCGGCTGAATGCCAACCCCGATGTGCACGGCATCCTGTTGCAGCACCCGGTGCCCGCCCAGATCGACGAGCGCGCCTGTTTCGACGCCATCGCGCTGGAGAAAGATGTCGACGGTGTCACCTGCCTGGGTTTCGGCCGCATGGCGATGGGCGAGGAGGCGTACGGCTGCGCCACGCCACAGGGCATCATGAGGATGCTGGAGAGCTATGGCGTTGCGATTGAAGGCAAACACGCTGTGGTGGTGGGTCGCAGCCCTATTCTGGGCAAGCCCATGGCGATGATGCTCTTGCAGAAAAACGCGACCGTGACCATTTGTCACTCCAGGACACAGGGTTTGCCGGCGTTGATCGCCCAGGCCGACATTCTGGTGGGTGCGGTTGGCAAACCCGAGTTTATCAAGGCGGCCTGGGTCAAACCCGGCGCGGTAGTGGTGGATGCGGGCTACCACCCTGGCGGCGTCGGCGACATCGAACTGGCACCCCTGCTGGATACCGCCAGTGCCTACACGCCGGTTCCCGGCGGTGTCGGGCCGATGACCATCAACACGTTGATCATGCAGACCGTGGAATCCGGCGAGAAGTCCCTGGGCTGAACCTTCGCGGACCCTCAGGCCCTGCGCCAGAGGGTCCCCTCGCGGCCATCCTCCAGTTCAACGCCCGCGTCCAGCAGCTGCTGGCGAATGGCATCGGCACGTGCATAGTCCTTGTCCTGTTTAGCGGCCTGGCGCTCGGCGATAAGTGCTTCAATCGCCTCGGGCGCAATGTCATCGGCCGCTGCGCCGCCCTGCAGCCATGCCTCGGGCGCCTGCTGCAGAATGCCCAACAGCCTCCCCGCCGCCAGCAGCCGCGCTTTCAGACGGGGCTTGTCAGCGTCGGCAGCCTTGTGCAGTTGCTTGGCCAGCGCGTGCAGTTCGGCAATCGCCAGCGGCGTGTTCAGGTCGTCTTCCAGGGCGCCATAGAACCCCTCAGCCGAGAGATCGATGTCATCGCTCTCCGATACGTCCTGCACACCGCGCAAGGCAGTGTAAAAACTATCCAGGTTGGCCTCCGCCTGCGCCAGGAGATCGGTGGAGAAGTTCAGTGGTGAGCGGTAGTGTGCTGAGAGCAATGCGAAACGCAGCACCTCCCCGCGATAATGTGCCAGCAGTTCACGCACTGTGCGGAAATTGCCCAGCGACTTGGACATCTTTTCACCGTCGATATCCAGGTAGGCGTTGTGCATCCAATAGCGCACGTAATCACCACCGTGAGCGCAGCGGCTTTGCGCGATTTCGTTTTCGTGGTGCGGGAAAATCAGGTCGCGGCCGCCGCCGTGAATATCAATGGTTTCGCCAAGGTGCGCGCGAATCATGGCAGAACACTCGAGGTGCCACCCAGGCCGGCCGCGACCCCAGGGGCTGTCCCAGCCGGGATCTTCAGCAGATGCCGGTTTCCAGAGTACGAAGTCACCCGGGTGGCGCTTGTAGTCGGCGACCTCCACGCGCGCGCCTGCCAGCATGTCGTCAAGTGACCGCCCGGAAAGGCGGCCGTAATCCGGCATGGATTCCACGGCAAACAGCACATGGCCCTCGCTGACATAGGCATGGCCCTTGGCCAGCAGGGTTTCGGTGAGCGCAATCATG
Organism: uncultured Haliea sp.; assembly: GCF_963973825.1. Taxonomy (NCBI): domain Bacteria; kingdom Pseudomonadati; phylum Pseudomonadota; class Gammaproteobacteria; order Cellvibrionales; family Halieaceae; genus Haliea; species uncultured Haliea sp. The sequence goes on from NZ_CAXBAE010000002.1 coordinate 432,987, forward strand.
CCGTCGATGTGGTGTGTGGCATGTGGCTCGAGCGTCGGCGGCAAGGCGTTCAGTGCCGCCATATCCTCGCGATATTTGTCGGTAAACTCCGCGGTGACGTCCTCGATGCCGCGCCCGCTGTCCCGCGCGGCGGCGATGATTTTGTCATCGACATCGGTGATGTTGCGTGCGTAGATCACCTCGCGGTACCGGGTCTGCAGCAGCCGGAACAGAACATCGAACACCACCACCGGGCGCGCGTTACCGATGTGCGCCAGGTTGTAGACCGTAGGGCCACACACGTACATGGTGACGCGGTCGGGCTGCAGTGGCTCAAATACCTCCTTGCGCGCACTCAGGGTGTTGTACAGCACAATGCTCATGCATCCTCCCCTGCCGCCGCCCAGGTGTCCCTAAGCCCTATCGTGCGGTTGAACACCGGATTTTCCGGCGTATGGTCGAAGCGGTCAGCAACGAAGTAACCTTCCCGCTCAAACTGAAAACCCTGTTCCGGCCTGGCGGCGGCGAGTGCCGGTTCAATCCAGGCGCCCTCGACGATCTGCAGTGACGCGGGATTCAGCCACTCCAGATAGGCGTTATCACTACGATCCGGTGCCTCATGCGTAAACAGGCGATCATACAGGCGCACAGTGGCACGGCGCCCCTCGCTGGCAGACACCCACTGGATCACGCCCTTCGGTTTGACGCCATCGGCCGGATCGTTACCCAACGTCCCGGGGATGGTCTGCGCGTGCACGGCGATGATCTCTCCCGCCTCATCCCTGATCACCTCGGTCGCTTCGATGACATAGGCATTGCGCAGGCGAACGCGCTTGCCGAGCACCAGCCGCTTGTATTTCTTGTTGGCCTCTTCCCGGAAATCATCCGCATCGATGTACAGCTCGCGGGTAAAGGGCACCTCGCGGCTGCCCAGATCCTCCCGGCTCGGGTGCGAAGCCGCAGTAAGGACTTCGCGATGCGCTTCCGGAAGATCGGTGAGAATCACCTTGAGCGGGTTGAGCACGCACATGCCACGCGGCGCGTTGGTATTCAGGTCATCGCGAATCGCATGCTCCAGCATTGCGACATCAACCACGCCGTCGCTGCGGGTCACGCCGATCATGTCGCAAAACGTGCGGATCGAGGCCGGGGTGAAGCCGCGTCGGCGCATCCCTGCAATGGTTGGCATGCGCGGGTCATCCCAGCCGCTGACAATGCCTTCGTCCACCAGCGCCTTGAGTTTGCGCTTGCTGGTGACGGTGTAATTCAGGTTGAGGCGCCCGAATTCGTACTGACGTGGCCGCGTCGGTACCGGCAGGTGTTCGATCAACCAATCGTACAGAGGGCGATGATCTTCGAACTCGAGGGTGCAGATCGAGTGGGTGACGCCCTCGATAGCGTCTTCCTGCCCATGGGCGAAGTCATAGGTGGGATAGATCACCCAGGCATCGCCGGTCTGGTGATGAGGCACCTTGCGAATGCGATAGAGAATCGGATCGCGCAGATTCATATTGGGCGATGCCATATCGATGCGGGCGCGCAGTACACGGCTGCCCTCCTCGAACTCACCCGCGCGCATGCGCTGAAGCAGGTCGAGATTTTCTTCCACAGAGCGACCGCGGAACGGACTGTTCCGGCCGGGTTCAGTCAGTGTGCCGCGGTACTCACGGGCCTGCTCCGCATTCAGGTCACACACATAGGCATCACCATTTCGCACCAGGTGCAGGGCCCACTCAAAAAACTGCTCGAAATACGCGGAGGCAAAGCGCACATCACCCGCCCACTGGTAGCCCAGCCAGCGCACATCTTCCTGGATCGCGTCGATGAATTCCTGGCTCTCCTTTTCCGGGTTGGTGTCATCGAAACGGAGGTGGCAGTGCCCGCCGAAACGCTCAGCGAGGCCAAAATTCAGGCAGATCGACTTCGCGTGGCCCACGTGCAGATAGCCGTTGGGCTCCGGCGGGAAACGAGTGACCACGGTCTGCACCCGGCCGGCCGCGAGATCGTCCGCGATGACCGTGTGAAGGAAATTGTTGCCAGGTTTGGTATCCATGCCGCCTTTGCTTCCCAAAAGCCGCGCATTATAGCCCCAGAGGCCCGACGCGTGCAGCTATACTCTGGTGGCTCGGGCGAGTATTCGCAGGCACCTGTGACAGCCCGCGCAGACACTGGCCGAATACGATGGCAAAAGTGTGCCCTAATGCCAAACGCACGCCGTGTGTTTTACAGGCAGGCAAAAGTCCGTATCATTGCGCTCTCTTTTTTCAATCGAGTTTTTCACTCCCTAACAAGGCGGCGTACCTGCAATGGTTATCATTAAAACGACCTTCGGCGACATCACTCTCACTCTCGACGCAGACAAGGCCCCCGTCACCGTGGCGAATTTCCTCAAGCACGCGCGTGAAGGGTCCTATGACGGCACCATTTTCCACCGTGTTATCGACAATTTCATGATCCAGGGCGGCGGCTTTGACACCGAGATGCGCCAGAAGCCGGCGGGTGAACCGATCCAGAATGAAGCGGACAATGGCCTCAAAAACGACTTCGGCACCATTGCCATGGCACGCACCATGGACCCACACTCGGCCACGACGCAATTCTTCATCAATGTCAAGGACAACGACTTTCTCAACCATAGCGGCAAGAACATGCAGGGCTGGGGTTATGCGGTGTTTGGCAAGGTCACAGGTGGTGAAGAGGTACTGCACAAGATTCGTGTGCTGCCCACCACCAGCCGCAGCGGACACCAGGACGTGCCCGTTGACCCCGTGATCATTGAGACGATCGAAATCGTCGAAGACTGACTCTCAGGCACGCAGCAGTGAGCGCGACCTACCTGATCTCGGACCTGCACCTTGAGTCCACCCGCCCGGCAACGGTGCGGGCACTGCGGCGCTTTCTGCTGGACCATCAGGACTGCGACGCGCTGTACATCCTCGGCGATCTGTTCGAGGTGTGGATCGGCGACGACGATGACACACCGCTTGCTGCAGAGGTCACGGAAATGCTGCGCCGCTTCTCCGCTGCCGGGCCCAGGCTCTACCTGCTGCCCGGCAACCGGGACTTCCTGCTCGGGCGTGACTTCTGCGGCGCCGTTGGCGGCAAATTGCTGCGCGACCCCCGCGTGGTAAACCTCTACGGCACCCCCACGCTGCTCATGCACGGCGACAGCCTGTGTACCCGGGATACGGAATACCAGGCCTTCCGCAAGACAACGCGTTCAGCAGCCTGGCAGACCGAACTGCTGGCACGCAGCCTGGAGGAGCGCCGCGCGCTGGCTCGGGAGCTGCGCAATCGCAGCCGCGAAGCCAACAGCAACAAGGCAGAAGACATCATGGATGTCACACCAAGCGAGGTTGAACGCGCTTTGCTCGACCACGAGGTGCAGTGCATGGTGCACGGTCACACCCACCGCCCGGCACGCCACGAACACGCGGCAGGGGTGCGCTGGGTACTGGGGGACTGGGACCAGTCAGGCTGGTACCTGAAGGCCTCACCTGATGGCTTTAGCCTGCATAGTTTCGATATAAAACAATAACTTAATAAACTTTATTAATCTTGTTTCCAGCTATCGCCCGGCGGGTACACCGCTGTGGAAGCGGAACTCCACGTCACTGCCGGTAATGAGAGCGGTCTCTACCGCCTTCAACTGCTCAAGGCGCTCGGTGATTTCTGCTGCGGATGCGAGGTCACTCGCCAGCGCGAGATAATCCTCGAAATGGCGTGCCTCTGATTTCAGCAGAGAGGCGTAAAACTGCGCCAGCTCGGCATCCAGGTGCGGAATCAAGGCCGCGAATCGTTCACAGGAACGGGCTTCAATCAGGGCGCCGACCAGCAGCGTATCCACCAGCCGGCCAGGCTCATTGCCACGCACCTCCGCCCGCAGACCTGCGGCGTAGCGTGAGGCCGAGAGCTGCGGATACGCCAGCTTGCGCCGCTGCATAATGGCAAAAACCTGCTCGAAATGGCGCAGCTCCTCCCGCGCCAGACGGGACAGCTTTTGCAGCAGGCGCGGGTATTCCACATAGCGGTACATCAGATTAAGCGCCGTGGATGCCGCCTTCTTCTCGCAGTTGGCGTGATCTACCAGCAATGTCTGTGGATGTTCCAGTGCCCATTCTACCCAGGCGTCTGGCGTCGCACAGGGAAGAAATGCGCGCACCGGCCCCAACAGCGCCTCCGTCATGAGGTTATGCTGCCGAAGAGGTCAGGGGTGCGCATATACCGCTCATAGTGTGCTTCCGAAAGGATATAGAACTCCCGATCGATGAGGTCGCGTAGCTGGGGCAGTCCCAGGCGGGCGTGGCTGGCATGCACTTCGAAACCGAAATCCGCCGGCCGATCAATCTGGCCCGCCCCCGCCTTCAGCAGGCTGAATACCCAGCAATACTCGTCATGTTCGGGGTTGTAGCGCAGCTGCTGCACCTGCAGTTGCCAGGCGAGCAGTGGCTTGTCGATCACCGTCAGGGCATTGCGCACACACTGCGAGAGGAAACAGGAAAGACGCCCATCTATGGCCCGCTTCTGCTCATCGCTGTAGCTGTTCCAGTGAATCACTTCGTGACTGAACCGTTTGCAACCCCGACAAACGGCATCACCGATGCCCGTCGAGCAGACGCCGATGCAGGGTGTCTTGACCGCAGGTTTGCGCATAATCAGGAAAAACAGAGGGGCTGACAACAAGCGAAAAGTGTACGTCATCAGCCTGCTGAATGCACGGTATAAGCGTTTGATTTATTTATCTTAAACAGCCTCTGGGATATACTTCCGCCGCACATCAGCGCGCAGTCACGGCGGCCGCAGGGCCCCTGCTGTGCCTCCCCGACACCGTAACAAGGAGTTTTACCGTGTTAGACGCCTACCGCGAACACGTGGCCGAACGGGCCGCCCTCAACATTCCGCCCAAGCCCCTGAGCGCCGAGCAGGTCGCCGCACTGGTTGAGCTCCTGAAAAACCCGCCCGCCGGCGAAGAGGCCTTTCTTCTCGACCTGATTACCAACCGCGTTCCACCGGGCGTGGACGAGGCGGCCTACGTCAAGGCCGGGTTTCTCTCCGCCATTGTGCAGGGCCAGGCCAGCAGCCCGCTGATCGACCCTCAAACCGCGGTCGCCCTGCTCGGCAACATGCACGGCGGTTACAACATTGAGGCACTGGTGGGCCTGCTGACGGACGAGAATCTGGGCGCACTGGCGGCGAAAGAGCTCAAGCACACGCTGCTGGTGTTTGATGCGTTCCACGATGTCGAAGAGCTCGCGAAGGGCGGCAATGCAAACGCCCAGGCGGTGATGCAGGCCTGGGCCGAGGGCGAGTGGTTCACCAACCGTCCGGCCGTGCCTGAGTCCATCAAGGTGTCTGTGTTCAAGGTCACTGGCGAAACCAACACGGATGACCTCTCCCCTGCTCCTGATGCCTGGTCGCGTCCCGACATCCCCCTGCACGCCCTGGCCATGTACAAAATGACCCGCGACGGGCTCACACCCGAAGAACACGGCGTGACCGGCCCGATGAAGCAGATTGCGGCCCTCCAGGACAAGGGTTTGCCGGTTGCCTTCGTGGGTGACGTTGTCGGCACCGGCTCCTCGCGCAAGTCCGCGACAAACTCGGTACTCTGGTTCTTCGGCGAGGACATGCCAGGCGTGCCCAACAAGCGCGGCGGCGGTATCTGCATCGGTGGCAAGGTTGCCCCCATTTTCTACAACACGATGGAAGACGCTGGCGCTCTGGTATTTGAGGCGCCCGTGGACGACCTGCACATGGGCGACGTGATCGAGGTGCGCCCCTACGAGGGCAAGATCCTTTCTGAAACCGGCGCCGTACTGTCCGAATTCAGCCTCAAGTCCGAGGTGTTGCTGGACGAAGTGCGCGCCGGCGGCCGGATCAACCTGATCATCGGTCGCGGCCTGACCGCGCGGGCCCGGGAATCGCTGGGCCTGGCGCCCACAGACCTGTTCCGCCGCCCCGAGCAGCCTGCAGACAGCGACAAGGGCTTCACCCTGGCGCAGAAAATGGTCGGCAAGGCCTGTGGTATGCAGGGCATCCGTCCCGGCACCTACTGCGAGCCGCGCATGACGACCGTCGGCTCCCAGGACACCACAGGGCCCATGACCCGCGATGAGCTGAAGGACCTTGCCTGCCTGGGCTTCTCCGCCGACCTGGTCATGCAGTCGTTCTGCCACACAGCAGCGTATCCGAAGCCTGTGGACATCGACACGCAGCACACCCTGCCAGATTTCATCATGACCCGCGGCGGCGTGTCCCTGCGCCCGGGTGACGGCATCATTCACAGCTGGCTGAACCGCATGCTGCTGCCTGACACTGTAGGCACCGGCGGCGACAGCCACACCCGCTTCCCCATGGGAATTTCCTTCCCGGCCGGCTCGGGCCTGGTGGCGTTTGCGGCGGCAACCGGCGTCATGCCGCTGGACATGCCGGAATCCGTTCTGGTGCGCTTCAAGGGTGACATGCAACCGGGTATCACCCTGCGCGACCTCGTGCACGCCATCCCCTACTACGCCATCCAGGAAGGCCTGCTGACGGTGGAGAAGAAAGGCAAGAAGAACATCTTCTCCGGGCGTATCCTCGAAATCGAAGGCCTCAAGGGCCTGACGGTCGAGCAGGCGTTCGAGCTCTCTGACGCCTCTGCCGAGCGCTCAGCGGCGGGTTGCACCATTGCCCTGGATGAGGACACCATTGCCGAGTACCTGCGCTCCAACGTGGTGCTGCTGCGCTCGATGATTGCCGAAGGGTACGGCGACAGCCGCACCCTGGAGCGTCGCGCCGCGAAGATGGAAGAGTGGCTGGCGAATCCGAGCCTGATGACCGCCGATGCGGACGCCGAGTATGCTGCCGTGATCGAGATCGATCTCGCCCAGCTGCGCGAGCCGATCGTGTGCGCGCCCAACGACCCGGACGATGCCCGCTTGCTGTCCGACGTAGCCGGCGACAAGGTCGATGAGGTCTTCATTGGCAGCTGCATGACCAACATCGGCCACTTCCGTGCGGCTGGCAAACTGCTCGACCAGCACAAGGGCGGCATCTCCACGCGCATGTGGATATCGCCACCTACCCGCATGGACGAGCATCTGCTGATGGAGGAAGGCTACTACAACATCTTCGGCCGCGCGGGCGCCCGCACCGAGATGCCGGGTTGTTCACTGTGCATGGGCAACCAGGCACGTGTCGCACCCAACAGTACAGTGCTCTCGACGTCGACGCGCAACTTCCCCAACCGCCTCGGTGACGGTGCCAACGTGTACCTGACCTCCGCCGAGCTGGCCGCCGTTGGTGCCATCCTGGGCAAACTGCCGACTCCGGCGGAGTACCTGGAGTACGCCAGCCGTCTGGACGCGATGTCATCGGAGATCTATCGCTACATGAACTTCGACCAGATCGTCGAGTTCCAGAAGAGCGCCGAGGAAGGCAAGCGCATCTCGGCGGTACAGATCGATACCGTCTCGGCCTGAGCCTCTTCAGTCGGTGCGCGGCCCGCTGTAATGGGCCGCACATCGGGACACAAAAAAGCCGGCAATTACGCCGGCTTTTTTGATGGCGGAGAAAAACCTCCGCGAGGGTTGCGCTCAGCTCAGAGTGCGGACTCCAGCTGGGGCAGCGCGTCGAACAGGTCCGCGACCAGGCCGTAATCAGCAACCTGGAAGATCGGCGCATCTTCGTCCTTGTTGATCGCGACAATCACCTTGGAGTCCTTCATGCCCGCAAGGTGCTGAATCGCCCCGGAAATCCCGACGGCAATGTACAGATCCGGCGCGACAATCTTCCCGGTCTGTCCGACCTGCATGTCGTTGGGCACAAAGCCCGCGTCCACGGCGGCACGTGAGGCCCCGATGGCCGCACCCAGCTTGTCTGCAATGCCCTCGAGCAACTTGAAGTTGTCGCCGTTCTGCATGCCTCGGCCACCGGAAATAACCACCGGAGCAGCGGTCAGCTCAGGGCGATCGGACACCGCGACTTCTTCGCCCACGAAACTGGACAGGCCGGCATCGTGCACGGCTGACACGGCCTCGACAGACGCCGAGCCGCCTTCCGCCGCTGCCGCGTCAAAGGCGGTGGTGCGCACGGTGATCACCTTGCGCGCGTCGCTGCTCTGCACAGTGGCAATCACGTTACCCGCATAAATCGGGCGCTTGAAGGTGTCGGCGGACTCTACCGCGATCACATCGGACACCTGCGCAACGTCCAGGAGGGCGGCTACGCGGGGCATGATGTTCTTGCCATTCGTGGTCGCCGGGGCGACGACGTTGTCATAGCCGGCAGCGACCTCTGCGATCAACAGGCTGACGTTTTCGGCCAGTTGGTGCTCATAGACGGCGTTGTCAGCCACCAGCACCTTGCCGATTCCGGCAATTTTTGCGGCTTCTTCGCCCACCGCCGCGCAGCCGGCACCGGCCACCAGGATATCGATGTCGGCACCCAGTGCCTGGGCCGCTGTCACCGCGTTGAGGGTAGCCGGCTTCAGGCCGCTGTTGTCGTGCTCTGCAATAACGAGTGTACTCATGAGATCACCTTCGCCTCGTTCTTCAATTTGTCGACCAGCTGGGCAACGTCCTCGACCTTGATCCCCGCCTGGCGCTCTGCCGGCGGCTCTACCCGCAGCTGGGCAATGTGGTGGGTGACTTCCACCCCGAGGTCCGCCGGGCTGAACACGTCCAGCTGCTTCTTCTTCGCCTTCATGATGTTCGGCAGCGACGCATAGCGCGGCTCGTTCAGGCGCAGGTCTGTGGTGACGATCGCAGGCAGGGAAAGACTGATGGTCTGCAGGCCACCGTCAACCTCGCGCACTACATTAAGTTTGTCGCCTTCCACCTTGATTTCTGAGGCAAAAGTACCCTGAGGCATATTGGTCAGTGCACCCAGCATCTGCCCGGTCTGGTTGTTGTCACCGTCGATGGACTGTTTGCCCAGAATGACCAGTTGCGGCTGCTCTTTTTCCACCACGCCCTTGAGCAGCTTGGCGATCACCAGCGGCTCGATCCGCCCTTCGGTTTCCACGTGAATGCCGCGGTCGGCACCCAGAGCGAGTGCGGTGCGAATCTGCTCCTGGCAGGGCTTTTCACCCACAGAAACAGCGATCACCTCGGTCGCGACTCCGGCTTCTTTCAGTCTCACCGCCTCTTCAACGGCGATCTCACAGAACGGGTTGATGGCCATTTTGACGTTGTTCAGGTCAACGTCACTGCCATCGCCCTTGGCACGGACTTTGACGTTGTAGTCAACGACGCGCTTAACGGCAACAAGAACCTTCATAGGATTTCCAATGCTAGTTTCGGGTGGGTTTGCATGGGCTGGCGCGCGCCACGCGGGGCACCGGCCTGTACTCGGGCCGCTATGTTGCCGCCAAAGGCAGTAGAGGTCAAGAGCGTTTCAGTGCAGCATAGCGTACGGTGCTGGACAGAAACGGAGCATCGCAGGCCGCCGCTCTTCTGGTTTTTAACCTTTAAAAATTATATACTTGCGCGGCTTTTTTGGCTGCCCTTCGATTCAAGCGACTGGGCGCACCCAGCCATTCGGACCCCCCGCGCGAACTAGAGGAGCCTATCGTGGAACGTGAATCAATGGAATTCGATGTAGTGATTGTTGGCGCGGGGCCTGCGGGTCTGTCCGCCGCCTGTCGCATCATGCAACTCGCACAGGCACAGGAGCGGGAAGTCACCGTTTGTGTTGTCGAGAAGGGTTCCGAGGTCGGCGCACACACGCTCTCTGGTGCCGTGCTTGAGCCGCGCGCGCTCGCGGAGCTGTTCCCGGACTGGGCCAGCATGGGGGCACCGCTGAATACCGCCGTCACCCATGACAACTTCTTTTTTTACACCAGTGAAAAGAAGGCCATCAAACTGCCCAACTTCCTGATCCCGAAACCCACGCACAACGAAGGCAACTTCATTGTCTCCATGGGTAACGTGTGCCGCTGGCTGGCCGAGCAGGCCGAAAACCTTGGCGTTGAAGTCTACCCCGGGTTCGCCGCCGCCGAGGTGCTCTACCACGAAGATGGCCGGGTCAAGGGCATCGCGACCGGCGACATGGGTATTGGTGCCGACGGCGAGAAGAAAGACAGCTACACCCCGGGTATGGAACTGCACGCCCGCTATACCCTGTTCGCGGAAGGCTGCCGGGGCCACCTGGGCAAGCAGCTCATCAGCCGCTTCGGGCTGGATGACGGCAAGGATCCCCAGCACTACGGCATCGGGATCAAGGAAATCTGGGAGATTCCGGCCGAGCAGCACAAAGAGGGACTGGTGGTGCACGGCCTGGGATGGCCCCTGAAGGAAAGCGGCGCCAGCGGTGGCGCGTTCCTCTACCACGCAGAAAACAACCAGGTTTACCTGGGCCTGATCACCGACCTGAACTACAGCAACCCGCACCTCAGCCCGTTCGAGGAATTCCAGCGCTGGAAGCAGCACCCGGAAACCCTGAAGTACATCCAGGGCGGCACGCGGATCAGCTACGGCGCCCGTGCCATCGCCAAGGGCGGCTACAACTCGCTGCCCAAAATGCACTTCCCGGGTGGTCTGCTGATTGGCTGTGACGCAGGCACGCTCAACGCCGTGAAGATCAAAGGCAATCACACCGCCATGAAAAGCGGCCTGCTCGCGGCTGAGGCCGTGGTCGAAGCGCTGCTTCAGGGCGAGTCTGCGCCCGCCGACCTGGAAGGCTATGCCGAGCGTGTGCGCAACTCCTGGCTGCATGACGAACTCTACACAACGCGGAACTTCAGCGGCTTCATGCACAAGTTCGGGTTCATGCTGGGGTCGGCCATGGTCTGGATTGATCAGACCCTGTTCGGCGGCAAGCTGCCTTTCACGCTGAACGACTCTGTGCCCGATTACGCCACCCTGAAACCGGCGAATGCGTGTAAGAAGCCCGACTACCCCAAACCGGACAACAAGATCACCTTTGACCGGCTGTCCTCCGTGTTCCTCTCCAATACAAACCACGAAGAAGACCAGCCCTGTCACCTCACCCTGATTGACCCCAGCATACCGCTGGCGAAAAACCTGCCGCTGTACGATGAACCGGCACAGCGCTATTGCCCGGCAGGTGTGTACGAGGTGGTCGAGGATGCGCAGGGACAGCGTTTCCAGATCAATGCACAGAACTGCGTGCACTGTAAAACCTGTGACATCAAGGACCCTTCACAGAACATTGTCTGGGTCACGCCGGAAGGGTTCGGGGGGCCCACCTACCCCAACATGTAACCCCGCAGGAAGCGCCCCCGCTACGGTAGCCCGCGGCTACTGTAGCGGGAACCAGACCCCGGCGCTGTGGACCTGCAGCCGACCATCCCGTGCTTCGGCACTCTCCACCAGTCGGTACCAGGCGGCGCGCGTCAACACCGCGCTAAGGCCGTGCGGCAGGTGAATGGCGGCAACATCGCCAAGGGCAGGCTCCAGAAACAGGGCGTTATCCGCGCCTATGGCGACTTCAGTGCCCGTGTTCAAGCGGGCGTACAGGGTGTCGTCGCGACGGTTGATCTCCGTCACCACCAGGGGATGCAACTCAACCTGGATGCGCCACTTCTCGACGGGCGTCACGAGGTAGTAGTCGCCGTCATCCTCGCGCCGCAAAATACTGGCGAACAGCGCGACCAGAGGCGCGCGGCGGATGCGACCGCCCTCGTGATACCAGCTGCCATCGGCGGCAATACGTATATCGATATCGCCCGACAGCGGCGGATGCCAGCGCTCCAGTGGCGGAGGGGACTTTTGCGCAGCGGAGGGCACACTGCCCGCCAGTGACTCGAGTCTGTCTGTCATGACTGCACTCCGCGGCAGGGCATCAGGGAATCACCCTGACATTGATCACGCCCTCCAGCGCACGCATTGAGGCCAGACTGGACTCTGCCGGGCAGATGTCCATGTCGATAAGGTTGTAGGCAATGTTGTCACGGCTTTTGTTGAGCATATCGACAACGTTGATATTCAGCTCTGCCAGGATCGACAACACACTGCCGAGAATCTTGGGCACATTGGTGTTGGTCACCGCCAGACGGCAACCTCCTGCCCGCTCCAGCTGCAGCGTGGGAAAGTTGACCGCATTGCGAATGTTGCCGTTCTCGAGAAAATCACGCAACTGATCGGCGGCCATGATCGCGCAGTTGTCCTCCGCTTCGTCCGTACTGGCACCAATGTGCGGCATCAGCACCGCATTCTTGCGGCCAATCAGCGCAGGGCTGGGGAAGTCTGCGATGTATTTGCGCAGTCGCCCCTGATCGAGTGCTGCCAAGAGCGCGCTCTCATCAACAATCTCCTGCCGGGCAAAGTTGAGCAGGCAGGCGTGCGCGGGCATGGCGGCGAACAGTTCGGCATTCACCAGTCCGCGGGTAGACTCCAGTGCGGGAAGATGCAGGGTCACGTAGTCGCTGCGGGAGAACAGCGCCGTCAGCGAGTCTGCCTTGCGCACCTGGCTGGACAAACGCCAGGCCGCCTCTACCGACAGCGCCGGATCGTAGCCGATCACTTCCATACCCAGGGTGAGGGCCATATCGGCGACCAGTGAACCGATCGCGCCCAGACCAACGACGCCCAGCGTTTTACCCCTGAGTTCGTTGCCCTTGAAATGCTTCTTGTTGGCTTCGAGTGTCTTGTTGAGCTCAGCCGTATCCGTGATGTCGGCAAGCCCTGCAACGTACGCCAACCCCTCCACGACCCCGCGGGAGCCCAGCAGCAGCCCTGCAGCCACCAGCTCCTTGACTGCATTGGCGTTGGCCCCGGGCGAGTTGAACACGGGGATGCCCCGCTGGGTACAGTCCGCAACGGGAATGTTGTTCACCCCCGCCCCGGCCCGGGCGATCGCCAGCACGCTGTCGGCAATATCGGCCGCCTGTAATTTATGGCTGCGCAGGAGAATGGCATCCGGGTGCGCGAACTCACTGGCAATCTCGTAGGCGTCTCTAGGCAGGCGCTCGAGGCCTTTCAGGGAAATCTGGTTAAGGGTAAGAATACGTCGGGCCATGATCCAGCAGGTGTCCTTGTCAGTGGGTCAAAGTGCTCTATAGCACGGTGATGTCGGCTTCTGCGCGCAGGCCCTGCTCGTGCTCAACCTGCAACAGTGCACCGAATTCACTGCCAATGCGCTGTCGCAAGCTGCTCTCCTGCTCGGGCGCCAGGCTCGCCAGGGAGCCCGCCTGCACACGGACAAGTTGCAGCACCCGGGCGTCACCCGAGGCATCAATCACGTAGTCCGCGACGGGACTGTCAGCGCTGGGGGCAGGCAAGCTGAACGCGCGCTGCAACACCGCAGGGGGCACGGCGCGGCTGTCACGCAGGACACCGAGCTCCACCTGCCACTCCACATTCTCACGGGCCGCAAGCGCTTCTATGCCCTCCTCGCCAGACTGCAGCTGCGCAACGGCCTGGGCCGCGGCACTCTCCAGTGCCTCACGCGCGCGCTCGCGCGTAAGACTGCGCACAATCTCATCACGCACCGCCTCCAAAGGCTGCAGCGCGGGCTTGTTGTGTTCCTGTACGTGCACGGCGACATACCGGTCGCCGCCCAGTTCCAGCACCTCGCTGTTATGGCCCAATTCCAATACGTCTTCTGAAAAAGCGGCGCGCAGCACGGCAGGGTCTGCCAGCGGCCCATCGCGCTGCTCGCGCGTGACAGGCTCCGAGCGCTGCACTTCCAGCCCCAGTTCCTGCGCCGGCGTCCGCAGGCTGTCAGCCGTGAAGGCGATATCGCGCAGCTCCTCGACCGCCAGCAGCAGCGCCACGCGCGCCTCGCGCTCCTGTAGGCTCGTTTCGAGTTCCGGGCGCAGCTCGTCAAAACTCGGCGGATCGGAGTCGCGACGTTCAGTGACCATCAGGATGTGGGTACCGGCATCCGTCTCTACCGGACCCGAAATCGCATCCACCTCCAATGCCGCGACCGCTTCCTCCATTTCGGGGGGGAAGGCATCGCCCGCGGAGAACCCGAGGTCCCCGCCATTACCCGCTGAACCCACATCGTCCGAGCGCTCCGCCGCGACATCGGCAAACGCCTTGCCCGCAGCGAGCTCACTCTGAACCGTCTCGATGCGCGCAGCGAAGTCAGCCTCGGACTCTCCGCTCCCGCGCTGCAGGAGGATGTGCGAAACGCGATTCTCCGTCTGGTACTGGTAGCTGTCGAGGCGTATGCGGTACTCCTCCTGGAGTGCCGCGTCGTCAACCGGCTGGCGGAAGTCATCCAGGGTCAACTCGACGTAATCGAGCACTACGGACTCCGGTGTCATGAAGCGCGACTCATTGTCACGATAGAACGCCTCGAGGTCCGCTTCGCTGACCTCCACCGCTTCAAGGTACGGCGCCAGCGGCAGGGTCAGATAGCGGACGTCCCTCTGCTCTGCCAGCACTTTCGCGGCGAGGGAGAGCTCGGCGGGGGTCGCAAAATCACTACCCGCCAACCCCGCACGCACCTGTCCGAGGATCAGGTCATCGCGCAGCGCACTCTTGAACGATGCCGGTGTGAATCCGGCCGAGGCCAGCAGGCTCTTGTACATCTCGGGGGAGAACTCCCCATCAAGCTGGAACTGCTCCATGCCGGCAATCACCGCACCGAGCTCCGCCTCGGAGACCGTCAGGCCCATTTCGCGCGCCGACTGCATGAGCAGCTTGCGCGACACAATGCCCTCCAGCGCCTGAGCGCTGAGCCGTTGCTCGTCCAGCATTGCCGGATCAAGATTCTCACCCATCATGGCGATCAGCTGGCGCCGCTGTGTGTCCACGGCCTGCTGCAATTCCACGGGGCTCACGGCCTCACCGTTCACCTCGGCAACGGTACTGCCACCGCCGCCCAGGAGAATGGACTCAATGCCGAACAGCGCAAAGGAGATAACGATCAACCCGACAACGACCTTGGCGGCAGTCCCCTGGGTAGTCTTGCGGATATCCTGAAGCATGGTGTTTTCCGTTCCTTAGCAACAAAAAAGCGCACTCGTGAGTGCGCCTTTCCCTGAACCGCTACCGGTGCATAGGCAGGTCAGACGCGTCGTGAGCGAACGCCGAACCTGCCCGTCACTGCAACTCAGCCGTTGACGGCATCCTTGAGTGCCTTGCCAGGCTTGAAGCCGGGCACGTTGGAGGCCTTGATCTGGATGGTCTGGCCGGTTTGCGGATTACGGCCTTCGCGTGCGGCGCGGGCTTTTACCGCAAATGTGCCGAAGCCCACCAAGGTTACCTGGTCGCCTTTTTTCAGGGCTTGCGTAATGCTGTCTACAACAGCGTCGAGCGCGCGTCCGGCGGAAGCCTTGGGCAGATCAGCAGCGGCAGCAATGGCGTCAATGAGTTCAGTCTTGTTCACAGGTATCCCCTTGGAATGTTATCTGGCTTTAAGTGTGGTGTTCTGGCCGCAATACAGAGCGGGCGATTCATGGTGCGGCAGGAGAGCAACGGTACGTGATGACGGCTGCTACTGCGGGCTCCCCCGATGCCAAAAGCGAAGGGAAGCGCACTGAATTCAGGGTGCTGACTGTATACCACAGCCGAGTTGGCGGTCAACCGGCACCCGGCTTTCAATGCGTATTTATCCGGTTTTTACCCGCCTGCTCATCGTCCTGCCCGGTCCCGGGTGCGGGGGCGAGGTACTCCTCGTCGGTAAGTGGCTCCGGCACTCGCTCCAGCGCGATCGCCAGCACCTCATCGATCCACTTCACCGGACGGATCTGCAGGTCCTGCTTGATGTTCTCCGGCACTTCCTTGAGATCGCGCTCGTTCTCCTTGGGAATCACCACGGTCTTGATACCGCCGCGGCGGGCTGCCAGCAGCTTTTCCTTGAGGCCGCCGATGGGCAGCACCTCACCGCGCAGGGTGATCTCACCGGTCATGGCCACATCGGCGCGCACCGCAATACCGGTGCTGATGGACACCAGCGCAGTACACATCGCCACCCCGGCGCTGGGACCATCCTTCGGCGTTGCGCCTTCCGGCACATGGATGTGCACATCGTGTTTGTCGTGCCAGGACGCGGGGATCCCCAGCAACTGGGAGCGGCTACGCACGACGGTCGTTGCGGCCTGGATGGATTCCTGCATCACATCGCCCAGCGACCCCGTTTTCACGTAGCGCCCCTTGCCCGCGACCGATGCTGCCTCAATCGTCAGCAGTTCACCACCGACCGAGGTCCAGGCCAGGCCGGTCACCTGCCCGACCTTGTTCTGCTCTTCCGCGATTCCGAAGTTGAACTTGCGCACACCCAGCAGGTCCGGGAGCATATCCGGAGTGACCTCAGACGCCACCGTGTCCTCCTCCAGGGCAATCCGCTTGACCATCTTGCGGCAGATCTTCGCCACTTCCCGCTCCAGGGCGCGCACGCCGGCTTCGCGCGTGTAGTAGCGGATAATGTCTATCACCGTACCTTCCGCAATCGAGATCTCGTCCTTGCCCAGGCCATTCTGCCGGATCTGCTTGGGAATCAGGTATTTGGCGGCAATGCTCACCTTCTCATCCTCGGTGTAACCGGGAATGCGGATGACCTCCATGCGATCGAGCAGCGGCCCGGGAATGTTCATGGTGTTGGAGGTACACACGAACATCACATCCGAGAGGTCGTAATCGACTTCAAGGTAATGGTCATTGAAGGCATGGTTCTGCTCGGGGTCCAGCACCTCCAGCATCGCGGAGGCGGGGTCACCCCGGTGGTCCATGCCCATCTTGTCAATTTCGTCGAGCAGGAACAACGGGTTGCGCACGCCTGCCTTGGCCATTTTCTGCAGCAGTTTGCCCGGCATTGAGCCGATGTAGGTCCGGCGGTGTCCGCGAATCTCCGCCTCATCGCGCACACCGCCCAGGGCCATGCGCACGAATTTGCGGTTGGTGGCACGGGCCAGGGACTCACCAAGCGACGTCTTGCCCACACCGGGTGGCCCCACCAGACACAGCACGGGGCCCTTGACCTTACGGACACGCTTTTGCACCGCGAGGTATTCGAGAATGCGCTCCTTCACCTCCTCCAGGCCAAAGTGGTCCTCGTTGAGGATCGTCGAGGCGCGCTTGAGGTCATGCTTCACCTTGCTGCGGCGCGACCAGGGCACACTCACCATCCAGTCGATGTAGCTGCGCACCACTGAAGCCTCAGCCGACATGGGCGACATCATCTTGAGCTTGTTCAGTTCGGCCAGCGCTTTGGTTCGCGCTTCATCGGGCATGCGCGCGTCGTCGATGCGGGCCTGCAGGTCGTCCAGTTCGCTGGGGGCTTCATCGAGATCGCCCAGCTCCTTCTGGATCGCCTTCATCTGCTCGTTGAGGTAGTACTCGCGCTGGCTCTTTTCCATCTGCTTCTTGACGCGACCACGAATGCGCTTCTCCACCTGGAAGAGGTCGATCTCCGCTTCCATCAGGCCCATCAGGTGCTCGAGCCGGGCCCGGATATCCGCAATTTCAAGGATCGCCTGTTTTTCCTGCAGATCCACGCTCATGTGGGCCGCTATCGTGTCCGCCAGACGCCCGGGCTCATCAATGCCGGAGAGCGACGTGAGCACTTCCGCCGGCACCTTCTTGCTGAGATTCACATACTTTTCGAATTGCGTGACCGTGGAGCGCAAAAGCCCCTCAGCCTCATCATCCGGCACATCGTCACTTTCGATTTCGCGCACACCAGCGACGGTAAAGCGACCTTCATCGTCCACGTTGTCGATGGCCGCACGATAGCTGCCCTCGACCAGCACCTTGATAGTGCCATCAGGCAGTTTCAGCAGCTGCAGGATGTTGGACACCGTACCCACCTGGTAGATGTCATCCACCCCCGGGTTGTCATCCGCCGCATTGCGCTGGGCCACCAGCAGCACCTGCTTGCTGCCAGCCATGGCATCCTCAAGCGCTTCGACCGACTTCTCCCGGCCGACAAACAGCGGCAACACCATGTGTGGATAGACCACGACATCGCGCAGGGGCAACAGGGGAAGATCAATTACCGATGAGGAACCCATAAAAATCTCCGGGTTGTGAAGGGTCACAGATGACCTGTAGATGGGGGCGGCGTGACAGGAACACAAGCCCCCACCGTACAGCGCCTGGGCCGGGCCGGAGCCCGGCCGAACGGGGGCCTTGCGACCCCGGCGCTATTCGTCCTTGGACGCTGCCCGCGCTGCAGGCTCGTGATTCTGGTACACCAGCAAGGGCTCGGAGTCACCGCGAATCACCGACTCGTCGATCACCACCTTGCTCACGTCGCTGCGTGACGGAATGTTGTACATGGAATCGAGCAGGACGCCCTCGAGAATAGAACGCAGGCCGCGTGCGCCGGTCTTGCGCTCCATGGCCCGCTCCGCCACTGCGCGCAAACCGTCCTCGCGGAAGTCCACTTCAACGCCTTCCATCTCAAACAGCTTGCTGTACTGCTTGGTGAGGGAGTTGCGGGGCTCCGTCAGGATCTGCACCAGGGCCGGCACGTCCAGCTCTTCGAGCGTTGCAATCACCGGCAGACGCCCCACGAACTCCGGGATCAGGCCGTACTGCACAAGATCCTCGGGCTCGAGGTCGAACAGCAGTTCGCCCACATTGCGGCGCTCGTCCTTGCTTTTCACCTCGGCGTTGAAACCAATGCCGCCTTTCTCGGAGCGGTTGCGAATCACCTTGTCCAGACCGGCGAAGGCACCACCGCAGATGAACAGGATATTGGACGTGTCGACCTGCAGGAATTCCTGCTGTGGGTGCTTGCGTCCACCCTGGGGTGGCACGGAGGCCACAGTGCCTTCAATCAGCTTCAGCAGCGCCTGCTGCACGCCCTCTCCAGAGACATCGCGAGTGATGGAGGGGTTGTCCGACTTTCGTGAAATCTTGTCGATCTCATCGATATATACGATGCCGACCTGCGCCTTCTCCACATCGTAGTCGCATTTCTGCAACAGCTTCTGGATGATGTTCTCGACGTCCTCACCCACATAACCCGCCTCGGTCAGCGTCGTGGCGTCAGCAATGGTAAAGGGAACGTCCAGCAACCGGGCAAGGGTTTCTGCCAGCAGGGTTTTGCCGCTGCCGGTGGGGCCCACAAGGAGGATATTGCTCTTGCCCAGTTCCACGTCTTCGCCGCGACCGGTGGCCTGGCTGTGGCGCAAGCGCTTGTAGTGATTGTACACCGCCACCGAAAGCACTTTCTTGGCCCGCTGTTGCCCGATCACATACTCGTCGAGAATCGTCTTGATCTCGTGCGGCGTTGGCAGGCTGTCGCGTTTTGCCTCGCTGTTACCTTCCTGCACCTCTTCGCGGATGATGTCGTTACACAGATCCACGCATTCGTCGCAAATGAACACCGAGGGACCAGCGATCAGTTTACGCACTTCGTGCTGGCTCTTGCCGCAAAATGAGCAGTACAGCAGCTTGCCGCCGTCGTCGCCTGATTTTGTGGTGTCTTTAGTCATGCTGCGCCCTGTGGCCTATGAATTCTGAAGTCTCATCGGTTTTAAAGATGATGTTTTTTGCCGCCATTTGCAAGCCCGCGGACGCGCCACCGGCTCGAGACGGCTACGATGCAGACGGGGCCCGACGATCAATCACTTCATCCACGAGGCCATATTCCTTGCTCTGCTCGGCATTCATGAAGCGATCGCGCTCGGTGTCGCGCTCGATGGTCTCGAGACTCTGGCCAGTATGCTCGGCCATGAGCTCATTTAGCCGCCGGCGGATGATCAGGATTTCGCGTGCCTGGATGTCGATATCCGAAGCCTGCCCCTGTGCGCCGCCGCTGGGCTGGTGAATCATGGTGCGTGCGTTCGGCAGGATGAAGCGCTTGCCTGCGGCACCGCCCGAGAGCAGGAACGCGCCCATTGAGGCCGCCTGGCCGATACACATGGTGCTGACATCGGGCTTGATGAACTGCATGGTGTCGTAAATCGACAGCCCGGCGGTTACGGACCCACCCGGCGAGTTGATGTACAGGTGGATGTCCTTGTCGGGATTTTCCGACTCGAGGAACAGCAACTGGGCGACAATGAGATTCGCCATGTGGTCCTCTACCGGCCCCACCACGAACACCACGCGCTCCTTCAGCAGGCGCGAATAAATGTCGTAGGAACGCTCGCCGCGTGCAGTCTGCTCCACGACCATCGGGATAAGACCCAGATTGTTGACATTCATTGTGTTACGGCCGTCCGGCAAGTTCGCCATGCAATCGTTTCCTTGGTTGTCTGTAGGGGACGCCGTCAGAGACGGCGCCCGGGTGTGCACTCAGCGCTGGCTCTGGGCCTGCGCAATGGCCTCCTGGTAGCTGCAGGGCTCGTCAGTCACTTCCGCTGACTCCAGCAGCTTGTCGACCACGCTGTCCTCAAGGACCTTGGACTCGACGGATGACAGCTGGTCCGGGTTGCCATAATACCAGTTGATGACCTCTTCCGCGTCCTGATACGTTGCGGCGAGCTCCTCGATCGTTTCCCGCACCTTGGCGGGGTCTGCCTTGAGCTCGAACTTGCCGATCATCTCGGACAGAACCAGCCCCAGTTTGACCCGGCGCTCGGCGTTGTCCCGGAACATGTCATCCGGCAGCAGGGAGTCGAGATCCAGCCCTTCCGGCGCCGCTCCACCAAACTGCTGGAACATCTGCTTGCGCAGGGCCTGGATTTCCTGCTTGACCAGCGCCTTGGGCACTTCCAGCGCCTTGTGCGCCTCGACCACCGCGTCCATCACCTGCTGCTTGACCCGACTAGTTACGGCATTTTTCAGCTCGCGGGTCATATTTTCTGCAACTTCCTTGCGGAATTGTTGCTCACCGCCTTCCTCAACGCCGTACAGCTTGAACAGTTCCTCGTTGAGGGGCGCCAGCACCAGCTCCTTCACCTCGTTGACCTTGACCGCAAACTGTACCGATGCGCCGCGCAGATCTTCGTTGTGATAGTCCTCGGGGAAGGTGAGGTCCAGGGTTTTCTCATCGCCGGCGGCGAGCCCCACTATGCCATCCTCGAAACCCGGGATCATCCGTCCGGAGCCAAGCTCCAGGTCAGTGCCCTCGGCGCTGCCACCGTCGAAGGCCTCACCGTCGCGAGTGCCCACGTAGTCGAGGTTAACGATGTCGCCTATCACCGCGGCGCGCTCAACCGTTTCACGCGTGCCCTGCTGTTTGCGGAACACATCGATGATGTTGTCGACATCCGCGTCCGTGACCTCGGCGACCGGCCGGGTGACGGCAAAACCGGACATGGAGACGACTTCAACCTCCGGAAAGACCTCGAAGGTGGCGACGTACTCGAGATCCCGGCCCGCTTCCAGACTGCGCGGCTCAATGCTGGGCTGGCCGGCCGGACGCAGCTTTTCCTGCACCACGGCCTGCTGGAAAGAGCGACTCATGACCTCACCCAGCACTTCCTGACGCACGCCCGCACCGTAGCGCTGGCGCATGACTTTCATCGGCACCTTGCCGGGGCGAAAGCCGGGCAAGCGCACGTTCTGAGCGGCCTTTTGCAACCGCGAATCGACCTCACTGTCGACCTGAGCGGCGGGTACGCCGACAGTCAAGCGGCGCTCCAGGCCCGAAGTCGTTTCAATGGACACCTGCATGGTTATTCCTCACAATCCAGTCGGTAGTGGGCGCCGGTGCGCCCCGTCATCAGAACGACCCTGCACCGGGGCCAGGGTCGCTGTCAGTTGGTGCGGAAGGAGAGACTCGAACTCTCACGCCTTGCGGCACTGGAACCTAAATCCAGCGCGTATACCAATTTCGCCACTTCCGCGTGTCGGGAAACCGCTATTGCGTCACGCCGCAGTGCTGAAACAACGCTGCAAATACGGCGTAACCTGTTGATTTTTCTGACCTTGATGGCCTGAAAAAATGCAATTTTGAGTTCTCGCAAGGCTGCGGATTCTGCCACAAACCGGAATCCGGCACAACCGCGACCGATGCCGATCCGCAGGCTAATCCGTGAGGCAGGCCGGGTCGAAGGCATATTCGCCACGCAGCCAGCCCGCCACCTCACAGGCCGCCGGGCCGGGCAGGCTGGCGTATTCCCCGGCCAGTGCCAAGCGGCGCTGCGCCGGCATCGCGGAAAGCCCGGTCGCACGAAATTCCTCTGCGTCGCGCTGCAGGCAGCGCCACAGCGACTCGCCCAGCAGCTGCCCCGGGAGATCGGGGTGCGGACCCGCACCCTGGGTATAAAGACCGGCCAGACCCAGGAGTGCCGGCAGGGAGCAGCGGCCTTGCAGCATGGGATTGCACAGGTGACCGGTGACAAGCGAGAGGTCCGTAACCCCTGCGCGCTGGCTGAGCGGCGCCAGATACAGGTGGTTGCTGCGCACTGCGCCATCGTTCACTGGATAGTTGTCCCAGAGCATCACGGGGCGCCCCAGCGCAGACACGGCCCGGTTCAGGTCATCCCGCGTGATGGCGTCGGCGCACACGTGGTTACCGGTCCAGAAGACATCGACGCCCGGGTCCAGCAGGCGCCCCAGATCGGGCCAGTAGTCCGCAGGCATCAGGCCGAAATGACGCTCCAACACCGGATCGAAGGAATAGTAGGTGGGGCAGACAAGCAACCGGTCTGTATCACTCCAGTCGCGCACATCGGCGACAATCTCCGCCTGGCGTTCGGCCAGGTCGGCCTGGTCGCCCGGCATATCATCGAAGAGAATTGCCAACAGGGTCGCCGGAAGCTCGTTCAGGCGGCGGATTTTGTCCCGCAGCTGACGCCGCTGCCCCGGCCCGTAGCGTCCATACAGTGCGAATGGCGACAGACCAACGCCGAAACACAAGCCACGCTGGTGGTAGTGGGCGGCGAGCTGTTCCAGGGCCTGCCACTCCGCGGCCGGCCAGTGTTCCTGCCAGCGCTTGCGCAGCCAGGGGTCAGCCTTCGGTGCGTACAGGTAGGTATTGAGGCCCAGAGCCTGCAGGAACCCGGCATAGGACAGCCTGAGCTCGTGCTGCCAGGGGCGCCCGTAGAAACCCTCTACAACGCCGGTAAGCCGGTAACGCGACATGGTTTAGCGCTCGCTTATTCCAATTTGAGATATTTATCTAGTTTATTATCGTAAATCAGCCTAATAATTCGCCCGCGAGACTGTGGAAAATTACCACTGATAGGCGATACTAAATATGTGGCTGCTTTTCCCCTGACTCGAGCGAGCAGCCACTCAGAGCGTACCCAACGCTTTGAAAGGGAAGCAATTCCTTTTGTGTTTCACTCCTAATGGTCTTCTTGGGTCCCTGGCGGGACCCATTTTTTTGCCTGAACGCCGTGCGCAACGCTACATGGTGTGGGTCGGGCGATCCGATCCCAGTGACCCGGCGAGATGGTTCTCGATCTTGCTGTTTGCGGCAGCATCCTGCTCGCTGAACTGTACGCCGATACCCGCAGTGCGGTTGCCCTGGGCACCCCGGGGCGTCACCCAGACCACCTTTCCGGAGATCGGTATTTTCTCCGGCTCGTCCATCAGGGTCAGCAGCATGAAGACCTCATCCCCCACCTTGTAGGTCTTGTTGGTGGGCACGAACAGGCCGCCGTTGTGTAGAAAGGGCATATAGGCCGAATACAGCACGGCCTTGTCCTTGATGGTGAGCGACAAAATGCCGTTGCGGCTGCCCGCTGCAGAATCACTCATGGTGCGATCTCCTCTGAAGACGGACGCATGTTAGCACCGCTGCGCATCACACCAAAGCCATCCGCCAGGCTGATCAGCACACTTTCCAGCGCCAACTGTGGATTCGGGTTGGAGCCTGCCGCACTGGCGGCCTGCAGCGCTTGCATGCGGTCGAGCAGGTGGAACAGCGGTTGCGCCCTGCGCAGCGCAGCCTGGTCCTGCCGGCACAAATACAACTGCAGAAACAGGGCGATGTCGCGCAGCGCCTCGGCGAGCTCCAGCTGGGCGAAGCGCGCGGCCACAACCGGTACCGTCGCCCTGCCCCGGGCCAGGTCTCCCAGCAGGGCGCGGCGCTCACGCAAGGGCCCGGCGCCACCTTCAGTAAACAACTGCTCGGCGAGCAGCGGCACGCCGCCAGCGAGTGCGAGCAGGTCTGCGGCACCCGCCTCGTCACCGGTGACGCGCTGCAGCCACGGCAGGCACTGATCACGGCCCGGCAGGGGCAGTTGCAGCAACTGGCAGCGGGAGCGCACGGTTGCGGGCATGCCCTGCAAACGTTCTGCGACCAGTATCAGGTGAGTATCTGCAGAGGGCTCCTCCAGTCCTTTCAGGAGAGCATTGGCAGCACCATGCGACAGGCGTTCGGCGGGGCTGAGAACCACAACCTTGCGCGGGCCGAACCCTGCCGTGCGGTAGACAAAGGCTACCGCCTCTCGCACCTGTTCAATGCGTATGACCTTGCTGTTACCCTCCGGCTGCAGCCAGCGGAAGTCACCGTGACTGCCGGACTGGCTGAAACCGCAGGCCCTGCACGCGCCACAGTTGTGTCCGGCGACGGGCTGGTGGCACAGCAGATAGCG
This sequence comes from uncultured Haliea sp., assembly GCF_963973825.1. Taxonomy (NCBI): domain Bacteria; kingdom Pseudomonadati; phylum Pseudomonadota; class Gammaproteobacteria; order Cellvibrionales; family Halieaceae; genus Haliea; species uncultured Haliea sp. Next base: position 457,306 of record NZ_CAXBAE010000002.1, read on the forward strand.
TGCCAGTGCCAACGCCAGCCGCTCCTTGCCGATGCCCCCCGGGCCCGCCAGCAGCAGCGCGTGTGGGAGCTGCTGGCGACTGAACTGCTCCTGCAGCCGCGCCCAGGCCTGGGCCTGCCACGGCAGGGGTACGCTGACTTCAGGCAGGTCCTGCAGGTTCATTTCGCCACCGGGTGTCGCGGTGCCCAGCAGGCGAACAGCTCCGCGCATATTTCTTCAATGCGCGCCTGCACCGCGTCGAGAGGCTGACTGGCATCGACAACGTGATAGCGACCGCTGCTCTCCCGGGCGAGTTGCAGGTAGGTATCGCGCACACGCTCGAAAAAGGCCAGCTCCTCGCGCTCGAAGCGATCCAGTTCACCGCGGCCCCTGACACGCTCGAGCCCCGTGGCCACAGGCGCATCAAGCAGGAGCGTGTAGTCAGGCCGCAACTCCCCCTGCACCAGCGTTTCCAGCGCACGCACGGCTGCGGCGGGCATTCCGCGACCACCGCACTGGTACGCGTAACTGGCGTCGGTGAAGCGATCGCAGATCACCCATTTGCCGGCGTGCAGCGCGGGCTGAATGACATCCTGCAGGTGCTGGGCGCGCGCTGCAAACAGCAGCAGCAACTCGGCCATCGGCACCACGGGCTCCTCTCTCGGGCGCAGCAGCACCGCTCGGATATCCTCACCCAGACGGGTGCCACCCGGCTCGCGTGTCACCACGAGGTCTACCCCGCGCGACTCCAGATAGGCCTGAATACAGGCAATATTGGTGGATTTTCCTGCGCCTTCACCGCCTTCGACGGTGATGAACAGACCGCGTGCTGTGACCATGGTCAGGGACTCTCCGGAGATGAACGGTAATCTTCGCGCCGTTGCAGCTGGTATTTACGCACGGCACGCTCATGCCCTTCAAGCGTGGTATTGAACTCGTGGCTGCCATCGCCACGCGCGACGAAAAACAGGGTTTCACCCGCCGCGGGCTGCAGGGCGGCCTGCAGTGCCGCGCGCCCGGGCAAGGCGATCGGAGTGGGTGGCAGCCCATCGTGACGGTAGGTGTTGAAAAGATTGTCCGCGTCCTGCAGGTGACTGCGGCGCAGGTTGCCATCAAAGGCATCGCCCAGCCCGTAAATGATGGTCGGGTCGGTTTGCAGCCGCATCCCGCGCTGCAACCGCCGCACAAACACTCCTGCAATTTCTCCGCGCTCTTCCGGCACACCGGTTTCACGCTCAATAATGGACGCCATGATCAGGGCTTCGTAGGGAGAAGCATAGGGTAGATCTGCGTCGCGTATTGCCCACTCCTGTTCCAGCGCCTCCAGCAGCGCACGGTGTGCACGGCGCAGGATATCGAGATCGCTGTCGCCGCGCTCGTAGCGGTAGGTTTCCGGCAGAAACAGGCCCTCGACCGCCTCGTAGGGTGCGACGAGCTGCAACAATCTGGCATCATCCGGCCCTGACAGGACGCTCTCCAGCGCGTTCTCGCGCTGCAGAATGGCAATCGCCTGTGCAACCACGATACCCTCGGGAAGCGTTACCTGGTACTGCACCACACGCCCACTGACCAGCAGCGCCAACAGGCTTTCAGCCGTAAGCCCGGGCTCCAGCGCGTACTCCCCCCGCCGAATCCGGGCATCGAGCCGGTGGTAGCGCGCCCAGAGCAGCAACAGCTCCGGGTGCGGCAAGACGCCCTCCGCCTGCAGGCGCTCGGCCACCGAGCGCAAACTGTCGCCCGGGTATACCGTGAGCAGCAGCCCCGACTCCGGCAGGCGCAGGGGTGCCTGCCATCTTTCCCAGGCCACCCGCGCCACGAGCAGAACGAGGAGAGCCGCAAGTACCAGCGCCAGAAGCGCCAGGCGCCACCAGCGCGTCACCGCTGCAGCCACTCGCAGTAGGCGGCGTGCAGGCATCGGGTGACCGGGTGCAGGCTCCAGTTGCGATCGCGAAATACGCCGACCGGCCGCAGACCGGTGAGGGCGTTGCAATAGAACACTTCATTGGCCGCCAGCAGCTGGTGCAGCTGTAGCCGAGATTCCGCCGCCTGCAGCCCGCAGGCTGACGCGAGGTGATCCAGCAGCAGTCGACGGCGGGTACCGGCGATACCCGCATCGAGCAATGTGGGCGTGAGCAACCGCTTGCCCGCCACCAGAAACAGGTTGCCCGAAGACACCGACAGCGGCGCACCCGACTGATCCAGCATCAGCACTTCGTCCACCCCGGCGTCCAGCGCGTCGGCAGCGGCCAGCACCTGCTCCAGTCGGTTCAGGTGTTTCACCCCCGCCAACTGCGGCTGCTTGCCCCAGCGAACCTGGGTCTCCCCGAGCCTGGCGGGCTCCGGAAAAACCGAGGGGTCGTAGGCCGTTTCCGAGACGCTGATGACAACCCGCGGCGCGGCCACCTGCGGCGGCGCATAGCCCCGCGGCCCCGTGCCTCGCGACACCGTCAGGCGCAGGGCTGCGTAACCTTTCGCTGCGCGGAGGGAGTCCAGGACTGTATCGAGATGCCGCCGGGCAAGCGGCAGTGCTTCTGGCATGCGCAAACACGCCAAACCGGCAGCCAGTCGATCAAAGTGGAGGCTGGCCAATACCGGTTGACCGTCCCGCAGGAGCATGGTCTCGAAGACCCCATCGCCGTAGGCGAACGCACGATCCGGCAACTGCAGAGTGTCGCCGGGTGTGCCGTCAATCCATGTCTGGGCCGCAGCTACCACCCGGCCGGCATCAGCCGAGCTGACTGAACAGCAGGGACCCGTTGGTGCCGCCGAAGCCAAAGGAGTTGGAGAGTGCGTGCCGGATACGGCGCTCCTGTGCAGTGTGCGGCACGTAATTGAGAACGCAACCCTCGTCCGGATTGTCGAGGTTGATGGTCGGAGGCGCCACCTGATCGCGCAGGGCCAGTATGGAGAATATGGCCTCCACGGCCCCCGCCGCACCCAGCAGGTGACCGATCATGGATTTCGTGGAACTGACCGCGACGGCCTCTGACGCGGCCCCCAGCACTGTCTGGATAGCGCGGCTTTCAGCAAGATCACCGGCACTGGTCGATGTGCCGTGCGCGTTGATGTAGTCGATCTGGTCGACGGGTACTGCGGCATCGGCAATGGCATTGCGCATTGCGGCGGCCGCGCCGCGACCATCCTCCGGCGGCAGTGTCATGTGATACGCGTCGCCGCTCATGCCAAAGCCGGTGATTTCCGCGTAGATATTGGCACCACGCGCTTTCGCCGACTCATATTCTTCAATCATCAACACCCCTGCCCCGTCACCCAGCACAAAGCCGTCGCGATCGCGATCCCAGGGACGCGAAGCCGCTGCCGGATCGTCATTGCGCGTGGACAGCGCCCGGGCGGCGGCAAAGCCCCCGAGGCCGACAGGTGTGGTGGCCATCTCGGCGCCGCCCACCAGCATGGCATCGGCATCGCCCAGGGCAATCAGGCGGGCACCGAGGCCGATGTTGTGCGTGCCCGAGGTGCAGGCCGTCACCACGGCCAGGTTCGGCCCCTGTAGATTGTAGCGTACCGAGAGGTTGCCCGAGATCATGTTGATGATAGAGCCGGGAACAAAAAAGGGCGAAATCTTGCGTGGTCCGGAGCGCGCCACGATTTCCGTGTTTTTCTCGATCTGGCCAATGCCGCCGATGCCGGACCCTATGGCACAGCCGATGCGGTGGGCGTTGGCGTCCGTCACCTCGAGCCCGGAATCCAGCATTGCCTGTATCCCGGCGGCCATCCCGAACTGCACAAAGATGTCCATTTTACGGGCGTCTTTGTCGCTGAAATACGGCGTGCTATCGAAGCCCCTAACACTGGCACTGAACCGCGTGCTGTAGGCCTCGACATCAAACGCGACAATCGGTGCGACACCGCTCTTGCCGGCAATGATATTTTTCCAGGTTTCCTGCACATCGAGACCCAGCGGGCTCACCATGCCAAGACCTGTGACAACAACGCGTCTGCCAATCACCGAACGCACTCCCCGGTTGAATCAGGTGCTGGAAGCATAAATAAGAAAAGCCGCTCTATCAAAACATAGAAACGGCTCTTCCGGTTACTGCGGGGGAAATCTCAGGCGAGATTTTCCTTGATGTAGTCGATCGCCAGCTTCACCGTGGTGATCTTCTCGGCTTCTTCGTCGGGAATCTCGGTTTCAAACTCTTCTTCCAGAGCCATCACCAGTTCCACCGTGTCCAGTGAATCCGCGCCCAGGTCCTCGACAAAAGACGCTTCCGTCTGAACTTCCTCTTCCTTGACGCCAAGCTGCTCTGCGACGATCTTTTTTACGCGTTCTTCAATGCTGCTCATTTTATGTATAACTCCTGACAAAAAAAGTCTGAATGAAACCTGGTCACCCGGCCCAAGCGCGCATTTTACTCTGTTTTGCGCCGGAGTAATAAATTTTTTTTGGGCGCCGACCGCCAGCATCCGGCAACGCAGCGCCGCACCTCCTTACGCCATGTTCATGCCACCGTTGATATGGATAGTCTCGCCGGTGATATAACCCGCGTGCTCCCCGCACAGAAAAGCCACCAGGGCACCGATTTCCCGTGCCTCGCCGAGACGTGCGAGGGGAATCTGGCCGAGCATCGCCTCGCGCTGTTCGTCACTCAGTGCACGCGTCATATCGGTATCAATAAAGCCCGGAGCGACACAGTTGACCGTCACGGCGCGGGAGCCCAGTTCACGCGCCAGCGCCCGCGAAAAACCCTCCACACCCGCCTTGCTCGCCGCGTAATTGCTCTGTCCGGCATTACCCATTGCGCCCACTACCGACGTGATATTCACGATCCGCCCCCAGCGGGCCTTGGTCATGCCGCGCAGGCAGGCCTTGCTGACCCGGTAGACCGCGCTCAGGTTGGTGTCGATGACGGCCTGCCATTCCTCTGCCTTCATGCGCATCAGAATATTGTCGCGCGTGATACCCGCATTGTTGACCAATACCAGCGGCGCGCCGAATTGCGCGCTGATGCCCTTGACCACATCCTCGACAGCAGCCTGGTCAGCCACATCCAGTGTCATGCCACAGCCTTCGAAACCGCCCTCCCGAAGATACTCACCGATGGCAGCGGCCCCGGCTTCCGTGGTCGCGGTGCCCACAACGACATGCCCGTCGGCTGCAAGCTGTTCCGCAATGGCGCGGCCAATGCCGCGGCTGGCACCTGTCACCAGGGCAACCTTCTTTTCCTCACTCATCCCCGTTCCCTCTCTTTATACCTGTTCCAGATCTGCTCAGGCCAGCGCGGCAAGCGTTTCGGCAAGCCCGGCCGGCTCTTCCAGTGAATGGCTCTGCAACGCGCCGTCGATGCGCTTGTTGAGCCCGCTCAGCACTTTACCGGGCCCACACTCCACCACCTGATTGACGCCCTGCGCCGCCATGTAGGCAACGCAGGCCGTCCATTGAACAGGACTGTAGATCTGTTCCACCAACAGGCTGCGAATGCGCTCGGGGTCGGACTCGGGCCGCGCATGAACATTGTGCACAACGGGTATGGCGGGCGCCTGAATTGCAATAGAGGCCAACACCTCGGCGAGGCGCTCGCCGGCCGGACGCATCAGCGACGTATGGAAAGGTGCGGAGACCGGCAGCGGCATCGCGCGCTTCGCCCCCGCGGCTTTCAGCGCCGCGGACGCCTGCTCGACCGCCGCGGCGTGGCCGGCAATCACCACTTGACCAGGCGAGTTGAAATTGACCGCAGCCACCTCGCCATCGCCCGCGGCGCTCACCTCGCCACAAATACGGTTGATACTGTCATCGTCCAGACCGATGATCGCCGCCATGCCGCCCTCGCCTACCGGGACCGCCGTCTGCATGAACTCACCGCGCCGGCGTACCAGGCGCACGGCATCGTCAAAGGCGAGCGAGCCGGCACAGACCAGTGCAGAAAATTCGCCGAGACTGTGTCCGGCGAGCAAGGCGGGCTCCGCGCCGCCCGCTGCGCGCCAGGCGCGCCACAGGGCGACACTGGCGGTCAGCAGGATGGGCTGGGTGGTAGCCGTGAGATTCAGTGCCTCCTGTGGCCCCTCCTGCACCAGCCCCCACACGTCCATGCCGAGCGCCGCGGAGGCTTCATCAAAGGTCTCGCGCACCGCCGGGAAGGCAGCGTGGGCCCCGGCAAGCATGCCGACTTTCTGTGACCCCTGGCCGGGAAAGACAAATGCGCAGTGACTCAGCGTCATATCAATAGCACCCTCTATGGTTTACACAGTTACCCGGCAACAGTGGCACGGGTTACCGCCAGTGTAGAACAGCCAGCGCGCGCCAGCCTGAAAATGCAAAACGGGAGCCTGGGCTCCCGTTTTGATTTCAATACCATGACCGACACGTAGACTGTGAACAGCCTGCAGTGCCAGCCGGAACGGACTTACTCGTCGTTGCCGGTATTGACCACTTTCTTGCCACGGTAGAAGCCATCTGCCGTCACATGGTGACGGCGGTGGGTTTCACCGGAGGTCTGGTCGACGCTCAGGGTCGGGCCGGAAAGTGAGTCGTGTGAACGACGCATGCCGCGGCGTGAACGTGATTTCTTGTCCTGTTGAACAGCCATGTCTTACTCCTGATGGGTATCGCCGGGCTTTAACTGCGCCAGCACGTCAAACGGGTTGGGCCTGTCGACGGGCTCGTCTGCTACGCGCTCCGCGGCGAGGTCCGCCAAAACTGTGTTGCATTCCGCCTGCTCGTGATAGCTGAAAGGCGGCATTGCCAGAATCAGCTCATCCTCGACCAGTTCCCGCAGCGAAACCTCCTCCTCACCCGCTATCAATGGGTCGAGGCTCGCCGGCAAATGACGGGCCTGCTCATCCGTCCAGACCACCGCTAGGGTGCTCTCCGAATGTAGCGCAGCCGACATGGGCCGCAGGCACCGCTGGCAGGTAACCGTGACCGCACTGTCAGTCACCACCCGCACAACGTACCTGCCCTCCTCATCCCTGGACAGCGCCAACTCCGCCTCAACAACACCCTCGTCTGCGGCCAGCAGATCCCGAAAACGGGGCAATTCCAGCGGTTTGAGCGTGCCCCTGATGGTCGCGCCACGCGTAGCGGCCTTGCGGACGTCCAGCGACGCGGGAAGGGGGTCGGTCAACATAGGCGCGCATCATAGGGGCGGTTTACCCCTTTGTCAAAAAATATCTTTAGAATACAACCAGTTCACAGCCTTCACTGTCGCTTGCGGAAAACCTGATCATGGACCTGATACTCGCCTCGACCTCGCCTTACCGCAAAGCCTTGCTGGCGCGCCTGCAGCACCCCTTCCGCTGCCTGCCGCCCGACACCGATGAGACGCCCCTGGCTGGCGAGACCGGTGCACAGCTGGCCTTGCGTCTGGCACTGGCCAAGGCGCGTTCAGTCGCCCGGGCCCACCCCGACGCCCTGGTGATCGGTAGCGACCAGGTGGCGGAGCTGGATGGCCGGCTGATCGGCAAACCCGGCAGCCTGGAGAACGCCCGGCTGCAGCTGACGGCAAGTTCCGGGCGCACCGTGCGTTTCCTTACCGGACTGGCGGTCTGCCACGCCGCAGGCGAGCTGGAGCTGACCCATGTGGAGCCATTCAACGTGCATTTTCGCCCGCTGACGCAGGCGGCAATCACTGCCTACCTCGAGCGGGAACCGGCGCTGGACTGCGCCGGCAGCTTCAAATGCGAGGGCCTGGGCATCGCCCTGTTCGAGCGCATGGCAGGCGACGACCCCAGCAGCCTTGAGGGCCTGCCGCTCATCGCCCTGACCCGCCTGCTTGGCGAGGCGGGTTACCCGATACTGGCCTGAGACAACACATGGGGCAGCTCCCGCAACGCGGCCAGCCGGTCAATCAGTGCCAGCGGGCGGTGGCGCAGAAGCTGTTCGCGCGAATGCACGCCGAAGGTCACGCCCACCGAGGGCATGCCGAGGCGCCGCGCCATCTCCAGATCGTATTCTGAGTCGCCCACCATCAGGGCGGAGTGCGCCGCTTTGCCGCGCTCCAGCAGGATTTCTTCCAACATCAACGGATGCGGCTTGGAGCGTGTCTCATCGGCACAGCGTGTGCTGTGGAAGTAGCCCTCCAGACCCAGACCCTGCAGGACACGATCCAGCCCCCGTCGACTCTTGCCCGTCGCAACGGCCACTTCAAACCCGGAAGCGCGCAGCCAGTCCAGTGTCTCCAGGGCGCCCTCGTGCAGAGTCGCCGGCCCGGGGTCCAGCGCACGGTAACAGCGGGCATAGGCGGCCTGCATAGCCTCCTGCTGTGCTGCCGAACTGCCCGGGAACAGCAGGGGCATCGCGGTCACCAGACTGAGGCCGATGATGTGCCTGACGGCATCGGCCTCCGGCACCGGCAGGTCGCAGGCCTGCGCCGCCGCCTGCATGGCCTGCACAATCTGCTCCACGGAGTCGCAAAGCGTCCCATCCCAGTCAAATATAACTACCATATTCAATTATTTACGCGCATTTTCTAATATGGTCTCTAGATCTTTGTCGAGCGGTGCCTCAAGACGTAATTGCCCCGCGCCCGGCAAGGTAAAGGTCAGTGAGCGAGCGTGCAGGAACAAGCGACCCACCCCCAGCGAGCGCGCCAGCTCGGCGCAGGCATCGTCCATATACTTGTCATCGCCGAGAATCGGATGGCCGGCGAAGCGGGCGTGCACGCGAATCTGGTGCGTGCGACCGGTATAGGGCCTGGCCTCCACCAGCGTGGCCCGATGAAACTGCTCCAGCACCTGAAACCCGGTCACCGATGCCTTGCCCTCCTTGGCGACCCGAACCATACGCTCACCCGATTGCACGACATTTTTCTGCAGGGGGGCTTCCACCATGCGCCGCTCACGCGGCCAGCGCCCCGCCACCAGCGCAACATAGCGCTTGTCTACGCCGTCGCCTCGCAGCTGCCGGTGCAACTCCCGCAATACCGCAGGCTTGCGCGCCACCAGGATAAGGCCCGAGGTATCCCGATCCAGCCGATGCACCAGTTCCAGATAGCGATCCTGGGGCCGCAGCTGCCGCAGGCACTCGATCAAACCGAAGTTGAGGCCACTGCCGCCGTGCACGGCGAGCCCCGAGGGTTTATTGATCACCAGCAGTCCCGCGTCCTCGAAGACGATGCGCGACTGGATTTCACCGGCCCAGTAGCCCGGCACCACCACCGGCGCACCGGGCTCGGGCTGGTGCAGCGGGGGCACCCGCAGCACATCACCCGCCACCAGGCGGTATTCGGCTTTCACACGCCCTTTATTGATGCGGAACTCGCCTTTGCGCAAGCCCCGATAAATGCGTGTTTTCGGCACCCCCTTCAGCTCGCGCAGCAGGTAATTATCGAGTCGCTGCCCTGCGCTGTCCGCATCAATTTCGACGAAACGGACTGCATTGGGTACAGGGGTGGCTTGTGTTTTGACCATGGGTTCGGGAAATCACCAAATAATTGAAGCACTTAGCAAATGCAGGTATACTCCGGGCCGTGTAGCCAGGCTCGAGGGGTCTTACCCCCGACGCACAACGCAACCACTCCGGTGACAGCAGGGTCTGCCGACGTAACCGCAGCGCCCCACAGGAGACATCATACCCGCACTTGCGTGTGCAGGCACACAACGGATGTCGACGCGCCCGCCACCCACAGGGCATAGCCCGGGACTGAGGCTGAGCCGCGCCGATACAGTATGAACCGCGCAGTGAGACTGCCGGGACTCCGAATCAGTGAAAGCTTTGGGCAGTACGGCCGTATTCGTCAGGTGATGCGGCCCCGACCGGGTAACGACCTGCACGCGCAGGCTCTACCGGCAGTACTACCCGGCGACAGGCAGACAACGGCCTCTCGCCCTGTACAGTTCACCTGAGCGTACTGAGTAGTACCTCACCACTGCGTGATCGGCCCAGCCGCTACGTCAGTGCCAGGACCGTTACTCGGCTATGTCCGGCCTCATGGCCGGCTGTATGGCTGATTCCCGCCCCGCCAGACCTGCGCGCACCAGGTAGAATGGCACATCATGAAAAAAATGCTTATCAATGCAACACAGCCCGAAGAGCTGCGCGTTGCGCTCGTTGACGGACAGCGACTGTACGATCTGGATATCGAAAACCGCACCCGTCTGCAAAAGAAATCAAACATCTACAAGGGCAAGATTACCCGGGTTGAACCCAGCCTGGAGGCCGCTTTCGTTGAATTCGGCGCGGAGCGTCACGGCTTTCTACCCCTCAAGGAAATCGCCCGTGAGTACTTTTACAAGGATCCCGGCAACAGCGAGGGACGCCTGAAGATCAAGGAGGTCGTAAAAGAAGGCACGGAAATCATTGTCCAGGTCGACAAGGAGGAGCGCGGCAACAAGGGCGCGGCCCTCACCACCTTCATCAGTCTGGCCGGTCGCTACATGGTGCTGATGCCCAACAACCCCAAGGCGGGCGGTATCTCGCGCCGCATTGAAGGGGACGACCGCAGCGAACTGCGCGAAGCCCTGAGCGGGCTGGAAATCCCCAACGGTATGGGGGTTATCATCCGCACGGCCGGTGTGGGACGCACCACCGAAGAGCTGCAATGGGACCTGAACTATCTGCTGCAGCTCTGGGAATCCATCACCGTTGCCAACAAGGAAGTGAAGGCGCCCGCGCTGCTGTTCCAGGAGAGCAACGTGATCATCCGCGCTGTGCGCGACTACCTGCGCGACGACATCGACCAGGTGTTGATCGACTCGGACGATGCCTATGCCGAAGCCTATGAATTCGTCAGCATGGTCATGCCGAAATACAAGAACCGTATTCGTCGCTACGAAGACACCATCCCCCTCTTCAACCGTTTCCAGATCGAAAGCCAGATCGAGACGGCCTTCCAGCGCGAGGTCCGCTTGCCCTCCGGGGGCTCCATTGTCATTGACCCCACGGAAGCACTGGTTTCCATCGACATCAACTCCGCCCGCGCCACCAAGGGCACCGACATTGAAGACACCGCCCTGCAGACCAACCTTGAAGCGGCCGATGAAATCGCGCGCCAGCTGCGGCTGCGGGACATGGGTGGCCTGGTGGTCATCGACTTCATCGACATGCTGGCCGCACGCAACCAGCGCGCTGTCGAAAACCGCATGCGCGATGCGCTGGAGCTGGACCGCGCACGCGTCCAGGTGGGGCGCATCTCGCGGTTTGGCCTGCTGGAGATGTCGCGCCAGCGGCTGCGTCCGTCTCTGGGGGAAACCAGCGCCATTGTCTGCCCGCGCTGCACAGGTCAGGGCACTATCCGCGACACCAAGTCTCTCGCGCTATCCATCCTGCGCCTGATGGAAGAAGAAGCCATCAAGGACCGCAGTGCCGAGGTGCGCGCCATCGTCCCCGTGGATGTGGCGGCATACCTGCTCAACGAGAAACGCTCAGCCCTCTCCGATATCGAAATTGTCAGCCGCACGCGACTGCTGGTGATTCCCAATCCGAATCTTGAAACACCGCACTTTGAAGTGCAGCGCCTGCGCGACGACGAAGTCAGCGAAGACCGCACCGTGAGTTACTCCATCGATATCGCGGTGCCGGATACCGACCTTATCAGCGATTCTCACTCCGCCAACATTCCTCAGCAGGAGGCCGCAGTGCAACGTGTTGCGCCGCAGATGCCTGCGCCACAACCGGCGCCCGAGCGGGAGGAAACCACCGCCGAAGCACCTGCACCGAAGCGTAAGCGCGGCGGCAAGGGAGCTACCACCAAGGCTGCTGAACCCGCCGCGCCCGCGGTGAAGCCCGGCCTTGTGACGCGACTGATGGGCATGCTGTTCGGCGAGCCGGCGAAGGCGGAAGAGCCGGCGCCCAAGCCAAAGGCGCGAAAAGCCGTCGCTGCGGAGCCAGACAGCGAGAAAAGCGAGAACAGTAGTGAGCGCAGTGGACGCAAACGCAGCCGCGGTGGTCGCCGCCGCAATGGCAACAATGCACGCAACGCCGACCAGGCTCGCAACGATCGGGATGAGGCGGCTGATGCATCCGCACAGCCCACCAGGGGCGAGAAAGCGGAGTCACGCAACCGGTCACAGGACGACTCCTCAGAAGAGCGCCAATCCAGCGGCAACTCGCGTTCGCGGCGGCGCGGTGGCAAAGGGCGTCGTCGCCCAGATGCCGAGCGCACTGTGGTGCCGGTAGAGGACCAGTCGGATGTCGATGCAGATGCTTCCGATGACGATAGCCTGGAAGCCTATGCCAGACGCCAGCAGGAAGCCCGGCAAGACGACTCCAGTGAAGAAGGCAGCAAGCCACGCAAACGCCCCTCGGACATGAAGCGTAGCGAACCTCGCCGTCGCCGCCGCAGCCGTCCGCAGACGGATGCCGACACCGGTGACACAGCGCAGGCCGACACTGCACAGACAGCTGTGGACAACAGCGAAGCACCCGCAGACGCGCCGGCCAGCGAGCCGGTCAGCGCCGCAGAAGTGCTCGACAGCACGCCATTGGCGGCGCAGGTGGAGAGCAGCACCAAAACCGACGCTGCCAGCAGCATAAATGGCGAGCACAGCGCCGCGATGACAGCCGAGGCGCAACCCGATACGGCAGCGCCCACGCCCGCGGAGCCGGACGAGGCGGCCAAAACGCCTGAGCTCGCAGAGGCACCGGCGGCGGAACCTGCTCCGGCCCCCGCTGCACCGGCTCCCGAAGCCGCTGCGTCGGAAGCCCCTGTGGCGCGGCCGGCTGGTCTCACCGCAGACGGACGCGCTGCCAACGACCCTCGCGTGGCACCGCGACAGGTGCAGGAGGTGGCGATTACCACCGCGCACCTGACGCTGTTCCGCGAAGAGCAGTTCCCACCTGTGGCTGCCAGCGGCCAGGTGGCGCCGCGCGCCAGCAATGACCCACGGGGGCCTCGCCCTGGCGCCGCCGCAAGCGGTGTATCCGAGGGCTAGACGCACTGCTTTTGCTGCGCACCGGCCCGCCAGGGCTTGTGCGCGTTGGCAGGGACTGTATAATCGCGCTCTCTCGCTGAAGGCGGGAAAACAAACACGGTGGGCTGGCTGAGTGGTCGAAAGCGGCGGTCTTGAAAACCGTTGAGGGTTTATCCCCTCCCGGGGTTCGAATCCCTGGCCCACCGCCACTATCCCTTATAAATCAATGAGTTACAGGCGGTAATGCTCAGTTACCGCCAATATTCCCGCCATAAAATAAACGCTTAAAAAGTGACCAACAACTGCCCAGACCTACCTCGATGGCACACTTGGAGGCGACTCATTGATCCACACAGCAATGAGCAGCCGGTATCCCTGCCCGCGGATATCTCCGGCACCACTAGCGCAATAAATTCAATGACTTAGATAGTATTTAAGATCTATCCCTACATTAATCCCCATAAAGCGAAAATGGTACATCAGCACTCCCAGTAATCGCGTCCCGCCCTCACACCAAGCTCAGCTTATGCAATCGATAGACGTAGATCAGCGCGTCAGCTGGGCCGTGGCGGCCACTGAGAGGCTCATTGTAGCCATCACCTACCCTCAAGCCACACCACTTTCCCGACCGGCTCCAGCAATGCCGCATCCTTGTTCCGGGAATTGCCAATACCCGACGCCAGCGGGTGCAGGGCCAACGGGAATTTTAGTTCCGCACGAAATAGCGGATCAGCGGGAAGTATCTCCTCGGCATTGTCGAGCCAGCGGACGCACTCCTCCCGCGACAGCATCACTGGCATTCGCGAATGCCAGGGCTGGAACTCTGGGGCAGCTTCTGTGGTGACCAGGGTGCAAGACAGCAAGGGGGCCGGCTGACCTCGCCAGACATCCCACAGTGCCGCCACGGCCAGGGTGCTGTCTTTGTTGGTGATCAACCACGGCTGCTTGTGGCCTTGATCTGTACGCCACTCAATAAAGCTACTCATGGGGACGATGCCGCGCTGACTCTTGAAAGGACCGCGGAATGCCGGGCTTTGGGCCAGCGACTCGGCGCGGGCATTGAACATGCTGTATTTCGTGCTGACCTCTCTTGCCCATGAGGGGGTGAGCCACCAGCGGGCCAATTCCCCCTGCCCGTCGTGAAGCAGCAGCACATCTTCGGTGGGCGCGACGTTGTAGCGGGGCGGTGGTAAGCGTACATCGATGCCCAGAGAATCCAGCAGGTTCTGGAGGCCGGGCATCTCGGTAACGTTGAAACGGCCACACATCGAGCCTGTCTCCGGCAGGACTATGTCCCTGAGTGTAGCCAATCTGATTCCGAGCCGGTGATTTTCCTGCAAGTCGTGGAGCGTACCTGGATCACGATCACCACACGGCATGTTTTGGACCCATTCGTCGTGGGTGTTATAGTCCAGCCAACAACGAAAAGCCCCGATGAATGGACGAGCAGGCTGTCTCAGGCATGGATAAGAAGCAATTCAGCGAGAGGGACATCTGCACCAAGTTCATCACACCCTCGCTGATCCAGGCGGGCTGGAACCTCCAAACCCAGATCCGCGAAGAGGTCACCTTCACCGCCGGTCGCGTCATCGTCCGCGGCCGCCTGCACTCCAGGGGCAAGCAGCGGCGTGCCGACTATGTGCTGAGCTACCAGCAGAACCAGCCCATCGCGGTAATCGAGGCCAAGGACAATAGCCACAGTCTCGGCGATGGCATGCAGCAGGCTCTGGCCTACAGCGATGCCCTGGATGTGCCCTTCGTCTTCAGCAGCAATGGCGACGGTTTCCTCTTCCACGACCGCACCGGCATGGGGCCTGCCACCGAAACCACCCTTAGCCTGGACGAGTTCCCCTCCCCGGTGTATCTGTGGGAGCGTTACTGCCAATACAAAGGCGTCGCCGGCCCGGCACGCGCGGTGGTGGAGCAGCCCTACTACGACGACGGCAGTGGCCGGGCGCCGCGCTACTACCAGGCGGTGGCCATCAACCGCACCGTGGAGGCCGTGGCCCGCGGGCAGGACCGTATCCTGTTGGTGATGGCTACCGGCACCGGCAAGACCTACACTGCCTTCCAGATCATCTGGCGGTTGTGGAAGTCGCGGCAGAAGCGGCGCATCCTGTTTCTGGTCGATCGTAATATCCTGGTGGACCAGACCAAGAACAACGACTTCAAACCCTTTGGTCAGGCAATGACCAAGATCAGCAGGCGCCAGATCGACACCTCCTACGAGGTCTACCTGTCCCTCTATCAGGCGGTGACCGGCAGCGAGGAAGAGCAGAACATCTACAAGCAGTTCTCCCCGGATTTCTTCGACCTGGTGGTGATCGACGAGTGCCACCGGGGCAGTGCCGCCGAGGATTCCGCCTGGCGCGAGATTCTGGACTACTTCTCCGCCGCCACCCACATCGGCCTGACCGCCACCCCCAAGGAAACCCGCGAGGTTTCCAGCATTCACTACTTTGGCGAGCCGGTGTACAGCTACAGCTTGAAACAGGGCATCGACGATGGCTTCCTGGCCCCCTACAAGGTGGTGCGTATCGACTTCGACAAGGACCTGCAAGGCTGGCGCCCATCGAAGGGCATGCGCGACAAGTTCGGCGAACTGATTGAGGACCGGGTCTACAACCTGAAGGACATGGACCGCCAGCTGGTGATCGAGGCGCGCACTGAGGCGGTGGCGCAGAAAATCACCGACTATCTGGAGGCCACCGACCCTTTCCAGAAGACCATCGTGTTCTGCGACGACATCAACCACGCCGAGCGCATGCGCTCCGCCCTGGTCAACCTGAACCCTCAGCGGGTAAAGGAGAACCGCAAGTACGTGATGCGCATTACGGGTGATGAGCAAGAAGGCAAGGCGGAGCTGGACAACTTCATCAACCCGGAGTCGCGCTACCCGGTGATTGCCACCACCAGCAAGCTGATGAGCACCGGGGTGGATGCCCAGACTTGCAAGCTGATTGTGCTGGACCAGCACATCCAATCGATGACCGAATTCAAGCAGATTATTGGCCGCGGCACCCGCATCAACGAGGACTACGGCAAATTCTGGTTCACCATCATGGATTTCAAGAAGGCCACCGAGCTGTTCGCCGACCCGGCCTTCGACGGCGATCCGGTGCAGATCTACTGCCCTCACGGCGACGAATCACCGGTGCCGCCGGATGAGCCGGGTACTGAAGGAGAGCCTGGTGATACCACAGGAGAGCCCGGCGCGGGCTTGCCCGAGCCCCCGGAACCACCGGGTGAGGGACCGGGACCGGGGGGACGTACCCGCTATGTGGTCAACAATGTGCCGATCCGGATTATCGCTGAACGAGTGCAGTACTACGGCCCCGACGGCAAGCTGATCACCGAGACCCTGCGCGACTACACCCGCCAGTGCGTGCTCAGGCAGTTCGCCTCCCTGGACGATTTTCTGCGCCGCTGGAGCAGTGCCGAGCAGAAGCAGGCAATTATCGAGGAGTTGGCCAGCCAGGGCGTGCTGTGGGAGCCACTGGCCGACGAGGTGGAGAAGAAGCTCAAGAAGCCCCTCGATCCCTTCGACCTGATCTGCCACGTTGCCTTTGACCAGCCGCCGCTGTCGCGCCGCGAGAGAGCCGAGCAGGTGAGAAAGTGCAACTACTTTGCCCGCTACGAAGGCGTGGCCCGCCAGGTACTGGAAGCCCTGCTGGACAAGTATGCCGACACCGGTATTGAGTCCATTGAAGACATCAAAATCTTGCAGCTCGACCCCTTCAGCCAGCTCGGCGCACCGATGGAGCTGGTCCAGGCCTTTGGCGACAAAGCCCATTACCAGCAGGCCGTGCACGACCTGGAAGCGGCGCTCTACGCAAGCGCCAACGAAGGGTGAGCGGACAAACCAGCAACACACGGCACCCTGCCTGTCCTCGGTCCATGGACCGGGGTCAGGCTGGAACTTTGCATTCAAGCACCCACTGAAATCTGGAACTGGAATCCCGCATGTCAATCAGCACCACCATCAAATCCATTCAGGACATCATGCGCAAGGACGTTGGCGTGGATGGCGACGCCCAGCGCATCGGCCAGCTGGTCTGGATGCTGTTTCTCAAGATTTTCGATGACCGGGAGCTGGAGTGGGAGCTGCTGGACGACGACTACCGCTCGCCGATTCCCGAGCGGCTGCGCTGGCGCAGCTGGGCGGCGGATCCGGAGGGTATGACCGGCGACGAGCTAAAGGCCTTTATCGATAACGACCTATTCCCGGGCCTGCAGAACCTGGAAAAGCACAGCCAGACGCCGACCGCCTTCGTGGTGCGCAACGTGTTCGAGGACGCTTACAACTACATGAAGTCCGGCCAGCTGCTGCGCCAGGTCATCAACAAGCTCCAGGAGGGGGTGGACTTCAACAAGGCCCAGGAGCGCCACGAATTCGGCGGCATGTACGAGCAGCTGCTGAAGGACCTGCAGAGCGCCGGGAACGCCGGTGAGTTCTACACCCCGCGGGCGGTCACCGAGTTCATGGTGGATCGGGTGGATCCGAAGCTGGCGGAGAAGGTGATGGACCCCGCCTGCGGCACCGGCGGCTTTCTCACCTGCACTATCGAGCACAAGCGCAAGCTCTATGTGAAAACCCCCGAGGACGAGCGCATCCTCCAGGCCAGCATCCATGGGGTAGAAAAGAAGCCCCTGCCGCACCTGCTGGCCACCACCAACATGATCCTCCACGGCATCGAGGTGCCGGACCAGATCAAGCACGACAACACCCTGGCCCGCCCGCTGATCAGCTGGGGCCCGAAGGAGCGGGTAGACGTTATTGTGGCCAACCCGCCCTTCGGTGGCATGGAAGAAGACGGCATTGAAACCAACTTCCCCAGCGCCTTCCGCACCCGGGAAACCGCGGACCTGTTCATGACCCTGTTCATTCACCTGCTGCGGGACGGTGGCCGCGCCGCCGTAGTGCTGCCAGACGGCTTCCTGTTCGGCGAAGGCATGAAAACCCGCCTCAAGGAAAAGCTGCTGGAAGAGTGCAACCTGCATACCATCGTGCGCCTGCCCAACGGCGTGTTTAACCCCTACACGGGCATCAAGACCAACCTGCTGTTCTTCACCAAGGGCAAGCCCACGGAAACTGTGTGGTACTACGAGCACCCCTATCCGGAAGGCTACAAAAGCTACAGCAAAACCAGGCCCATGAAGTTCGTCGAGTTCCAGACCGAAATCGACTGGTGGGGCACCGAGACGGACGGCTTCGCCAGCCGCGAGGAAACCGAGCAGGCCTGGAAGGTATCCATCAACGACATCAAGGCCCGCAACTACAACCTGGACATCAAGAACCCCCATCAGGGCGAACGGGTCAGCCACGACCCGGATGAACTGCTGGCCAGGTACGAGCAGCAACAGGCCGAAATCCAGGAAATCCGCCACCAGCTGCGGGATATCCTGGCCGATGCGCTTTCTCACAACCGCGATGAAAACAGCGAGGGAGATGCGGCGTGAGTGCGCGGGAGCTGATTACCGAGCATCTGGAATTGTGGACCGGGGCAGTCACAAAGAAATCCAGCAGTGGCCGAGTGAGTAACGGCAAGGTTGAGCTGACCGGGATCAAGAAGCTGCGTGAGTTGATCCTTCAGCTTGCCGTGATGGGACGCCTGGTAAAACAGGATGCGGAGGATGAGCCTGCATCCAGCATACTGGAAAGCATTGATGACGAAATCGCAAATCTAGTTAAGCAAGGATGCATAAGATTCCCAAAACGAGTCCCATCGGTTGATGACTCAGACAAAGCATTTGAGATACCAGAATCCTGGCAATGGGTAAGGCTCGGGAATCTTGCGCTCCACTCTGAAGCCGGCTGGAGCCCGAAGTGTCATGATACTCCCCGAGAAAACGAGAACTGGGGGGTGTTGAAGGTCAGTGCAGTTACGTGGGGACAATTTCAGCCCAGTGAGAACAAAGAGCTGCCGGACAATTTAACTCCCAGACCTGAATATCAGGTTCAACCCTCTGATTTTCTAATTTCAAGAGCAAATACAGCTGAACTGGTCGCGCGTTCCGTCGTTGTGCCCGAGGGAGCGCCAAGAAGGCTGATGATGAGCGACAAGATAATTCGGTTTGTGTTTAGCCAGCATGTTGATCCATTGTATGTGAATCTTTTCAACAACAGCTCATATGCTAGGGCTTACTATTTGTCGGTAGCAGGTGGAACCAGCAGCTCCATGAAAAATGTTTCTCGAGCGCAGATTCAAGCACTGGCGATGCCATTGCCTCCGAAAACAGAACAACACCGCATCGTCCAAAAAGTCGATGAACTCATGGCCCTCTGCGACCGGCTGGAACAGCATACCAGCGACCAGCTCGAAGCCCACGAAACCCTTGTGGACACCCTGCTCGGTACACTCACCCAATCCGAAAAAGCCACCGAACTGGCCGACAACTGGGCCCGCCTCGCCGCCCACTTCGACACCCTATTCACAACCGAACAGAGCATCGACAAGCTCAAGCAAACCATCCTGCAACTGGCAGTGATGGGGCGGCTGGTGGAGCAAAACTTTAGTTCCGCGGATTCGTCACCACTACTTCAGAAAATAGAAAGCAAGCGAGCACAACTAGTTCAGCAAGGTAAACTGAAAGGCAGTAGTAGGCAATGCATATCGGAAAAGATAGATGCCCCCTTCAACTTGCCCGCAAATTGGTCTTGGGTTCGGGTTTCAGACTTGTTGCCAGACTTTCAAAATGGCGCTTCCAGCAGAGGGGATAAATCTGGCTCTGAGGTAATAGTTCTCAGGCTCGCGGACATCACGAATCTCCAGATTACACTGAACGACCCTAGGCGCTTGCTTATAAGCAATAGTTCGATAAGCAAATACGCTGTCAGGGAAGGCCACATACTGATTATTCGTGTCAATGGTAGCGCAGACTTAGTTGGCCGCTTCATACCAGTCGAGGAGCCTTTCGATGGTATTTTCTGTGACCACTTTATCCGCATGCGAACAGACTCAGAAATTATCGACCCGCGATTTTTCGCCCTAGCTGGCTCGACAAATTTGGTTAGGTCACGTATCGAGGATTTGTTTGTCAGCACTGCGGGACAAAAAACCGTCAACCAGAAACATATCGGCTCATTGCTAGCCCCATTACCACCGATAGAGGAACAACACCGCATTGTCCAAAAAGTCCATGAACTCATGGCACTCTGCGACCAACTCAAGGAACGCTTGAGCCAGGCCACGGAAACCCGCAACCAACTGGCTGCAGCCGTCGTGGAAGGAGCACAGAACTAATGGTGTATAGCAGGCCGTGGATGCGATCCACCCCTGTTATCTGAGGACTGTAATCGGCAAAAAGCGGACGTTTGCTGACGACAGGCTAAGCCGCGCCGCTTTTTGACGCCGGCGTTAGAGAGATGCTTGAGTTTTCTTGAACGTATACGTCAGTTGCCTTTGCGAGTTCTTTAATGAAATAGATATGTTTTCGCATTTCATCCCGCGTAACAGCATGCGGCATTGGCTGATTTGGAAGGGGGCGCTGAGATCTGTGCGCAATATCTCCACGCTTCTTCGCTAGACGATTCAGCTCTTTCCTTGCCATCGCAGGAGTACAGTTGTTCCAGGACCACCCTTCGGTTACGTCATAACCGAGATACTTCACGAACATTGGCCGTACACGGTCAGTGCTGGGTGTATGGAACGTCGTTAGATCATTGTCGAGTGATGTTTGGAAGAAATCCGACAACCTTTCGCCTGCGGTCTGTTGGTGGCATAGAACAGCCACGGACTCAGAAAGAAGATCCTCAAAGTAGGCCTCCAACGCGGCCAGTGCCATGACCAAGCTTGCCCGCTTCAGAACTTCAATTTCCTGCGGCGGAGGACTTTTGTTCAGGGAGTCAAAGTGGGTCAGCAGATCATTCGCATCTTGAATTGTATGCTCAAATGTTTGTAAGGCTTTGGACGCCATACTCAAAACCTTAACGCCGCGCATAGCGGTGGCGACGGAACTGCGATCCGGAATTCCATGACTCCCCCAATCGATAGCCTCAACAGTAGGTCTCTCAATGCTTTGCCTCGATGTAAGGGCCGGAGAACAAGGCCGGTATGAGCACCGGCACGTCGTAATCCATGATTAAGATAGTGCCTCAGATTGGCGACGCCTACAATCTCATTATCTTGACAAGCCAACGTGTGGTTGTTGGACCACCACCTTCAGTAGCATCTTCTCGCTAGCCGGGACCCAATTGGTAGACGATATTTTGTGATCATGACTCTGCGACAACAATTCTATAGCCAAGGTCGAGTTGCTCTAACCCGGTTAGTTCAGAATATCGCTCGTACCATGAACCATCAGCAAGGTCGGATGCCAAGCGCCCCATCGCCGACTTCACCAACCGCTGATCCAGCAGCGCGAGTCCGGAGATCGCGTTACGAACCCGCTCGTCCAAATATGCATGTGGACGCCGCCAGTAAGCAGCAAAGAATCCGTCCGTGCAGCCGAAAGGGACAGGCATAGGAGTGGAGACCGCATTCCTAAGGCAATGTTGAACCGTTGATATAGTCGCTAGCCCCTGCTCCCGATTTTCTGCCTCGGGTAGGTAGTCACGAACCAGCCAAAACTCGGATGCGAACACGCTCGGATCCCAGGTAACGACGACCTGCTTCGCAGCCACGCGACTAAGTTCGGCCAATCCAGCTTCAGGGTCGTCCCAGTGATGGACGGTAAGTACTGCCAACGCTGCATCAAAGCATCGATCTGCGAAGGGAAGTCTTTCCGCTCGCCCCCGTACAACTGGAGCAGACCCCGGCGGGCGCTGCGCAATCATCAGCTCAGATGGCTCCAAGGCGACGACCATCCGGTCCATTGGCTCGTAAGATCCAGACCCAGCTCCGACATTCAGAAGAAAGCTGTCGCCGGCCAGCGCACTATGAATCTGCATAAGCCAACCCGGGTCAGCGCGCCGTCTTTCGGCATACCCTTCCCCGATCCGTTCATAAACAGGTATCGCTTCTCGCTCTATCGCCATGCAACCAGTTTATCCTCGCTGCGGAAGATCGTCTAACACCTACTCTGCCAGCAAGGGTACAGTGGCTATCCGATTACCTGGGTGCCAGTTCCGGCCAGAAGCGGACGTTTGTTAGCGACCCAATCAGCCGCGTGTGTTAGCGCGTCCAGCCGGGAACGCGATGCAGCCTTTGTTTGTTAGGTATTTTTACGCCGTTCTTTGCCTTATGAATAGGTTTACTCCCTCGAGCATTAGACGTATGCGCGATCTATCTTCAACTTCCGACCACTCCCCGTGTGCGGCGTGATTTCGTATGCCAGACCACGCTGTGATGTCTTTTACATCTTGCTTAGTAATAAGCTCCTGCTCTCGCAATGTTTTGCAATAGGCGTCTAAGCCAGGCTTTTTACCTCCGAGACTTAAACTTTCTTCTTCGATCCAAGTTCTTAAGAACTCTTCGAGCGTGGCACCAATGAGAACCGCAGGCGCTGCGGGATGCACCTTGGCGTTTTCGAGTAATGAATTTGCTTGTTCTAGCAGGTCTGAGACGACATCTAGTTCAGCTTGTCTCTTCGGACTAATTCCACCAACAAGCCCACTTTCCATATGTGCTATGAACGAGCTCAAGACCTCGCTTACTACGTTCTTTTGATAAGCAGTGCCGCTGTTACTCACACTAGAAATTTGCTTCAGAAAAGTATTATTGGAACCACCAGCTTTAGATAGAAAATCAAAGATTCGAGCCTTAAGACCTTTTAGTTTTGCACCGTCTGAATCACCAAGTTTGTCCACTTCCGATTTCAAGGTTTTACAGTGAATGATAACTTGTTCGAATTCCATATGTATCTCCGATGTGATGCCTAGCAGCAAATAGCCAGACTAGGTCGGAAAACGCCATTCCGGCTAATCCGAGAATCGAAGCCGACAGCAAAACCATTTATAGCCAGCAATCGCCGTGTTAGCGATTATCGCCCGCAATTCAACCTAGATAACCGAACGATCCATGCAATCACGATTCATCCTTTGTCCCCATTAGCCAGGAGCGGACATTACACTAGCAAGAAATCGATATCCTCGATCAGTTCACCGAACGAATACGTTCGCCGTCCATGCGCCGATTCCTACGTGTAAACACATTAGTATTGTCTCGTTTCCCTATTAAGTTCACACTAGCTCCAAGTTGACACAGACTAACCCTGAATAACTATAGCCGACTTCGAATGTAGCTTGCTCACCCATTTCGAGTAATTCCCAAACATCGTCTACTACATTATTCTCATGTAGGAACACGTTGAGCGGCAACTCAGCGATTCTAAAAAGTGCGTACGTTGCAGCCTTTCTTACCAAGCTTCCTCTAATACGTTTAGGATTTTCATACTCACCGAAAATATCACGAACCTTAATTCGCATTTCATGAGAAACTCTCGCCCTTCTAAGAGAAGAAAAAGCTGAAATAGACTTTTCAAGCAACTTCGTGTCGGTGGATTCAAGAGCAAAACGTGCGAACCAGAATTGAGCTTGATAGTTCTGATCGCCTGGAGCAAATGCTCTCTGGTAATAGTATGCCTTCCTATCTGAGCTACCAGAAACGGTCTTACGGAGTAATTCGCCGTAAGCAAAATTCAATCTCTTATCTCCTCTCCTTTGATCTAGAGAGGTTTTCAATACAAGTTCCGCTTGTTGATAATCCTTGTTATCGAGATGAATTCGAGACAGCCGTATTGCGATAAACGGATCACGTGAATCCTTACTGAACGCCGCCTGCAACGCTCTCGTCGCCCTTGGCTCGTCACGCAACATTGCCGCAAATCTTGCTTCAAGTGACAGAAGGTAATCCTCGGTGGGAAAGCGCTTCTGACTTTCACTCACTACCTTCTCTATATCTCGTATTGCTTCATCAATTGTTTTTTCAGGCAAATCTGAATCAGTTAATATGTCACTGAGATTGTCCAAAGCTATTTCTATCAGCCCGGAATCTATGTGTGGCGTATGACCCCCACTGCTAGCAAGGCTATTGAGTATACCCCTGGCCTCTCTCCTGAATTGTTCACGAACAGCAATTTCCTCCGCTAATTCGGCTCTCTTTCGCCATACAAGAGCTTGTGAATGTAGTATAGACTGATCATGGGGTGCAGCATGTGCTGCTTCTTTTAACAGTGACACGGCTTCGCTAAGGTTTCCACTATCACGTATCCGCTCGAAGTTTGCCATCTGCTGGAGTAGATAGGAATCACGCCCTATTTCTTCGAGAGCTTTTTCATATATTCTTCTCACATCTTGATAGTCAGAGAATATATCGACTAAATTTCGCGCCTTTATCAGCTGCCGATACGACCGCCTGTCTGATTCAAAGGATATATTTAAAGCCTCGATCAACCGTACATACTCATGATAGCGATCAATGTCAGTGTCAAAGCAGCGCTGAAAAACTATCTCCGCGATCTCCGAGTGCCGAGCCATATAGTGAACATCTGTATCAGTCGACCCGTATGTCAAAACCACTTTCTGTAAAGGCCGAAAGAAGTCCTTCTGAAACTTTTCAAATGTGATTCCAAAAACTCTTGATATAAGCCCAGCGCGCACAGGAATTCTAAGCCGGTTGAGCACGCAAACAGTTCTGTACAGCAACTTGGCTTGATCCGGTTGTAACGCGTCATATTCGTTTTGAATGATATCTTCAAAGCTAGCGCCCATCGTAACTTCGTGTAGAGCTACCAGTAACTGACGGCCGTAACTCTGCTCGAACTTCCCTAATCTCTCCTGATGAGTCAGAGGCTCCAGTGCTGGCCCTAAACAATTGTGCCTGTCAAGAAGACCAACCAACTCTTCGATCTCCATAGGGCCAAGATATGGGAGCAGGTAATTTCTTGTGAGATATGAATCTAGTACTTCCTCGCACTTGCCATTCCATTCTGTATAGCGCTCACAAGTTATGATCGTGAGAAGTATCTCGGATTTTCTTGCTGCTCGGAGGATCTTTGCCATAGGAACAACGTTTGCGGCTGTATTATCCCAGAAAAGAAAAATCCTCTCCTTGGTTAATTGATAAATAAACTCCAACTTTTCAAAGGTAATATTTGCGAGTGGACGTGCATACAAGCACAGCAACCCGGCTTCCAAGGCTGAGTCGTGACATAGGCGCCTTAACAATACAGATTTTCCAGAGCCAGCCTCTCCTTTTACCACGTAAAACTCTACGCCTGACTCTCTTTCTGATTCCGCTACCCGAATCACCTCTGAGTATATTTTCTTGCCCAATGTTCGTCTGACATCAAGGCAGTTTGTAACAGGAAACCATTCCTGCCCTGCACCGCTATAAAACGCTCGTACGTCTCCCTCCTGATTAATATTAGACCCTGCCACATAATCCACATCATTTGAAAGAAAGGATATTAACTCGGCGTTCGGCTCAACATTACGAGTGAACTTCGATTGTATTGGATGTGATCTCGGAGGTAATGCCAGGGATAGCCGTCTTTCCTTGGTACTCACAGACGATTCTATAGCATTTATAAAATCTTCCAGCCCACAATCGAGCACCGTAATTCTCCGTGATTGCCAAAGCTCGATTTCTGGCTGGCGTGCTCCCGGCTTTATCAGATAATAGCGTGGCCTTCCTTCTTTCACCTCCTTATCTATAAGGGAAATAACATGTCGGATGTTGGGGTCCTTTAGACTATGGCCAACAAACACCATCGTGTTTTCATACGCGACTTGATAAAGAAACTTGAAAAGACGGTCTCGATTGGCCAAACAATCATTGTACTGATCAATAGTCAATATTAACGGAATGGCCATATCCCGACGACGTGTAACACACCCGTGCAATTTAACCAATGGGACAAATTCGTCGGTGCGACTTGCTTCATCAAGTGGGTCATTGTTTGAGACAATTGACCTGCATTTCTGTAAGCTATCGGTCGCCAATCTGTAGGAGTCTTCAATGAGGAGATCGTAGTTAGTTGAGAATAGTGCCCTCCATTTGAACTGAGCAATTTTTTTGTGGAACTCACCCGGCTCTACGCCATCAAACTTTTCCGCAATGAAGTCCTGTAGCTTGAATAAACCACATTTATTTATTGCGAGTTCAGATACAAACTGTAAGGTCTCTTCTCTATACTCACCTCCCAAGAACTGCTCGCAAATTTCAAGCTTCAGGTCATCGCCAAGTATAAGTCCTTTGCCGTCTGGGAACTTTGCACCGTATAAAGCACCCGAACCGAAAAGTAACGCGACCTTGCCGTGTTTTATCTCATCAATAAGGTAGGGATCTAAATCCATAATAACTCTCGGCGTCCTTTTTTAACTGGAGTTTCACTACGGAGCTCGAAGATTCTCTAATCATGCCGTCCACCAGCAAAGAACAGCGCGATTAACACCCCGGGGTTCCCTCAGAGCTGGCCCCACCTGCCAGGCACGACCCGCTACGTGGGGTCCGCTTTGGGTCCAGCCTGTGTGAAAACTCGCCGAAACGTTGGTTCACTACCAATTCCAAATCCTGGCCAGCCGGCCTAATTATTTTCTCAAAAATATAGGGGTCAGGTTTTCAGGCCTGGATCGCCTGCACCAATCGCCGCGTACCGAAAATACTCAACATGCGCTTCATATTGTAGGCCAATACATGCAAGCTCATCTCCGTACTCACTCTTGGGAGCGTTTTAGTCAAAAAATGCGTCGCACCCATCCATGCTTTTAGCGTTCCAAATGGGTGCTCGACAGTTTGTCGCCGAATTCTTGCCGCTTCAGGCAAATTATCCAATCGATCTTGCATTCGATCCATCACAGCCTCATGCTCCCACCGTCGAATTCGTCGATAATCGGACGTCGTACATTTTTCGCGGATTGGGCAAGCCGGGCATTCAGATGTCCAATAGAGCCGGACGTTCAAACCCTTATCCTGAGAACTGAATCTATATTTTGCTATTTTGCCCGCTGGACACTCGTATTCATCTTCTTCGGCGTTATAGACGAAGTCCCGTTTATCGAAACGACCCGCCGCTTTACTATTTGAAGTTAATACCTTTGGAACTAGCGCGGTAATATTTTCCTGCTCGCACTTAAGTACTTCTACGCCGCTGTAATAACCACGATCTGCAAAGACAGTGACATCGTCCTTGGCTATTGCCTGCTTCCCTTGTTTAGCCATATTCCCCAGCTGAGATCGGTCGTGACCCAGGTTTGTCACTTCATGGGCTACGATGATGTGGTGCTTCGCATCCACTGCTGCCTGCACGTTGTACCCTACAATTCCAGTGCCTTTTCCACTGGTTGCCATAGAGCGGGCGTCCGGGTCAGTCAGGGAAACCTGGTGATCGGGCGACTGTTCAATAACCTCGTTTAAGGAATCCAGCCGCTTCAACAGCCCTTTTGCGGCCGCCAGGCGCTCCTTTAAATGTTCAATTCGCGCCTGAGGTAATGAGTCAGGCTGCCGGTCGGCCCGATCAAGTTCGTCAAGATAGCGGACAACACGCTCTTCAGTCTGGGCAATGCGCGCCTTAAGCTTTCCAGGCGTGTAGTTTCGATCTCGACTATTGAGTGCCTTGAACTTACTGCCATCTATAACCAGAGTGGAGTGCTCAAACAGTTCAAACTGACGGCAAAGGACAACAAACTGGGCGCAGGTTTTGCGAATTGCTCCGCCATTATCTTTTCTGAAATCGGCGATCGTTTTGAAATCTGGACTTAGACGACCCGTTAGGGATGCTCTGAACAACCCATGACTTCAGTCGTACAAAGCTCAAAGTGGTAA